>JAZGDL010000312.1:0-2405 GCA_036477795.1 Phycisphaerae bacterium
GTCGTTTGTCGTACTTCTTCCACTTGACGTACATATCGCCGAACTGAACGCCCGCGGTCGGAATGCCGCCCGAGATCGTGTAGGCGATGAACAGCAACTGCTTCTCGAAATTGCCCGGCAACTCCGCAAGCATCTGGCCGTCTTTCTTACGAATCCAGACCGTGTACAGGCTCGCCTGTCCGTCAGCGGTGGAGATGACCTTCTCGTAATCCTTGGCGATGTCCTCGAATTTCGGAAGCTCCTTCGGCTTCTTCTGAGCCGCCGCCGCCTTTTCCATCTGCTCCTTGATGTTCGCCGGGATCTGGGGCTGACTCATGGCCGGACCCGCCACGAAACAGATGGCAGCGATCGTCGTCAGCATCGCGGCCCTTCTCCCACGCCTTGAAAGGCTCCTTTGCTCAATCTTCGGCAACATGGTGGCTACCTCCGTGATTGGATTGAAACACCGGCGTCGAGCGTGGTCGACAGGCCGACTCTCTGCCGGTGATGATCGACAAAAACTCACATCAGCTCGACCGTGATCTGTTCCCACGATCGAACGCTGGCCGCGCGTGCTCGGACCCACCTGATCGCGGCTATTACCACTATACACACTCTGATACGCCTCTGGAGCCCAATGGCTGCATCGGGGTCGCTTCTCGAACCCGCGGCCGGTCCCGGCCTCGCCTTTGAGGCCTCGCGTTGGACTCCCAGGATCGACGCCTCCGGCAGATCGGCCCCGTCACCACTGGATACACGGACGGCGGCCGGCTCGGCCGTCACCCGGTTCTTGCCATCGGCAGGCCTCGATCCGCGTCTTTGGTGAGTGAAACGACGCATCCCCGATCACGCCCCGATCAGCTGGACCGTCATCCTACCCGTCACTATCGTAAGGCTCGTTATGTCCCCCTGTCCGCGTAGCTCAGTTGGATAGAGCATCTGCCTCCGGAGCAGAAGGTCGCAGGTTCGAGCCCTGCCGCGGATGTTGGCCGAGCCCGTGCGTCCCACGGGCCTTTTTTTCGTGAATCGGGCGTGGTTTCAAACAGCCCGGGCCGTTCCCAAGGGTCCGAGAATTCCTGGCCACATTGGCGAGGTTTTTGACCGGTGCGGCGGGCCAATGCTGTATATTGATGGGTAGCCGGTCATCGAGCACCGGCCGAATCCGACCCGAACAACGCCCCTCAAGGAGATTCCTGCAATGCGTATCGTATTTGGACTGGCTTCACTAATCCTGGCCGGGAGTATGTGTTCCGCCTTGCTCGGGGTGGGTCCCGAGACGAAGCTTCGCGGCGAACTCACGCAGATCGTCGGCGATGCCGAGGCCGGCGCGTTGATCCCCATTGTCATCGTGATGCAGGATCAAGTCGACCGTGGTGATATTGCACATTTCAGCGGCCTCAAGAACAAACAGATGCGCCGTGCCGGCGTGATCTCGCTACTCAAGAACCAGGCCCGGATCGGTCAGCAAGGGTTATTGAATCAGCTGGCCGCCGAGCAGGACGCGGGCCAAGTGGGCGCGCGCCTTTTACCACTGTGGCTTCACAGCGCCGTGGCGACGCAGGCCACTGCCGAGGCGATTGGCCGTATCGCAAAGCGCGACGACGTGGCATATATCAGTTCAGATCAACCGAGGGGCGGTATCTTCCCGGTCGAACCCGCGGATAGAGAACCGGATCTGGGCGGTGGCGTGCCCCTTAGCGGCGGCAACATCGAGTGCGGCGTCAATGTCATGCGAGCACCGGAGGTCTGGAACGACCTGGGTATCACCGGCGAGGGCGTGGTGGTCGGCATCATCGATTCAGGTGCCTGCATCACGCATCCTGATCTGGCGAATCAGATATGGGACAACGTCGATGAGATCCCCAACAACGGCATCGACGATGACAACAACGGTTACATCGATGACATCAACGGGTATGACTTCTGGCACAGAACCCATAACGTCGGCGATGCCAACGGACATGGCACACATACCACCGGCACCGTGGCCTGTGACGGAACGAACGGGACGACCACCGGCATGGCTCCGGACGTGGGGATGATGATCCTGAAGATCTCATTTGCCCTCTCGGCCGAGAGCATGGTCTGGGAGGCGATGCAGTATGCGGTCGACAATGGCGCCGACGTCATAACGGCGAGCATTGGTTGGCTACATGCTTGGAACCCCGACCGCCCGATGTGGCGAAATGAGTGCGAGAACGCGATCGCGGCCGGCGTGGTCGTCATCTACGCAGCCGGCAACGAAGGCTGCAGCATTCCGCCGGACGAGATTCGCACACCCGGCGATGTGCCGGCTATCATCACGGTCGGTGCAACCGACTGCAGTGACAACTTGGCCAGCTTCAGTAGTTGTGGGCCGGTGACGTGGCAGAACATACCTCCGTGGAATGATTGCCCCTACCCGCCAGGTTGCATTAAACCGACCA
>JAZGDL010000313.1:0-9580 GCA_036477795.1 Phycisphaerae bacterium
TCTCACGTAGATGGCATTTTATCCGAGGCCCGACCGTAAGGGAGGGCAGATGTTTCGGACTGCGAAAACCGCTCCCTTACGGTCGCGGCTCGGATCATCAAAAGCGTCGCCAATTCTGAGACACTACAGCAGGTTCCATACAGGAGTTGACGGATTTCCTGCTTGAACGTGTCGTTCTCAGGGGCAAGCCCGCAACGCTGCGGGAATTGCTTCAAGCCCTCAACGGCATCGAGCAGACCGTTGTACCAACGAGCAGCGCGGGT
Source organism: Phycisphaerae bacterium (assembly GCA_036477795.1). GTDB lineage: Bacteria > Planctomycetota > Phycisphaerae > UBA1845 > UBA1845 > JAZGDL01. The sequence goes on from JAZGDL010000313.1 coordinate 264, forward strand.
CGGCGATTCCTCGGCAATCCAGCCGTAGCTGCTCTCCATGTCCGCTTGCGCTTCCGGCTGGATGATGACGCGATAGATCATTCCGTGCGCGGGATGTTGTACTTGCGGCGGATCTCCTCAAAGACCTCGTCGGCGGGCCGACCTTCGCCGCGCTCCATGGACTCCAAGCCCTTTCGGATCCCTTCGATGGCTTCCGCCCGGTCGACCAGGTCGAGCAGCCGCTGGTACGACTCGGCATCCTGAACGACAACCTCCGCCTTCCCGTTCACCGTTAGGACCTGCGGTCGGCCGGTCGCCTTGAGCCGCTCGAGGTGCTCCTTGGCGTTTCGCTGGAAGTCCGTCAGAGAGCAGATGTCTTGAAGCTGGATCACAGGCACCTCACCGTAAGCATGGAATTCACCACTTATTCAATGATGCGCAATCACCCCGGCCTTGTCAAGTTGCCAACATCCGGGAAAGCCCCGGGAGTGCTCCTTCTATCTACCGCCCGCAAAAGGCCAGAGGTTCGAGTCCCGCCCTGCTATTATAGTCCTCTGTCGTTTAACGACCTATGGACGCCCAAGAACCGCCTTTGGGAGCGATCTTGGCAACCCCGTTTCCGGTACCGTAAGCGGGCTTCTTCTTGCCCGCCCGATCGGCACGACTGGGTTTGCCCCATTGTCTTTCCCTCCTTCACTTTCGTTGGGTGTTCCGCTGTCCTGGGATGGTAGTGAAATAGTCGCCCGGAAGCATGGACGAGCTTCATTCCCCGGCGAGCACAGACCTCCGCCACCGGTGTCCAAATGCGCTCTGACCCCAAGAACCTCCTTTCGTCCCTGGGACGACGGCACGCGGGACATTTGGGATGGTTCAGAAAGCCGATCCATACAATGCCGTGAGTCGCAGAGGATTTGCGCGGTCAGGCAGCCCCGGTGCCTCGCGTCAAGGCCGTGGCGCGAACGAAATCCGCCACGCCTTTATACCCCAAACGTCTTGCGGCTTCCTGCAGCACGAGTTTCTCCTGCGCCGAAACCCTTACGTTGACCTGGCTGTCTCGTTTTCCCGCGGACGCCGGCAGGGGAGGATTGTGGCCATCTTCGATCATCGTTGCGACCGCAAGCGTCAATGCCCGCAGCGTCGCCTTGACGCACGCGCCGGGGGTTCTTCCGTCCGCGTAGACGTTGGGTAATTCAACGGCGCTGCCGACATACCCCAGCTCGTCATTTCGCTCGAGCATCAACTTATAGCGGGACGCGAGCTCTTCCGCGCGTTTCAGTATCGCGGGCGCGAACGGGCGGTCGATCGCTTTACTCTTCTTCGCGCTGCTCCGCGAGGATCTGGTCGATTTTCGCGACATAAAACACACTCACCCTTCCCCCGTGCACCGGGATAAGAATCGGAAGCTCGTTGCCCTTGGTGAAGATTCTGTAGGGCGGCTCAATCCTGGACAGTTTCCAGCCGTGCGATTCCAGTAGCTCCAAGATGTCGGAAAACGGAACCTGAGCCGCCATCGCAGACCCCCTTGTGCCAAGAATCCATCACACCCCGACCATGCTACCAAGCACGCCCGGGGGACTCCATTCCCAGCACCGGGGAGGATTCCAACGGCTGACGCCTACCGTGTTCCTGCGGGCCCAGGTCACCGCCGGTCGGACGCAGGGTTCGCATTCTGTTGGAGTATAGCTTAGGCTATACGTCAGGTCAAGTGCTGGGCAGCCGTCTTGTTGGCCCAGCACGCCCCACGCAAGATGCGAAACTGTCCCGCAAGCCGTAGGTTACGATCGACTTAGTCTTCGCGCTGGTCAACGGAGAACACCCCGCTCCGCTGTCGAAACCAAAGGCCCGCAGGTTCGAGCCCCGCCACCGCTATTATAAGGCCTTGTCGTTTAACGACTTACGGACGCCCAAGAACCGCCTTTGGGAGCGATCTTGGCAACCCGTTTCCCGTACCGTAAACGGGTTTCTTCTTGCCCGCCCGATCGGGTCGGCTGTTTGCCCCACTGTCTTTGCCTCCTTCACTTTCTTCGGGCGTTTCGCTATCCTGGGATGGTAGTGAGATAGTCGCCCGGAAGCACGGATGAGCTTCATGTCCCGGGACGAGACAACCTTCGGAGGGACCACAAGATGCCCAACCCGTGCATTCTCAACCGCGAATCGCGTCCTCACGCCCGGCGATCGTGGTCCAATAGGCCACGGAGCAGAAGCATGGCGCGTGTCTACACCCAACGGAGTGTAAATAATGCTGTGCTTATTGGTTTCTTCGCCGTGACTCTTGCAGATCCAGTTCATGGGCAGATTTGCGCCGAATGGGCTCCCGAACTCTTCCTGACTCCCGGAATCGACGGCCCCGTCTACACGTCAACAGTGTATGACGATGGTACGGGACCGGCCCTCTACGTGGCCGGTGAATTCACCAAGGCCGGCGGGATACGCGCCAACAATATCGCCAGGTGGAATGGGGCCGAGTGGTCGCCGCTCGGTGCAGGCACGAATAACAGCGTTCATGCACTGGCGGTCTACGATGATGGAAGCGGGCCTGCTCTTTATGCCGGCGGCTGGTTTACTCACGCGGGCGGAACTCTCGTCAATTACATTGCCAAGTGGAATGGACAGGAGTGGTCGCCGCTTGGCAGCGGGATGATTGGTTTCGGCTGTACGGTCGTGAGCAGCCTCGTGGTATTCGATAACGGTTCGGGGGAGGCCTTATACGCCGGGGGCTGTTTCTCTTCTGCCGGCGATGCCTGGAGAACGGCCCACATCGCCAAGTGGGACGGGCAAGAGTGGTCCACTGTCGATGGCACTTCTACGAGCACCGACTCGCGTGGGGTAAATGCACTGGCCGTCTACGACGACGGCTACGGTAGCGGACCGGTTCTCTACGCCGCGGGCACCTTCAAGATCAATGGAGTCATTTTGATTCGTCGTCTCGGGCGTTTGGTCGGGAGTGATTGGCTGATCGTTCCCAGCGAACTAATCGGATCAGGCGCAAGCACGCGGATTTGGACCCTGACCGTTCTAGACCAGAACCCCGGCCCCGTGCTGATTGCCGGAGGATGGTTCAGGGGTGTAGACGGCGTCGCCGCCGAGAACATAGCCCAATGGGACGGTCAATCGTGGGCTGCGCTCGGCAGCGGGACCGATAGCACGGTCCACACTGTTGCTGTGCACGACGATGGAACAGGTCCGGCTCTCTATGCAGGGGGGACATTCCGCGATGCGGGCGGTGTCGATGTGGCCAACGTGGCTAAGTGGGATGGCGCGAACTGGTCGCAGCTCAACGAACGCTCCTCGACGGGCGTTGTGAGAGCCTCGACCCTAACCAGCTACGACGAAGGCTCCGGGCCACGGTTGTTCGTCGGCGGAGAGTTTTTTTCACGCGGCAACGACTACCGGCACGTCGAGAACATTGCCCGCTGGGATGGGATTAGGTGGACGCCGGTCGGGCCGGGAATCAACTGCCAATCCGCAGATCGCTTTTGCGCTCCAGTAGTATACGAGTTGCTCACGCATGATGACGGCGGCGGAGAAATGCTGTTTGCCGGGGGTATCTTCGAGGCTCTTGGCGAGCAGCGGGCGGTGGGCATCGCCAAGTGGGACGGTCACGCTTGGCGTCCGGTGGGGGACGGTACGATGATCCCTACTGGTTTTGATCCGTTTATCATGGGCTCGGCCGTATTCGACGACGGCACCGGGCCGGCCCTTTATGTTTCCGGGAACTTTGGCAGAATCGGCGGTGTTGGGGCTTCGCATATCGCCAAGTGGGACGGCACCACTTGGTCTCCGTTTGGAGGCGGCATCTCGGGGATCGCCCTAGATATGGAGGTGCACGATGACGGAAACGGCCCGGCCCTTTACGTCGCGGGTAACATATCCCTGGCCGGCGCTATGCCCGTCAACAACATCGCCAAATGGGATGGGCGGCGCTGGTTGGACGTGGGAGGAGGCATGACAGGCTGGGGAAATGCTCTAGCCGTCTACGACGACGGCGACGGGCCTGCTCTTTACGTTGGTGGAAACTTCCGTTCTGCAGGCGGCGTCAGCAGCCGTAACATCGCCAAGTGGGACGGTCAGGCCTGGCACGCTCTAGCTGATGGGCTTTGTTGCAGGGAAGTCCATGGCCTGGCGGTGTACGATGAAGGCGCCGGTCCCGTCCTATTCGCGGGTGGAGAGTTTCGGTTCACACTCCCTGACGGGACCGCGGTCGATTATATCGCCAGATGGGACGGCAGCGAGTGGTCCGCCGTCGCTGACGGATTCGGGGGAGGTATCCTCTATCGCGTGTACACGCTGGGCACGTTCGACGATGGCGCCGGTGAGGCCCTCTATGTCGGTGGTTCGCTTACGACCACAGGACCGTGGCGCAGAGACGGCGTCGCCAGATGGGATGGTCATTCGTGGTCGTTCCTGGCTGAGGGTATCAATGGCACGGTCCGGGCCTTCGCGTCCCTTGCCGATGGGGATCGGCAGGTATTGTACGCCGGCGGAACCTTTGAGGAAGCAGGAGGTGCCCCGTCCTTCAGCGTGGCCAAGTGGTACGGATGCTCGGCGGATTGTGGAGGGCCCTCCATTGATCTGCATCCTTCCAACCGCACCGTCAATACGTGCGAGTCATTGATGTTCGAGGTGTTCTCGCCAGACCCCGAGGTGTACTACCGCTGGCGCAAAGATGGCAAGAATCTGTCGGATGATGATCGGATTTCCGGCAGCACTACCGAGACGCTCATCATCACCAACGCGCAAACGTCCGATCGGGGCAGCTATGATTGCGTGGTTCGCGATCCGGCCCACGAGTGCCCGACCGTGTCCGCGGCAGCGATCCTCGAAGTGATCGACGTACCCAACTGCTGCGCCACGGACTTGCAGTGCGAAAAGTGTGAGACGTGTGATGTGGCCACCCACACCTGCAACAGGGACGTCCCAAACTGCTGCAGCTCAGACGCCCAATGTGATGACGGCGACCCTTGCACGGACGACTTCTGTATTCCTATGACCAACGTGTGCAGGAACACGAACATGTGCGGGGCGTGCTGCCTGCCCGACAGGACGTGCGGTGAGGACTTCAGAGAAGAGGACTGTCTGGCACTGAGCGGTCCACACAACTTCCTGGGCATCAATTCTCTGTGCCGAGGCGAGGGGAAAGACTGCCTGCCGGCCCCGACCGTCTCGGAGTGGGGGATGGCCATTTTGGCTGCGCTGCTCTTGATCGGGTTGACGGTGAAGTTCCGCCGGCGCTGGGGATTCGGGGGACATACACCTTATCTCTCATGGAGATGACGGACATCCATCGCATTCCGACCTGCGCCAGGCAGGGCAGGTCGTTGACGTCCCATTACGATCTGGCGTGGAGCGAAGGCCACCCGTGTGTCAGTGGGATGGTGAAGCCCGGTAGGGCAGGTCGTTGACCTGCCTTTACCATGTGTGGTGGGGTAAGCGTCCTCCGCGGGTCTGGGCAATGGTGAAGGCAGGTGAATCACCCACGCAACTTCTGCTCACGTCGGGCACGCTGGTGCTTCGGCATCGTCGGTCGGTGGCGGCGTAGCACGCCGCAATGAAAGAACGCGTCGAGCCGCCGATCGTGGGACCCCGTGTGCCCGCTCGCTGGTGACGCGGACGGGTAGCTCGAGTTTGCCAAAGCGGCGCGATTCCGGTTCAATGGAGCGACACTTTGCACGGAGCGAGACAAATGCGAAGGGTTGCGGACGTACGGCTGGCTGTGAAGGATCGCAGAGCGATCACCGCTGCTGCCACCGTGCTCAAAGCCTCTTTTCCGGTACGGGAAATGGTCCTGTTTGGATCGAAGGCACGGGGCGAGACCCGGCAAGACGCCGATACCGACCTGCTGGTCTTGACCACCCGGAAACTTGCCTGGGCCGAACGGACAGCCATGATAGACGCCCTCTTCGACCTCCAACTTCAGTACGATGTGATCATCAGCCTGCTGATCATCCCGGCGGATGAATGGTTCAGCGGAGTGTACCAGGTCTTGCCGATCCGGGAGGAGATCGAGCGGGACGGGGTCCGAATGTGAGCCCGGACGAAGCGCGGGAGAAACTCATCGACTATTGGCGCTTGCGCGCCGATGAGGCGGTGGCTTCGGCACGCTCGGAGTTGGGCGCGGGGCGACCTCGGTTCGCCATCAACCGGGCCTACTATGCGTGTTTCTATGCGGCCAGCGCGCTCTTACTGGGCGACGGGCGGAAGTTTGTTCGCCATGCCGGCGTTCGGGCAGCGCTGCACAAGCATTTCGTTAAGACGGGCCGACTTGATCGGACGTTCGGAGCCCTCTACGACCGTCTATTCGCTTGGAGGCAAGAAGCCGACTACGGGGAGCTGGTGGACTTCGACGAGGCCCCTGCCGCCCATGCGGTCGAGGAATCGCGGCGCTTCGTCGACGAACTCAAACGGTTGGCAGCCGAGTAGGACGGGCCGTGCCCGCTGTTTCAGGTGCACCGAAAAACCCTGGTTGCTCCCGCTCAGGTCGGGTACGCTGGTGCTTCGGCATGGTCGGTCGGCACCGGCTGCGCCGCCGGTGCCGATCCGTTGCGTCGCAATGGAGGGTTCCCTGACGGGGCGCAGGTTTCTCGCGACGCAAGGCGTGGGCGACGCACGCAGCTTGGCTGCCCGTGCGCAGCGGCGCCCGGCAACGCTTTACGGCCCGAAGAACCTCCCCACCGAATCGATGACGTGCTCGATCTGCTGGTCGGTCAGTTCCGGGTAGCAGGGGAGCGTCAGGCAGCGGGCACAGAGCGATTCGGTGACTTCCAGTGGCATGGCCCGGTGGGGGACGGAGCGTAGGGCCGGCTGGCGGTGCGCGGGCGTTTTGTAGTGGATGCCGGTGCCGATGTTGCACTCGCTCAGGTGGTGGCTCAGTTCGTCGCGGCGGTCGGTCTGGATGACGTAACAGTGGTAGTTGTGCTCGGCGTAGGGGGCGGCGTAGGGGGTGACCATATCCAGTTCTGAAAAGGCTTCGTTGTAGCGGGCGGCGATGCGGCGGCGTTGGGCGTTGTTGGCGTCCAGACCGGGAAGCTTGGCCCGGAGCACGGCGGCTTGCAGCTCGTCGATGCGCATGTTGTAGCCGATGAGAGTATGCTCGAATTTGGAATGGTGGCCGTGGTGGCGCAAGAGCTTCATGCGCTCGAGAACCTTCTCATCTTTGGCGGTGACGAAGCCGGCTTCACCGAGAGCTCCGAGGTTCTTGGTGAAATAAAAGCTGAAAGCGGCGGCGTCGGCCAGGCTTCCGGCGGGTCGGCCTTTGTATCGGGCCCCGTGGGCTTGGGCGGCGTCCTCGACGACTTTCAGCTTGTGGTCCCGGGCCATGCGCACGATAGGGTCCATGTCCGCGGGTTGGCCGTAGATGTGCACCGGCATGACCACGGCGGTCTGACGCGTGATAGCCGATTCGACCCGCTCGGGATCCATGCAGTAGGTCTTGGGGTCGATATCCACCATGACCGGTACGCCGCCGGCGTGCACCACCGATTCGATGGTGGCGAAGAAGGTGTGGGCCGGGACGATGGCTTCAAACCCGGGTTTGAAGTCGAAGGCTTCCAGGGCCAGGGTAGCGGCGTCGGTGCCGCTGGAGCAGCCCAGGCCGAAGTCCGCCTGACAGTATTCGGTGAATTCTGATTCGAAGGACTGGACGTTGTCGCCCAGGAACAGACCCATCTTGTCGAAGATGGCGTCGAAGGCGTCGGAAACCTGTTGGCGGATGGGGCGGTAGGCGGCTCGAAGGTCGACCAGCGGTACGTGTGTCATGGTGTGCTCCTGAGGTTAGGACTGCTCCAATTTCCCGTCAGCGACGATACTATCATAGACCGGACGCCGCAGGTTTGCACAGGTGAAACAGGCGATGCGGACGGGAAATGCGTTGACGGTCCCAAGGGAGATGCTAGTGTGTCTGCGCCTAACAGTACATGGGCTGTCGATTTAGTCGCCCATGGGCCACCTCAATGTAGCGCCACCCCTTGTGGGTGGCGCAGGACGAGGGTGTGCCACCCACAAGGGGTGGCGCTACAGCCGCGTAGGGTCCGCCTTGCGGACCACGGACGCAAGATTGGTGGGCGGCCGCGGGGTGGTCCGCACGGCGGACCCTACACTTTCCGCCTACTTTGCGCTGTAGTGCTAAAGGAGGACCGCTTACCATGAAAATCGGCTTCAGTTCGTTGGTGTGTCCGGGTTGGGATCTGTCCACCATCGTCTCCAAGGCGGCTGAGTACGGTTTCGACGGCGTCGAACTTCGAGGCATTGCCGGTGAGCTGCGACTGACCCAAGTGCCCGAGTTGGCGGGCAATCCGGGTGTGACGCGGCGGCTCTTTGACGCGGCTGGGGTGGAACTGGTCTGTCTGGGAACCAGCTCGTCGTTGGCATCACGCAAGCCCCGGGAGGTGGCACGTCATCGGGCGGAATTAGATGAACACATTGAGCTGGCTTCCAAGCTGGGCTGCCCGTTCGTGCGGGTCTTCGTGGGCGACGTTCAACAGGGCGAGGCCCGGCAGAGAACGCTGTCGCGGGTCTCGCGCGAGCTGGCCAAGATTGCGGATTTTGCTGTTCAGCAAAAGGTGACCGTGCTGGTTCACAACAACGGGGATTTTTCGGGCAGTGCGGACATGTGGTATCTTTGCGACAGTGTCGATCACCCGGCCATTCGGGTGTGCTGGGACCCGTGTGCGGCCATGACGCTGCGGGAGCGTCCGACGATATCGATTCCGCGTCTGGGCACCAAGATCGGGCTGGTGCATGTATGCGACGCGGAATTCGACGAGATGGGTTTTATGGTCGGCGGCTACAAGGTCCCGGGCACCGGGCATGTCGAGCTGGCGCGTGCCATTGAACTCTTGAATGGCGTGTTGTATCAGGACTATCTGATTTTCGAGTGGCCCAAGCTGTGGCAGCCTTCGCTGGCGGCGCCCGACACGGTGCTGCCCGAGGTTTCCAGGTTCCTGCGCGAGCGCTTGGACGCCAAGCAAGCGATTCTGTCAGCCTACAAAGGAAAAGACAAGAAAGGGCCGCCCTTCAAGCCTCTGCCCGCTAAGGCCATCGCCCGTCCCAACTAACAGTACAGCGCAAAGTCGCCGACAAGTGCTGGTGCGAGAATCCTTTCTCGCACCCATATGTGGGACGGGCTTTCCAGACTGTCATTTGACCGGCTGGAAAGCCGGTCCCACACCACCAGGAAGGGGGACCGAGAAGGGATTCTCGGTCCAGCGTCCCACTAAGCCGAAGTTCCGCGGCGTGGCGAGCCCGTTTAGGTTGAAATCGGGGCGGTGAGGGCTGAAAACGGGGCCTTGTGAGGGAGTGCGGGAGGTAAAACGTAGCCATGTATTTTTCATATAAATGTT
>JAZGDL010000314.1:0-19937 GCA_036477795.1 Phycisphaerae bacterium
TCCCTTACGGTCGGGGTTCAGTTTGTCGGAAGCGCGCTCCCTTACGGTCGGGGTTCAGTTTGTCGGAAGCGCGCTCCCTTACGGTCGGGGTTCAGTTTGTCGGAAGCGCGCTCCCTTACGGTCGCGGCTCGGTTTGTTGCTTACAGAAGCATAACATGGAGTGGCGGCCGCTGCAACGCCGGTGTGCGGGTCCGGGACAGTTCAGGCGGGATCAAAACGACCCCGGAGGGGTCAAGGGGCTTAGCCACGGGCGCGAGCCCGTGGAACAAGGCGACGGAAACGCACGAGCCCCGGAGGGGCGACGGATGATTGCCACGAATCTCCCGTTGTCGCAGCGCTTCTGCCGCCCCTCCGGGGCTTTGGGACTATGGTGCGACGCGTCCCACGGGCTTACGCCCGTGGCTACATGCCTTCGCCCCTACCGGGGCGACAAGGCGGGCGGGCCATGTCCTTTGGGGCTTGTTGATTTAGTCGTTTGGAGCGATCCATGATGTAGCGCCACCCCTTGTGGGTGGCGCCCAACGCGGGTGCGCCACCCACAAGGGGTGGCGCTACAGACTAACATCGACAAACCCTTTGGACATGGGGGAGACGATGACATACGCTCGGTTTCGCAGCCCATCTGGTCCGCACGGCGGACCCTACAAGAATATTCCGCACAGCGGACCCTACAAGAATACTCCGCACGGCGGACCATACAAAAATGGTGACGCTATCCGCGACGATCATCGCCTCCCCCACCTCCAGGTACGTGTTTAGCGCGTTTGTGCTCTATTCCGAGCCCCGAGCGCAAGCGACGGGTGTGCGTAGTCACCCCGCGCTGGCGCTTGGGGCTCGGATCCAGCGTTGGGTTCGTCAATCTGCGTCACCCAGTACGCTAAACACGTACACCTCCAGAGGACGTGGGGCACCTACGCACCCACGGGTGGTACTGTTACCTCAAACGTCCGTGTCTGTGATAGCAGTGCCTATCTTATTCACCGTTTGAAGATGGTGCGGGTTGATTCCGTTCCGAGGGATGGGGATTCCTGAGCCGGCGGGCGCGCATGGTTCGGACCAACAGGTAGATAGCGAACATGGTTGCCAGGGCGAGAGGGGCGGCCCAATGCTCGAAGGTCGACTGCCCGATGGGGACCTCGGCTGTCACTGTGGTCCGGGCGCCGTCGGCGAAGCGCAGGACGATGGGGCCGCTGCCGCGTAGTGATTTGGCAGCGAGCATTGTGAAGCGCCCCGGGTGCCCCCGCGCCAAGCCGTGCGATGGATCGACAGCTTCAGCGATGCACTTGCCGGGTTTGAAGTCCAGACTTTGCAGGTTGATGATCTCAGTCGTCCACCCCTGCGGGGCGTAGAATAGATTCGCGCGAAAGTGCGGTATCTCCACGTACACCAGCGATGCGCTGTGACGGTGCGTGATGGTCCACGTGTAGTTGTGAGCGGTAACGTCGGCCCCGCCGACGATGGTGACCTGCGGCTCGGAAGCTGCTGCGCTGGGAAGGACCGCGGCAAGTGCCACGCACCAGCCGACTCGACACGACACACACAGCCCCGCGGGCGGAAGTTTTCCGTTATGGATCAGCGCAGGCATGGGCGAATCCCAGATTCGGTTGACCAGCGGTATTATATGCGATCATGGCGCGGTGTGCGCGGTGTGCCCCATCCTTGGCGCAGCGCAGGGTGCGCGTAGTCACCCCGCGCTGGCGCTTGGGGCTGGGATAAGCACTGCATACTCGCGCACGATGATGCAGATGGGGTCAGCGCTGGGACGCGACTTGGGCGGCGCGCTTCTTGGTGGTTTTCTTTTTTGCCGATTTCTTCTTTACTGATCCGGTGGCGGTTTTCTTCTTGGCGGTGGATTTTTTGGATTTGACGGCGCGGGGGGCCTGGCCCTGGTCGCGAAGCCGCTGCTCACGGGCTGCGATCAATTCCAGAGCATCGGCGAGCGTGATGGTGGCGGGGTCCTTGTCTTTGGGGATGGTGGCGTTGACCACGCCGTCAGTCACGTATGGCCCATAGCGGCCCTTCTTGGCCTGGATGGGCGCGTTGCTGTCGGGATGCTTGCCCAACTCCGCAAGAACGGCGGCGGCCGCACTACGCCGGCCGGGCTTGGGTTGTTTGAATGTCTCCAGGGCTTCTTCCAACGTGACATTGGCTAGCATCTCATGGTCACGCAGGCTGCGGGTCTCATCGCCCATCTTCAAATAGGGGCCGAAGCGTCCATTCTGGGCCGTGATGGCCTCGCCGTTATCCGGATGCACGCCCACTTGGCGTGGATACGACAGCAGCATAGAGGCCTGATCGAGCGTAATGGTGTCGATGGACATGGAGGGCCACAAGCTGGCACGCTTGGGAGCCGTGCCGCGCTTGATGGTGCCCTTGGGCGTGAGTTCCGGGTCGCCCAGTTGCACATAAGGCCCGAAACGCCCGGTCTTGATGTAGATCGGCTTGGCTGACTCGGGATCCTGTCCGATCACGCGGTCGCCCTGAGCGGCCTGCTCGATCAGCTCCAGGGCTTTGTCTACGGTAAGTTCATCCGGCGGGATGGTCTCCGACACCGACGCCCGCCGGTCGGTGTCGCCGATCTGCACGTAGAGCCCATAGCGCCCCACGCGCACCGCCACCACCTCCCCGTTCTCCGTCTGGCCTAGGGGAAAGCGTGACACCTCGCGGGGATCGATGGCCTCACTGCTGGCACCGATCAACGCCCGCAGGCCGATGTCTGCGATGTGGTCCCCGTCATTTTTGTCCTGCTTGTCCTTCTTGCCGTCGGGCTCACCAAAGTAGAAATCGTGAAGCCAGGGGCCGGCCTCACGCTCACCGTTGGCGATGGCATCCAAACCGTTCTCCATCTTGGCGGTGAACTCGTAATCCACCAGGTCCGGCAGATGGCGCTCCAGCAGGTTGATAACCGCAAACGCGGTGAAGGTGGGCACCAGCGCGGCACCTTTGTTCCAGACGTATCCGCGGTCCTGAATGGTCTGAATGATGGAGGCGTAGGTCGAGGGCCGGCCGATGCCGCGCTCCTCAAGCTCCTTGATCAAGCTCGCTTCACTATAGCGCCCCGGCGGCTCGGTGGTGTGTTGCAGCGGTTGGACGTGAACCGGATCCAGACCTTGGCCCTGTTTCAGCGGCGGCAGCACCTCTTCCTGGTCTTCCAGCTCGGCCTCGGGGTCGTCAGCCCCCTCCACATAGGCCCGCAAAAAGCCGGGGAAGGTGATCACCCTTCCGGAAACGACAAAGACCGCCGTCCCGTGGGCCCCGGCGGAGGCCTCAACACGCACGTTGGTGCGCAGGCCCTGGGCATCCTTCATCTGCGAAGCCACCGTCCGCTTCCAGATCAGCTCGTACAAACGCAGGGCATCGGCTTGCAGCTCACCGGCGAGCTTCTTCGGGGTGCGGATGGTGTCCCCCGCGGGGCGGATGGCCTCGTGGGCCTCTTGGGCGTTCTTTGACTTACGCTTGTAAACGCGCGGTGCATCCGGCAGGTATTCCTGGCCGTACAACTCCGCCACCTGTTTGCGGGCGGCATTGATGGCCTGGCTGGAAAGCTGCGTCGAATCGGTACGCATGTAGGTGATATAGCCGTTCTCATATAGACGCTGCGCCACCTGCATGGTCCGCCGGGCGGTGAAGCGCAGCTTGCGGGCCGCTTCCTGTTGCAGCGTCGAGGTGATGAACGGTGCATAAGGCCGATTGATGAAGGGCTTCTCGGTGACCTCCGCCACGGTGAACTCAGCAGAGCTGAGCACGCCGGCGACGGCCCGCGCCGTGTCGGCGTCCACCAGCACCACGTTGCTCTTGCCCTTGAGCTCTCCGGTGCGCTCATCGAAATCCTTGCCGACGGCGACACGCCGGCCGTCCAACTCGATCAGCTTGACTTCGACCGTTTCCGCGCGCTCGCTGCGGACCTTGAGCCGGGCCGCGACGTCCCAATACTCCGATGCGACAAAAAGAATTCGGGCGCGCTCCCGGTTCACCACCAGCCGGGTGGCCACCGATTGCACTCGGCCCGCCGACAGCTTGGGCTTCACCTTACGCCACAGCACCGGGGACACCTCATAGCCGAACAGGCGATCCAGTATCCGGCGGGTCTCCTGTGCGTCGACCAGCCGCCGGTCGATGTCGCGGGTCTCGTTGACCGCACGAGCGATCGTCGACTTGGTGATCTCGTCAAAGACCATCCGTTTCACCGGGCACTTAGGTTCCAGAACTCGGGTCAGATGCCAGGCGATGGCTTCGCCTTCGCGGTCCTCGTCGGTGGCCAGGTACAGCGCGCAAGCACCCTTCAGCCGGCTCTTGAGCTTCCTCACCTGGGCCTTCTTGTCGTTGGGGATGACGTAGAGGGGCTCGAAATTGGCATCCACGTTAACGCCCAGCCGGGCCCAGGGCTCACCCTTGTATTCAGCCGGAATCTCGGCTGCGGTGGAGGGCAGGTCGCGGATATGGCCGATGGACGATTCCACCATGAACTCGGGCCCCAGGTACCGCGAAATAGTCCGCGCCTTCGCCGGTGATTCGACGATAACTAATGATTTGGCATTAGGTTGTGTTTTTTTCTTCGCCACCAGCTTATCCTGTGCTGACCCGCCCGCGGCGGATCCCTCGGCCATGTGACTTTAGCCGTTATCGGCTCCCGGGCGGCAATTCTCGATTCACAACTTCTCCGGAACCGCCTATCCGACCCTAGGGCCAGGGATTTAGCAAACCCTATGATGCCTGTCAAATGAAGTGCTGGTGCGAGAATCCTTTCTCGCACCCATCCGCTGCGGGAATCCCTTCCCGCGGCCCGCCAGGACGGGGGACCGAGAAGGGATTCTCGGTCCAGCGTGTCTTCGGGCCAGCCATTTAGCAAAGCCTATAACGCCTGTCAAATGCCGTCCTGGCAGTGATCCTAGCGGGGCAGACCGCAGAGCTTGCGTTTTCCGGCCGATGGACTATAGTACCGCGGGCTACCTAATTGCCCTAAACTACTTAGAAAACAGGAGTTGCGCTCCCATGATGAAGTTTTTCAGAAAACACACCAAGAAGCTCTTGTCGTTATTCATGGCTTTGCTTCTTATTGTTTGGTTAGGCGGGCCGGCCTTGCAGAATATGTTTGCGGGCAGTGCCACAGACACGGTGCTGGCCAACACCTCGAACGGACCGATCGTCGCCATCGACCGGCAGCGGGCCGCTATGCAAACCCAATTGCTTTCGCGACTGGGCATCAACTGGACGCAGCCGTTGGGCTTTGTTGGTGCGCCGACCGAACCTGTAGGCGTCTTGGACTGGGTGCTTCTAACGCGAGAGGCCCAGCGCTGGGGCATCCGGGCGGGGCGGTTTGAAGCGGAGCGGTTCCTCACCGCGGTAGGCCTCACGCCTGATTCCATCAGAATCTTCGCAACGCGCGAGGACCGTAAGATAGAATCGATCCACGACGCGGTGGCGACCTACCTGGCAGTGCAGCAGGTGGCCAATCTGGCACTGGCGTCGGGGGCGCGTAGCGAGGCGCACGTTCGCCTGGCGGCCCGCGACGAACTGGAAAAGGTCAAGGTCAATCTCGTCTCCCTGGGCGCTTCCAACTTCGTCGATCCGGAGCAGACCTTCACCGACGAGCAGGTGGACCGACATTTCAACGAATATCGTGACCGCAAACCGCAAGGCGGATTGCGCTTCGGATACCTGCAGCCGGCCCAGGTCAAAGTTCAGTACTTCAAGATCGACGTGAACGAAGTGGCCTGGAACATTCATGTATCAGAGCGGACACTGGAAGCCCGGGGCCGCGAGTATTGGAGAAGGAACCGTGGATTCTCTGAGTTCTTGAGACCTGAGGAGCCGCCGTGTGACGATGACGAAACGGATCAACAGCCCCAGGAAGAAAAGCCGGCCGACACCGGACCGGAGTATTTCAAGAGCTTCGAAGAAGCCCGCGAGATTGCGGTCGACGCCATTCGACGTGAGTTTGCCGAGACCAAAATAGACGACGTGGCCGGCTGGCTGCTGGAGGCCCTCACTGATCCCTGGCACGACTTCCCCGAAGGGGACGACGGTTACAAGGTGCCCCCGCCCGAGATTGTGAGCGAAGAGCATTACGCGTCGGTGCGCGGGCGGATGCCCGACACGCTGCGGCACGGCCAGGCGGTCACCATCCATAGCACCGACTATTTCACCGCACAGGATGTGGATTCCAAAGCTTCGGAATTGGCCCGGGCTTCAACGCATCGAAGCGGATTGCTGGGCAGCAGGAACATCAAAGATCTGGCGTTTCAGGTGCAGGGCATCGCGTCCCTTCCGCAGGACGTCGGCGCTTCAACGATGGAGTATCTGGCCGTCGGGCAATCCCATCCCCTGCTGCTGAGCGGGCGTGGGAACCGCTACATCTTTCGTGTCATCGATGTAAAACCGGCCGGACCAGCCGCCACGGTGGACGAAGTGCGCGAGCAGGTTATCGCTGATCTACAGTTGCAAAGCGGCTATGAGGAGGCCCGGCGGTTGGCCCAACAACTGGCTGATTCCGTGACGTCGTCGGACGGGCTCAAGAACGCCTTCGAGTCCGATGCGGAGCTTCAGTCGACGATCCAGTTGCCCAACGACTACTTCTCACCCCCGCCATTCGCGAGACGGCGGTGGAATTCGGCCGGTAGTGCCGACGACGATGCACAGGTTTATGTGACGGGAGTCGGGCTGGTGGGCAAGTCGTTTGTGGCGCGGTGCTTCGAAGGCGATTTGGCCGGCGAATTCAATAAGGTGCTCGTCGTCCCCATAGAAGAATCCGCCACCATCGCCGTCGTCGAGTGGGTGGAAACGATTCCGCTTCGTGAGGACCAGTACGACCAGGAGCGCCAACGAATCGCCCGGCAGCTCAATAGCACCGTTCTAGCCAACGCCGCCAGTGAATGGCTCAATCCGGTCCGAATCAAGGACCGCAACGGCTGGAGTGTGCCGTCGCAATAGAGCGACTGAATTCGTGACAGGGTCGGGGATGTTGAAGGTTGAAGGTTGAAGGTTGAAGGTTGAAGGTTGAAGGTTGAAGGTTAAAGGTTGAAGGTTCAGGGTTGAATCACGCCGGCGCGAACCGCGAATCGAAGTAACAAAGCACGATCGCGAATGCCGAGTTGTTTCATCAGGCTGGAACGCAGACGGCGGGCCGAGCGAACGGACAGGTCCATGGCGCGGGCCGCCGCCGCGGTGGTTATTCCACATGCGATCTGTTTGAGCATTTGGCGTTCTTGGGGGTTGAGGCAATTGAGGATTTGCATGGCGGAGGGGAGCAAGGACATGCGGCCCTGCCGCGTGCGGATTCGATCAAGCACGTCGCGGGGATAGACCAGCCGTCCCGCGCCCACCCGAGTGATCGTGTCACAATAGGCCCTGGAGTCGGAGGATTCCAGGCAATGACCCCATGCACCACATTCAACCACTCGACGGAGCAGTTCCTCAGTTACCAGCGTCGTTACCGCGATGCACCGTGCGTTACAACGCTCCGACCCCAACTCTTGAAGGACCGCCAACCCAGATTCCGGATTGGGTCCCAATTGCAGCACAGTGACGTCAGGGTGCGGCGTGACGCACTCAATGTCGAAACCGTCCAGCGGCGAACTTAGCACGCTGATGATGCAGCGGTCCACCCGAACGGCCTGCACCCGGTCGGACGTCAGCCACTCCACCTCTCCCACGAACGCGACACGGTGGATCATCCCAAGCTCCAAGAAGTCGACCGACCGCGCCCCGATACCAATACACACTTCGGGCAACGTTTACAATAGTGCAATCACCCCCGTGACATAAGTTGACACTGCCGCACCATCGCTCATCCGCAGCGTGCAGCCGCCCGCGGCGGCGCTAAACGATCGATCGACCGCCGTCGACGTTGATCACACGCTGGACCGAGAATCCCTTCTCGGTCCCACATATGGGTGCGAGAAAGGCTTCTCGCACCAGCACTTGTCGGCGACTTTGCGCTGTACTGTTAATAATCCCAAGACACGCTTCGAGCCGCGGGCTTCCAGCCCGCACGGCCGCCCGCTGCGGCGCTAAACGATCGATCGACCGCCGTCGACGTTGATCACCTGACCGGTGATGTAGCCCGCCTCAATGCAGAGAAACCGCACGGTTTTGGCAACGTCCTCAGACGTTCCAGGGCGGCGCAGGGGCACCTGAGAGATAAGCTTCGCCCTGGTGTCGGCGCCGTAAGCCTCCGGGAAGACCGCAATACCGGGAGACACGGCGTTCACGCACACGTCAGGGGCCAACGATTTTGCCAGCGCCCGTGTGAGACTGACCAAGGCCGCCTTGGATGCACAGTAGGCCAGATGCGTGCTCCACGGTTGGTTGGCGGATATGTCCGCGAGATTGATGATTTTTCCGCAGCCTCGTCGGCGCAGATGCGGCCAGGCGTGACGACAAAGGGCCGCCGCGGCGGTGACGTTGACGCGAAACACGTGGTCCCACTGCTCAAGCTCGAAATCAGCCAGATCCATTTCGTGGAAAACGGCGGCGTTGTTCACCAGAATGTCCACGGTGCCCAGGGCCTCAACAGCCTGGTGGACGATGCCCGGCCAACTGTCCGGCAGGTTGAGATCGGCCTGAATCAGATGGCTTCTACGATTCAGGCGCCGGATTTCCTCCGCAAGCGACCGGGCCTGGTCTTCAGAGCGGTTGAAGTGCACGGCGATGTCGCATCCCGCCCGGGCGAGTTCCAGGGCGATGGCCCGCCCCACACGACGAGCGGCACCGGTGATCAGAGCAACGGAGGTTTCGTGACTCACCGCCTGACATCTCCGCGAACCGAGCCGCGACCGTGAGGGAGCGGTCCGGGGAGGATCCATCGTCCACCCTCCCTTACGGTCGGGTCTCGGATAATATGCCATCTGAATGAAACACTACACTAGTCTCTAGTCTCCTCCGTCTCATCATCCGGGCCTGTAATGTCGGGCACTTTGTGCATCTGCCAGACGTCGGAGGTCGGGGTGGGGGCCGGCGGCCGGTGCAAAATATGATCACGGTATTTCCGGCTCACCCTTAGGAAGGCTAACACACTAAGAACGAGGACCAGAAACAGGCCAGCTCCGCATATTATCATGCCCAGTTGGATGTCAGGCAGGAACTCGTTGGGCCCCGGCGGCACGAGCTTCTCGTGGCGGACCGCCGCATGGCCGCCCACCTGCGGACCTCGCCAGGCCGCCATCAACCACGCAAACAGCAGGATCGAAACACCACCGCCCAACGCGGCGTATCCCGCGCGAAGCCGCTGTCGATCGGATGATCCGGATTCCCAGGTCACTCGACACTCTCCACGTTGAACCAGGACATGCGGCTGCGCACGTCTTCCGTCGATGCCTCAGCCAGCGCTTCTGCGGCTTGCTCCTGCTCTTGGGTAAGATGTTTGGGCACGATGATTTGAATGACAACGATCTGATCACCGGGGGTGTCACTGGCAGCTTGGGTGCCGGTGCCGCCGGGGGCAACGCCCTTGCCTCGCAGTCGGAGCCTGGTCCCGCTGGAAGTGCCCGGCGGAATGGTGACGGTCATGGGGCCGTGCAGCGTGGGCACATCGATCTTGGCGCCCCGCATCGCCTCAGTAACGGATAACGGCACATCCAAATGGATATCCTTGCCGTCGCGCTTGAAATAGGCATGCGGCTGGACGTCGCAGATAATGTACAGATCGCCCGGGGGCCCGCCGTTTCGCCCGGGAGCGCCCTGGCCCCGAAGACGGATGCGCTGGCCGTTGCTCACGTTGGGGGGGATCTTGACGGCGATCGATTCACGCTTCCTGCCGCCGACGCTGCGATCGATCTCCACCGTTGAGCCGTTCACCGCCTGCTCGAAGGTCAGCCGCACGGCACTCTCGACGTCACTTCCTGGTGCGGCTTTGCGAGGCGGTGGGCCCTGCCGCCGCCCGCCCCCAGGCCACTGCCGCCGCCCGCCGAAGATCTGCTGGAAGACGCCGCTCCCGCCGCCGGGCCGGGCGCCGCCCCCGAATGCCGCAAACAAATCCTCCAGATCGTCCATTTCAACGGTGGACCCGCCGCCCCAGGTGTAGTAGCGCCTGCTGTCTCTATCTTCGAAGCGCCCGACGCCCACCTTGCCGAACTGGTCGTATTGCGCCCGCTTCTGCTGGTCGGAGAGCACTTCATAGGCTTCCTGGATCTTTTTGAACCGCCTCTCCGCGTCTTTGTCCCCGGGGTTGCGGTCCGGGTGGTATCGCTTTGCCAGGGTCCGATAGGCTTTCTTGATGGCCTCGGCGGACGCCTTCCGGCTAACACCGAGCAACTGATAGTAATCATCGCCGGCCATGAGGTTGACTGCTCAAGACGACAGCCGTCTGACTCACATTATTGCTCCGGCTGCGCCCGAGTATTCTAGACGCGTCAGAGACTATTGGAAAGGACGTGCCCCATCCTTCGCACAACGCAGGGTGGGGGACGCAATGGCGTTCCAAATCCCCGAAGTGGCTTGCCGTTTGGCAGAGGCCGCGAAGCCCATCCCCGCTTCACCATTTGGTGGGCGACCCGACCGACGCCGCGGTGCAACGGCATCATTTTGGGTCATTTGACGATCAAGCGGGCCCGGTTGGCAGCCGAAGAGTTATCGGCGGTTTGGTAATCGACGGGCGATCGCGGCGCCGCCGGAGCATGTACGGTATGAGACTGGGCAGCGTGAAGACGGCACTGGTGCTGGCGCCGCATCCCGACGACGCCGAGCTGGGCTGCGGGGCGACGATAGCCCGCCTTGTCGAGGAGGGCGCCCAGGTGTACTCCGCCACCTTCAGCCTTTGCGAAGAGTCACTGCCGCCGGGCTGGCCCAAGGGCGTCCGCGAGGTGGAAACGCGCAAGGCCATCCGTGAGCTGCCCCTCCCGCAGGACCACCTTTTGATCTACCGGTATCCGGTGCGCCGGCTGGCACAATACCGCCAGGAGATTCTCGACGACCTGGTCGAACTCAACACCCGCCTGAACCCCGACATTGTCTTTATGCCGACGCCCGACGATCTGCATCAGGACCACTCCACCGTAGCCCACGAGGGCCTGCGAGCCTTCAAGGTCAAGACCATTTACGCCTACGAGATGCCCTGGAACAACCTGATGTTTCGCACCTCCGCATTCGTATCCGTCACCGACCAGCACCTGGAGCGCAAGGTGTGCGCCATTTCGCACTACGAATCGCAGCGCGACCGGGCCTATATGAGCGAGGATTTCGTCCGCTGCCAGGCCCGCACCCGCGGTGTCCAGATCGACGTGCCCTACGCCGAGGCCTTCGACGTGATCCGCACGGTCTACCACTAACGCCCGCAGCCCGCTGGCGCGAGAATCCCTTCTCGCACCTTCGCACAACCGCTGGTGCGAGAATCCCTTCTCGCACCTTCCGACAAGGGTGTAGACCACGGGTTGGCGGGCCCCGCGCTGGCGCTTGGGGCTCGGATAAGCGTTCCTATACCGCCGTCTCGGTTAGTTGGGTCTTGCCCTGATTGCGCCCCAGGGAGCC
The DNA here is from genome assembly GCA_036477795.1 of Phycisphaerae bacterium. Lineage (GTDB taxonomy): Bacteria > Planctomycetota > Phycisphaerae > UBA1845 > UBA1845 > JAZGDL01. The sequence continues at coordinate 11,464 of JAZGDL010000314.1, forward strand.
CTCTTGGGCCCAAGTGATCCGTGCCTGCACTTGCAGCGTGTCACGGATCGATCGTTCCACGGTCCGGGCCAGCTCGGCCCGCCGGTGGTCCTCTACCGATGATCGCACTTCCACTCTCAATCGTACGAAACGCCGCGGCATCTGGTCGTCGAGCACGACGCGGTAGGCCCCGGTCAGCCGGTCGCTAAACCGGGCCAACACGTCGCGGAAGGCGTGGGGAAAGAGGTTGACGCCCTTGACCACGATCATGTCGTCACACCGGCCCAGCACGGCGAAGCGAAAGCCCGAGCGACCGCAGTGACAGTCACCGACAGCCAGAATGCGGACCACGTCGCCGGTGCGGAAGCGGATCAGCGGCTGGGCCTGGCGCATCAGGTGGGTCAGGACAAGTTCGCCCCGGGCCCCGCCCTGGATGGGAACGGCGTGCATGGTCGAAGGGTCGATCAGCTCGGGCAGGAGAATGCCCGCACCGTGAAAGTGGAGCCCGCTGCGGTAACGGCACTCACTGCCGAAGATGCTGAGCACGTCGGACATTCCGTAGTTGGCGTCGACGGCTTGGATGCCCCATTGGCGCTCAATGGCACTGCGGAAGTTGGGATCGGATACGCCGGGCTCACCGCCGAACAGGCCCTTCCTGAGGCTGAGTGACGCCGGTGTGACACCCATTTCGTTCACCAGCAGTTCAGCCAGGCGCTCGAGGTAGGAGGGCGTGCAGGAGATGGCCGTGGGCTTGAGCGTTTGGATCAGCTCCAGCAGGTAACGGGAGTTGCCTACGCCGTAGGGAATCACCGTCGCGCCGGTGCGCTCCAGACAGAGGTGGTCGGTCACACCGCCGCTCCACAAGCAGTAGCTCAGGCAGTGCACCACGGTGTCCGCCGGCCGCAGCCCGGCGCACCAGAATGCCCGGGCCCCCGCTTCGACGGTGGTCTCAACGTCGCGCCCGGTGAGCAGGGTGAAGAACGGCCGCGAAGCGGTGCCGGAAGTCCGGTGTACCCGGCGGATGTCATCGTGTGACACCGCAGGCAGCCGTCCGTAGGGCGGGTGGTTGACCTGATCGAGCAGCAGCTCCCGTTTCTCGGTGAACGGAAACGACTCGAAATCGATGCCGTTGTCCAGGTCGCCCCGGGTAATGCCGGCGGTGTCGAACCGGTCGCGCCAGAAGGGGCTGTTGTCGAAGGTGTGAATGAGCTGGCGGCGCAGCCGTGGAACTTCCAGGCGATCGTGAAGCTCAGCCGGTGACATGGTCTCGATGGACCGGTCCCAGAGGTGGTCGTCGCCGCGGCCGCTCCTTGACAGTCGCGGTTCGGACGCCGGCGGTGCGTGATTGGTGGTGTTGTGCGCTGTCATTGTGCTGCATATTCCGGCGCTGTGGGACAGACTTTCCAGCCTGTCATTTGACCGGTTGGAAAACCGGTCCCACAAAGGATGAATCCCGCGGCTCGTCGATCTGCCGATCCACTTCGTAGGGCTGGTCGGTGCCGTCCTCATACCAGACCCGCAGGTACCCGTCGCCGTCGGTCCGGGCGCTGGCCGGCAGGCGATACGACGGGTTCCAGCGCAGGCGGTCGTCAAGCCGGTATCCGGTTTGCAGTAGAATCTCGTTCCGCGCGGCCGCTCCTTGACAGTCGCGGTTCCGCTCATTGCGTCGCAGGATGCTTCCCTGATAGAGCGAGACCTTGCCGACGTCGGTCATGGCTGCGTAGTGCGGCTTGGCCCTGCCGGAGAAGGCCCCCGAGCTGGTCAGGCGGTTCATCAGGTGGAGACCGCGCGTCACCGACGTACGGTGGTGGGCCATGCCCCACATGGGCACGCAGTGAAACAGGTAATGGGCTTCAACCCCATGGGCCCGCAGCAGATCGTAGAGCTCGCTCAGCACCTCCAGCGAATCGTTCACGCCCTTGAGCAGCGGATGCTGGTTGTAGATGAGGGCCCCGACGTCCTGCAACCGGCGTATGGCATCGATCGTCTCGGGCCAGAACTCGACGGGGTGGTTGAAGTGCGTGCCGATCTCGATGCGCAGATGGCTGAAGGCGGCGAACATGCGGGCCATCTCGCCGTCGATGCGGTCCGGGTCCTGCATGAAGAGGCGGGTGCCGATGCGCACGATCTCGATGTTGGGGGCGTGGCGGGCCATCTCGGTCAGGGCGCACTCCACCAGCACCCGGGCCATCAACGGATCGCCGCCGGTGATCAGCACTTCGCGCACGTCGTCGCGGCAGGCGGGTGAGCCGAAGTACTGGGCGGCCGTTCTGATGGCCTCCGGCTTCAGCGTGTCCACGTCGTATTGGCTGCGGAGGCACCAGCGGCAGTGGGCTTTGCAGGCGGTGGTGAGGATCAGCAGGACGGTTCGGCGGTAGAGGCGCTCGACGCCATGCAAGGGGCGGCCGGCGTCGTCGATGAGCATCTCGGAGTGGTAATGGCGGTCGCGTTGAGTGACGGGGTCGATGATGCCCTCGCGCGGTTCCCGGATGTACTGGCGGGACAGGGCCAGGTATTGGGGCGAACGTCTGCCAAACTGCGCGGCCGTCTCTGCCATCTTCCGTTGGAGGAAAGGAGAGATGAGCTCCTTGAATTGTCCTTGAATCTGTCCAGCCACGCGGCTCCCTGCTCCAGATCAACCGACGGTCAGGAGTTTGGTGAATTGGCCGGGTTCGATGTCGCGAATGTGCCGCGCGGGATTGCCGGCGTACACGGTGTCGGGCGGCACATCGGTCAGCACGTTGGCGCTGATTCCGACGATGGACCTGGGCCCCACGGTTTTTCCTTGAATTACGGTGACTTTGGGTGACACCCAGGAGTCGGGTTCTATGCGGGCCCTGCCGCACAGGATCGTTCCGGCGCAGATGCGGGTGTTGCGGCCGACGCGGGTGTTGTGTCCGATCTGCACGTGGTCATCGATCTTGACGTGGTCTTGGACGACGGTCTGGTCCAGGGCGGCCCGCTCGATGGTGGTGTTAGCTCCGATCCAAACGGAATCGCCGATGTGTACGCCGCCCAGGTGGGGGAAGTGCAACGGGGTGCCGTCGTCATCGAGGTCGAAACCGAAGCCGGGCCCGCCGATGACGCTGTTGGCTTTGATGAAACAGTCACTGCCGATAACGGTCTGGCCTTCGATAGCGACGCCGCTGCCGATGACGGTGCGGTCGCCGATGGTGACCTGGGGGCCTATGCAGGCGTGAGGCCCGACGGCGACGTCGATACCGATCCGGGCTTGGGGCGAGACCACCGCGGTGGGATGAATGCGGCGCTCAGTTTGCTCGGCGAAGAAGTGCGAGACGACCTTGATGAAGCTGACCCGCGGCGTGTCGCTGACGATGCGGCTGCCGTCGAAGGAGTAGGCCAGCGACTCCGGGCAGATGACCACGGCGTCGGGGCAGCCGGAGATTTTCCACAAGGCCTCGGGCGTGGCCCGGCTGGCGAAGGTGATGCACCCGGGCTCCAGCCGATCCAGTGCACAGGGGCGCCGGACGGGGAGGTCCTCACCGATCAAGTCGAGCCGCAGGTAATCCGCAATAGCGGCGGCTGTTGTTGGCGTGGTCCCTGTCATGTCCGTGTACTCTTGATAGATAGCGCACCGTGTTATCGGCACCTGGGCAGCGCCTCTGAACATAGGGGTTATCCGAGCTCCAAGCGCCAGCGCGGGGCCCGCCAACCCGTGGTCCGCACGGCGGACACGCTGGACCGAGAATCCCTTCTCGGTCCCCCTTCCTGGCGGGCCACGGGAAGGGATTCCCGCAGCGGATGGGTGCGAGAAAGGATTCTCGCACCAGCACTTCCCACATATGGGTGCGAGAAAGGATTCTCGCACCAGCACACCCTGATCGGAGTTGCGCGTTTGCGCACGGTCATTTAGCGCGACGATAAAGCGAGCGGGGCCAGGGACCGATATACCCGCAGAAACCGTGCTGACTACGGACCTTACCGGATGGGTGATTGGATGAGCGAAACCGCACGTGCTCTGAGTTCGCGCCCGCGGCGGCTGTTGATGATATCGCATGCTTTCCCGCCTGTGGGCGGAGCGGGGGTTCAACGGTCCGCCATGTTCGCCAAGTTCCTGCCGCAGTTCGGGTGGTCGCCCTTGGTCTGGACGGCGGATTACGTTGTGGGCTGGCCTCGGGATGAGAGTCTGCTTGCCGACCTGCCGGCCGATCTGGATCGGCGAAGCCTTGACACCCTCAAGCGTAGGAATCGCAGGCAGCGGCGGTCAACCGTGCCGGTGGGCGGGGCGCTCCATGCCCGGGCACGAGGAGCGTTGGGTCAGATGTGGGCCTGGCGGGTGGCGCGAGCGCGGTGGGGTTTTCGGCAGTGGTTGTTGCCGGATGATCAGGTCCTGTGGGCTTTTGCGAGCTTGCGATGCCTCAAGCGCATCGCGCGGGATGAGGGCATCGATGCCATCTACTCAACGTACAGCCCGGCCTCGAGCCATCTATTGGCGTGGCGGCTGAAGGAGGCCACGGGCAAGCCCTGGGTGGCTGACTTCCGCGACCTGTGGACCGATAATTACGATCATACCGATCGATCGAAGATCCGCCGCGGGGCACGATCGTGGTTCCAGGACAGGTTCCTGGGAGCCGCGGATGTGGTTGTGGGCGTGTCTCCCGATCAGACGCGGATACTAGCCGGCCATCTTCCAGAGCAGGCGTCGAAGTTCGTGACGGTGACGAATGGCGTGGACCCGGCGGACTTTGAGGGCCTGGAACAGAACGACGCTCGCGGCCAGTTGGGCATTTCGTCCGATCGTTTTGTGGTCTCTTATGTGGGCACGATAACTACGGACGATCATCCGGGCGAGATGTTTCAGGGGATCCGGAAGTTTGTCGAGTATCTCGGCGACCAGCGCGGGCGGTTTGAGCTTCGCATCGTGGGACGGATCTCGGGGGCCTTGCTGCGGGTGGTGGAGGCTGCCGGCTACAGAGCGGTGCTGACCGGCTACGTTCCACATGGCGATGCCATCCGCGAGATGGTAGCGGCTGACTGTCTTCTTCTGATGAACCCGGTGGTGGGCACCAACTGCGCTTCGGTGCGTCCGGCGAAGATCTACGAATACCTGGCCAGCGGCAGATACATTCTGCACTTGGGTGTACCGGGCGGCGCCTCCGACGAGGTTATTGCGGCGTGCAACGGCGGTGAGACCATCCTGCCGGATCCCGATCTGATCTGCCGGAAACTGCGTGAGCTATGGACACGGTGGCTCAGTGGACGGCCTTCGAGAGGCTGCTCGCCGGAGAGACTGGCTCCGTTCACCCGCCGGGAGCTGACTGGACGGCTCGCGGGTATTCTTGACGGACTCTTGATCCGGGACCCTCAAATGAGAGACTCTCATCAGAGTTGTCCCGACCGCGTGTCAGGGGGGATCCCACGGATTGCAATCCGTGGGCTTTGACGACGGTTACCGTAGCTGCTGACGCGGATTTCCCAGTTACAGTGTTTTCGTGACGGCCTTGCGAGGGACACGCTGGGCGCGCCTTGCGGTTCCGGCCATCACGGTCCGCAGAGGACTTATACCTCCAAGGCCCACAACATGCCTGGCAAAGAAAGAGGGCAGCCAGCATCGGCTGCCCGGAAATACGGACTACTTGGTCTGTTGGATTTACAGAAGACCGTTCAGCACGTCGAGTGCATCCCCAACCCAATTTGCGGCTGTGCCGGCCAAGGCTGAGATAATATCAATAGCTCTCTGCACCATAACATCCCTCCTCACTCTATCCGGATATCCCGGAAACCAGGAAATTGGGGGTGAACCACCTCCACCCCATAGTAGACAACGATACAGGGCCAAGACGCCCGGGTCAAGCCCCCTCTGTGCAAGATCTTGTCAGCAATCACTCAAAACTGAATTGACCGGGTCAGGACTTCTTGACCGGGCCCAAGATGTGAGCTTGTCGGACCCGGTTATTGCGGCCGGCGCCGGGAGTGAAGTTATACGATCCGTTTTGCGTTTGTACGTTACGCGGACGTTATGTGGTCATCCCTCGCGTTGACATTCAAGCTTCAGCCCAGCTACACTTTGATGGTTTCGTGTATGGTCTGCGCGTTGATACGAGTCTCAAAGCAGTTGCCCGCCGGAGTATAAGAGAGGGGAGCACCGCAGGTGTCAAACGACCGCAATCAGTGCCGTGTGCATGCGGGGTATGCGACGGCGCTTCATTGGACGCTATTATCGATCGTAGCGACCGTTCCCACCTACGCAGCGCCGGTGTCCAATAATGCACAGTTGAAGTCCCGTGTGAACCAAGCCCTGCGTCTGCGGGCCAGCAGCCTGGTGTCGCTGCAGGTGGACCGCACGCCGGGCATTTCTCAACAGGTAGCTGTCCCGATCAACGGGGAACTGTTGGTGTTGGATGTGGCGCGGCACTCGGTACGATCTGACGGATATCAGGTGAGAGCGCAGGTGTCCGGCGGCGCGTGGGTCAACCTGGAGCCGGGCCCGGTGCGCACGGTGCGTGGAACCATTGTGGGGATGGGCGGCGAGGTAGTGGGCGCGGTGCTTGATCAGGGCCTGTATGCCAGGGTCACTCTTCCCGACGGCGGGGGAACATACTGGGTGGAGCCGTTGATGGGGCGCGTCGCCGGTGCACAGGCTGATCTTCACGCGGTCTACGCCGACGGAGACGCGATGTCCGGCGGCGGGACGTGCGCGATGGCGATGGAGCAGGCCCCTTTGTTGTTGGGCAAGAGCATTGCGCTGCAGGAAGGCCTGCCGTTGGGGTGCGACGGGCTGCCCTGTGAAGTGGAGCTGGCCTGCGACTCCGATTTCGAGTTCTTCACCGTCTGGGGCAACCTGGTCGAAGCCCGCATCAACCTGATAATGAACACGGTGAACAAGCAGTATGAATCCGAAGTCAGTATCGTCCACCGGATCACCACCATTTTGATTCGCACCGATGACGCGAGCGATCCGTATGAGTCCCGCAATGCTGACATCCTGCTGGAGGAGTTCCGGTCTCACTGGCTGTCGAACCTTGAGGACCTGATAGTTGACGAGCAGCAGTTGTTCACCGGCAAGGAACTCTTCGGGTCGGTAGTCGGGGTCGCCTGGGGGCTTGGACAGGTTTGCGGTACGGGCGCATTCTGTGTGGTGAAGAACCAGACTACGTTCGACAACGCCACCGACCTGTCGGCCCATGAATTGGGGCATCTGTGGGGCGCGGCACATTGTCTATGCAACAGGCCGGCTTTCACGATGAACCCCTCGATCACCGGCGCCAATCGATTCGAGCCGGAACTAACCATACCCGACATCGTCGCTCATCGTGAAACACGGACCTGCCTGGATTCGCTGGCCCCGCCGATCTCGTTTCCGTTTATGGATACATTCGACGGGGTGGGGGTCGATCCCGCGTCGTGGCACAACATCGGGGCTTCGGTGGACGACCGGGGAGACGTTGAGCCCAGCGGGGAGACGTCGCTGCACCTTCCCGGGACGGGCAAAGTGTACGGCGGATACGGCGACGCGTCCGGCCTGGACCGGTTGGGCGTTCAATACTGGTGGCAGCGAACCGGCACTACCAACGGTTCGCCTGAAGAAGGCGAGGACCTGGTCCTGGAGTACAAGACGCTTGAGGGCGGGTGGGCGGAGGCTGATCGGCAGCTCGGCGACCCGGGCGGCGGGGGTGATGATCTTCCTTATGAGCCGGCTTGCGCGCTCTTGCCGGAAGACGCGGACCTGGGGCGGGCGCAGATCCGGTTCCGGATGGTCGGCGAAGGTCTCACCACCGTGGACAACTTTTTCATCGATGACGTCCGTATTGCAGACGGCGCGGAACTGCTGGAGATCACCGTCCAGCCGGCGGGCGACTGCGCGTGTTTGGGCGGCACCGCTGAATTCAACGTCGAGGCAGCGGGGATCGGCCCGTTCGCCTATCAATGGAAACTCAACGGCGATCCTATTCCCGGTGAAACCGCTGATACGTTGGTGATCGCGGCGGTGAGCGCGGAAGACATCGGTTTGTACTCGGTTGAAGTTGTCAACGGGTGCGGGGCATGGATCGAGAGTGACGTGGTGGATCTTTTGCAGAACAGCAACCCAACCATCCTGGTCGGGCCGCAGGATGGTGAGGTCCAGATGGGCCAGCCGCTGTCTCTTAACGTGGTCGCGGGTGGCGGCTGCAATGCGTTTCAATGGCTCTTCAACGGGGTGCCGATTCCCGGGGCGACCGATGTTTTCTTGTTTGTCCAGAACATGCAATGCGCCAACCAGGGCTGCTACAGCGTCGTGGTCAGTAACGACTGTGGTTCGGTCACGTCGGAGGACGCGGAGATTGTTGTGAATAGCGCGTCGTGCGGGCCTTTCAGTTGTGTCGATACGGCGGCCCCGGTGATCCTGCACGGTGAGGGGCTGGCGGGTCAGACCAGGCCCTTCAGCGGGTACATCGACCCGCGGCGGGAAAGCGATAACGGCGTTGATCTCAATCAGGGCATCACCGAGGTGAGCATCCTGTTCTCCGAGCCGGTGCAGGCCGTCGGCGGCGGGC
>JAZGDL010000315.1:0-21505 GCA_036477795.1 Phycisphaerae bacterium
AGACGACCCTTTCAGGGTCGGGTGGTTCGGTGGCGGCGCCATCCGGGGGCGGCGCTACGCTTGCCCCCGGCTATTACAGAGCAGGCCTTCAGCCTGCCACCCCACCCGCCGATTCTGTCACGGACCCGGCGGCTCCAGTGGGAGTTGAACGTAATCGACCTCCGTTCGGGGCCGTTGCGGACAAGATCCTGGACCACCCGTGCGGTCCGTCACGAGCGGTGGTCGGAGCGCTTGCCGGATTGGACTGCCCGCTGGCGCTTGCGTAACCGTTCCGTCTGGTCCCGCCAATACTGCGACTCCTGATGTGGCCCCATCCCGGCGATAGCCTCCTGCACCCTGGCGGCGCCACGCCGTTCGTCACTCTTGCCTGGTATTCCATAATGCACCTCGTTCTTCACTATCATGCAATCCAGTTAGCTTTGACCGGACCCCGTGGTCGGCAGGATGGCCTCCAGCCGCGCGATTAGCGGAGGCAGCTCGTGCGTGACCGTATCCCACACGATGTCCACGTCAACGTCCATGTAGTCGTGGACCACCTTGTGCCTCATGCCGATGATGCCCTTCCAGGGGATGTCCGAATGCTGGTCGCGGAACGCATCTGAGATGCGGCGCGCCGCCCCACCGACGACCTGGAGCAGATGGGCCAGCGCAAGGCGGAGCGTTTCGTCGGCGTCGTATGCGGCGCGACCCCTGTCGCCGAGCAGGCTCCTCGTCTTCCGGGCGTTGTCGAGCATGTGGCCGACATAAACGGTGTCATCCTTCGGCATATTGCACCACGGCCTCCGCCAGAACGCAGTCACGAATCCGATGGTTCAAGGCCTTCAGGGTGACGATGTCCACCTTCCGGTTACCCAGCATCCCGCTGAGTTCCTCCTCGATCTAGCCAAGTCGGAGGTAGCCCGGACCCTGGTTCGGCACAAACTCCATCAGAACGTCCACATCGCTCTTTGCCCCGAAGTCGTGGCGCAGGACCGACCCGAACAGCATCAGCTTCCGAATGTGGTGGCGACGGCAGAAGTCGGCCAACCGTTCGGTCGGCACATCGATTCCAAGCCGTCGCACCATCACGCAATCTGCACCGTCTTAGGGCGTCGATCCGCCCCGCAGTGAATCCTAACCTGTTTCCGGCTGCGTTTCCGGCAGCCAGGATGAGAACATTCTGCCAACCCGTGCCGCGGGCTGGGGGATCAGGTGCAGAGTCGGGATCGGAAGTTTTTCTTGATGGGATACAGCCAGATGTCTTTGGTGGGCAGCGTGGCTTTGTGGGTGCGGTCCAGCTTGCCTCGGCCCTGGGTGTGGCCTACGTGGATCCAGTTCGCAGATCGGTAGCAATGTCCCGTGAATCGGTCGCGTTCCACGAAGGTCTCCAGCAGCACCGGAGAGTAGCCGTACCGTCGCTGCCAGTCGTCCGGAAGACGACGAGCGGCCATCGCCAGGAGCTTGGAGGCCAGGTTCTGGGACTTGACCCAGGGTAAGATCAGAAAGCGTGCGTTGTCGGCAATCAGATGCAGGCGCTCTTGCCGCTGGTCGTCGCTCCAACCGATCCAGCGGTCTCGCGGAGCCGTCTTCCAGGCTGCGGCGCCGAAGCCGAGCAATGCCACCCTCTGACCCGCAGCTTGGGCCAGATACCGTATTGGCAGTCTTGCTCGGGAAAGTCGTGCACCTCGTCGACCGCCGGTAAGTGAGAATGATCCCGCCGTCCATGACCTTCGCTGCCCGGTTGTTGGCCCTTGGGCCTCTTGGGGGGCTTCGATGCGATCTGCCCGGCTAGAGGCTTGCCGCCGGCATGGCACTTCTCCGACTTGCGGCCGAACAGCTGTCGCTTCCACTGTCGCACCTCGGCTCGGAGCTTCTCATTCTCGCGTTTGAGTTCTTGCTCCCGTTGGCATGCCCGCTGGTGCATGCTCTTGTAGTAGCCGCGCTGCTGACGCAGCTCGGCGTTCTCGGCCTCGAGGGGGCATGATTCACAGGCAATCTGCCAATCGACCTGCGGCAAGACCTCTGCCTGGCAACGGCTGGCAAGAACGACTGGCTCAGCAATCGAACGACAGGCTGCACCATTCATGCCCTGCTTCTAGCATACGCAGATCGCTGTGTTCAGCGCCAATTCCGGCAAAATCAGAAAAAGGACACGCCAGGGCCACTGGAACATATCCATCTAGCCGCCCCAGCGGCAACCGGCCCCACGGGTTGGCCGAATGTTCTCGCCAGGATTGCCCTAACTGCCTATCACATAAAGAGTTGCGGATGAGAGGACTCGAACCTCCACGTAAATATTCAGTGAACCCGTGTTCGCCTTTGGGACGCTGGGAAGATTCCGTCGTGGCGGGCTGGACACGCACCGGCGAGCCCCGTCCCATGCCGGCATGGTCGTTGAGGTGGCCGAAGTCCGTAGCTTGGAAACCGAACTCCGCCAGCAGGCACACTACTGGCAGGCCCAGCATGCCCGGGCCGTCGAACGGGAAGCCGCTTGGAAGGACAAGGCTCAGCAGCTCGAGCAGGTCGTTCGCCGTCAGCAAGCCCGGATCGCCGAGCTGACCGGAGAACTCGAAGCAGCCAAGGCGAGAATCGCCTGGCTCGAGAAACAGGTCTTCGGCCGAAAGTCTGAGCAGTGCCCCGAGCCCGGCCAACCGGATCCGACTCCAGCAATTGATGGCAACGCCGACGCTGCGGATGGGCCCCAGCCCGGCAACGAGCCGCCACGCAAACGAGGCAAGCAGCCGGGCGCCAAGGGCTACGGGCGAAAACGCCGCGACGACCTCCCCGCGGAGGAAACGGTTCACGATCTCCCGGAGGACCAGAAGCAATGTCCCCGCTGTGGCAAGCCATTCGATGGATTCCCCAAAACCGAGGATTCCGAGCAGATCGAGTGGGAAGTCGTTCTGTACCGCCGTATTCATAAGCGGAGCCAGTACCTACCCACGTGCGATTGCCGGGCCGTGCCCGGCATCGTCGCCGCGCCCTGCCCACCGAAGCTGATCCGCAGGGGCATGTTTGCCACTTCCTTCTGGGTTCGGCTGCTGATGGAGAAGTTCCTTTTCCAGAGGCCACTCCATCGGGTTCGCAAGGTATTGGCGCTGGAAGGGCTTTGGGTTTCCCAGGGCACCCTCACTGGGGGCCTGCAGCGGATCGGGGAACTTCTTCAGCCGGTCTACACGCGAATCCTGGAACGTAGCCGCACCGCCAACCACTGGAAAATGGATGAGACGCGCTGGTTGGTCTTTGAAGAGACAGAGGGCAAGGACGGCTACCGATGGTGGCTGTGGGTGGTCATCACCGACGATACGGTGGTTTTTCTTCTGGAGCCCACACGTTCAGCCCAGGTGCCCCGCGATCACCTGGGGGAAGACCCCGAAGGCATCATCAATGCCGACCGCTACAGTGTGTACAAGGCATTGGGCCTCAAGATCCTGGTTGCCTTCTGCTGGTCGCACGTTCGGCGTGATTTCGTTCGAGTCCGGGATGGTTACCGAAGGCTGCGTCGCTGGGGCGAAGCCTGGGTCACGCGAATCAACGAGCTGTTTACGCTCAACGAGTGGTTCTTTGCCTATTTCGAGGCCTGCGCCCGAAACGGCGGCCGGGTGCCCCACAGTCTCGATGAGTTCATGCCTTGGCAGACGTCTCAGGACTCCTCACTGTGGAACGAACTGATCGAACGCTACCATTACTTGGGATACAAGCCGCTACCGGGTGCCCAGATTCGCTACCTGGTCTTTCATGGTTCACATTTGCTGGCAGCCTTGGGTTTCTCGGCAGCGGCATGGAAGGTCGCACCGCGCGACCGGTTCATCGGCTGGAGCGATCAGCAGCGTCGGTGTAGCCTTCAGCAGGTCGCCAACAACTCCCGCTTCCTGATTCTCCCGTGGGTCAAGGCGCCGAATCTGGCGTCCTGCATCCTGGGGACCGCCGCCAAGCGCCTGCGGCGCGACTGGCAGGACCGTTACGGGTATGCCCCCGTCCTTGTCGAGACCTTCGTCGACCGCGATCGATTCCAGGGCACCTGCTACCGCGCGGCCAACTGGATCTACGTCGGAGAGACACAAGGGCGGGGCAAGCTAGACCGCCGACACCGCCATCCATTACCCGTTAAACGCGTCTACCTCTACCCACTCCACAAGCACTTCCGCCAGAAGCTCCGCGCAGCCGCTGAACCGTAGACGACACGGGTTCACTGAATATTTACCTCGACATGGCCGTCGGAATACCCCCGCCAGGGGCATCATCCGGACCATGTGGACCCGGTCGTGGTAGCCGCATGGGCACCGTCAAAACCGTGGCCTACGGTGTCCTATGTGCGCTTCGCTGTCTCGCTCCATGGTCCGTGCCGGCGTAATGGGCGTCGCGCCTGCGATCGGCTGATCGCCGTGTCGACGGGTGGCGGCCGGGGCGGGATGGCCACCAAGAAGACAAGGGCGAGCGGGGTGGCGGAGCGGCGGCCGGGTGGGTGCGAGCACCGTTTCCGGCGAATCCCGAGCTAATCGCTCGGGAAACGGGCGCGGCCGGCGAGCGGGATTTCACCGGCCCCGATGCGGCTACCGGTCCCGCCGAAACACCACGCAGTATTCGTGCTGGATGGGGACATCTTCCATACGAGAGTAGCTGATTCGATCCGAGCGGCAGTTGTGCTGGGCCTTGATGATGACGGAGCGAAGTCGGCCGAGTTCGCCTTCCATGTTCATTACGTCGCGGACGATAGGCTTGTAGCTCCCCCGCCGGCGTACATCGCCGACAAGCACCGCCAGGCGGCCGCCTGGCGTTAGGGCGTCGTAGCACCGCCGTAGGCACACGCGCAGACGCTCGACGAAGTGCCCGTAGTCGTCGCACGTGCTCAAGTCCGCCGGGTCATCGCTGTAGCGGATGATGTTCCAGTACGGCGGGTGCAGCCAAATGAGGTCGAATCTCCCCGGCAGCTCGTGTGCGTGCAGGTTGAATCCGCCGCTCAGGTCACCGCCCCAGTACTGGATGCGTGTTCCTTCGGTTCGATTCAGCCAGTCAATGACGTCCCGCGTCGTGCCCGAACCCATCATCGGGTCGGCGACGAGCTCCGGTCGATACCTCAGAACCAGCCCCAGGAAAAGCCGGCCGTCGCAGTTGCCGCAGAAGCTGCCGTCGCCCCACAGCGAGCACCGCTTCGGATAGGATACGATGGACGTCATCGCTGACGCCCTCTCTTTCAGTGTGCCGTTTTCGGCGAGTTGTTTTGCACGGGTCATTTCTCCTCCAAGATGGTCAAGCCCGGCACGTCGTGCCGGGCGTGTTAGTCACTTGCTGATTAGTAGAAGTAGTAATCGCGTCGAAGTCCGGCCAGGTCGCAAAACGCGTGCGTCTCCTCCCAAGTCAGCCGCCGGCAGAAATAGCGTTCGCCTTTCTGCCAGAACAACCGAAATGGCTCCATTCCCTCGGCAAAACAAAACGCGTCGCCGTCCATCCACTGCGGTGGCAACACCTCCAGAAAATGCCAGTAGGTTTCCTTATCCACCTCGGCGATTTGACCGAACACGGCGATGCGTTCCAGCATGCGCGCCCACGTCTCGCCGTCGGTCAGCGGTTTTGCCGGGTGGCCTGCGGTGAGTTGCCGGATGTAGCCGGATAATGTCCGAGTTATCGTTTGTGTCATTTTCTTGCCTGCCGTTTAGACCGCCGGCGATTCTCGCCGCCGGTCGTGTCTGTTACTCCTTGCGATGCTTGCCGTCCGTCACTTCGCTGATTCTCGCCGGCCGAAAGTACAAGTCGCGTTCGACGACCGGCACGCCAAACGGTCCGCGGCCAGCCTGAATCTCCGACAGGCTGAAGTAACCCCATTCCGTTGCGAACCCCTCGACCAGGCCGAAGAAGATATCCTCGCCGTCGAACTCAGTGACGTACCACGTCCAGTTCATCCACGGGCTGAAGAACTTCACCTGTACCACCGGGTCCTTGTCGTTCTCCGTGGCGTAGAGCTTCGGCAGACGCTTGCGGATTTCGGGCGTGAGAAGCTTGGTCGCGTCTTCCTCTTCATCGGCTGGTGCTTCAGGCTTGGCGTCGGATGCGCTGGCTTCGACGACGCACTTCAACTCGCCGGACTCTGTCACTTCGACGGCTCGGTATTTGTAGACCCGGTCAACGATGGCGTGCCATCGCTCGGCCGACATGTCCGAACCGCCGCCCAGCTCCCGGTTGTCGCCAATACACCAGCGAACTTGGTCCTTGTGGCAGTATCGCCAGCGCTTAAAGTCGATGTCCACCGATTCACGAAACCCACCGCACATCGGGCACTCCATTACGTCGATGTACGGGCCTTTCGGGTTGTCGCCTTTTATTTGGATTTTGAGCTTTCTCATGGCTCATCTCCTCCTATGTCAAAGCCGGCCGCCGCCGCGACCGGCGCATTGGTCTTACATCAGATTGAAGTCTTTGGGCGTCGCGGCTTAGCCGTCCGAGTTTTCGCCGGCCGAATCCGCCGGCTTGGCTGCGGTGGCCGAACCTGGCCGCTCTTCCCGTCCATGATTCGGCTTGACCTTGGTGCATTCCGAGCACCTGTAAACTAAGCCACCTTCGAACTCGAAGTTTTCGGGCGCGTCTTCCGCCGAATAATCAACATCCCAAGATGCACCGCATCTGGCGCAAACAATATCGTCACGTTCGACGTAACGCGAAGCAACGGCCGGCTGACGCAACTCGGCCCCTCGGTCACAGGTGTGGATGAGGGTTCGATGATGCTGCAGGTGCGCACCGACGCCGACGGATTGGCCGAGGCGTTGTGGCGGATGGGTTTTGATGCCGGCTGCGGCAACAACCGCATCGATGTGACATCAACGAGCATCGCTGGCACGACGTTTTTCTGTGCGTCAGCGGCCCACGCCCCGCCCGCGCAGATCAACATCGGCACGGGCAACAACCAACGCGCCGAAGCCAGCGGTCCCGCGCCCGAGCCGTTACGTGTTTGGGTGAACGACCGTTGCAACGGGGTACCCGACGTGCCGGTTGTGTTCACCGTGACCCGCGGCGGCGGGCGCGTTAACGACCGGACGAGCACCGTTGTCACAACGAGCGATACGGGCCACGCCGAAGTCGTCCTTACCCTGGGATCTGAGCCCGGCAACAACGTCGTTGAGGCCACGTTCCCCGGCAACCCCACGTCCACGGCGCGGTTTACCGTATTCGGCATCGTTCGGGACGAGGCGCAAGCGACGAGTTTCTCGGGACTCGTTCTCGATAACGGCGACAACCCGATCCAGGGTGCGACTTGTACATTGACCGTCGAGGGAACCTCGTTGCCCTCTCTCGTGACTGACATAGACGGTCGTTTCCAGTTCGATGACGTCCCCGGCTCGGGTCCGGCCGGATTACACGTGGACGGTTTGACGGCGTTTCACGTCGGCGGCGCCGGTGGACGGAAACTAGCCCCGGGTAGTTTCCCAGTTCTTCATTTCGAAACCGTCATTGTCCCACATGCCGAGAATTCGCTACCGACGCCCGCGCTCTTGCCGGAACTGAATCCAAACAATGCTCGCCAGTTTGACAACACGCAGGACGTTGAACTCACCGTGGAAGGGATCGCAGGGCTCAGGATGATCGTCAAGGCCGGTTCGATGACTCGGGCGAATGGCACCGTGCCGACGCCCGCCGATCCGGCCATCATTTCGCTCAACCAGGTAGACGTTGACAAGATTCCCATGCCCATGCCTGACGGTGCGGCCCCGCCGTTTTCGTGGACGCTACAGCCGGGCGGAGCGCACTTCGACCCACCGGTACAGATCATATACCCGAACATGAGCGGTCTGCCCGCGGGCAGCATCGCGTATTTTCTGAGCTTCAACCACACCACAATGCGGTTCGAGATCGTTGCCACCGGCCAGGTGACCGACGACGGCTCGCAGATCGTGAGCGATCCCGGTGCGGGTATATCTACCGGCGGTTGGGGCTGCAACTGTCCGCCCTATTCGGTCACCGGCGACTGCTGCGACTGCGACGATTGCGAGGCATGCGTAGACGGCGAATGTGTGTCTTCATGCGGCTCGGACGGGGAAACCTGCTGCGGCGGCTCATGTTGTGATCTGGCTGACTGCGAGATTTGCGATGGCGGCGCGTGCGCAAATATCTGCGATCAACTTGACGGTTGTTTTGTTTGCGTCGATGGCGCTTGCCAGAACAACTGTTTCCCCGAGCTTTGCCAGGAATGCGAGAACGGCGAATGCGTCAGCATGTGCGATGAAGCGAATTGCCAGGTGTGTCTCAATGGCGAATGTGGTTTTCTGTGTGATGAAGATCAGTGCCAAGAGTGCGTGGACGGGAATTGTGAATTCGCGTGTGATCCCGCCTGTGAAAGTTGCGCAGGGGGTGGCTTGTGTGACAGTGACTGCGGCACCGACTGCGAGGAATGTGCGGACGGCTCTTGCGTGTCCATACTGTTGACTTGCCAAATATGCCAGGAAGGCCAGCCCGTTAACAATTGTCCGGCGGGGCCATGCTGCTTCGTAGCACCCGGGGAAGGCATCTGCTGCGATACACAGAACCAATGTGAAGCGTGTACAGGCGGAGAGTGTCTGTCGGTGCTTCTACCTTGCCAAGTGTGTCAGAACGGGCAGCCAGTAGACGAATGTCCACCTTGCGAAGTGTGCCTGGACGATACATGTGTATCCGTATTGCTGCCGTGCCAGTCTTGTGAGAATGGCGCGCCCGTGGACGATTGTGCACCCTGCGAAGTATGCCTGGACGAAACATGTGAATCGGTGTTGTTGGCCTGCGAGACTTGTCAGGGCGGGGTACCCGTTGATAATTGCAGCGGAAGCGCCTGCTGTGGCGGCCTGCCCGGTCAAGGTGTTTGCTGCAACCCCAATGAAATCTGCGTAGACGGAGGATGTGTCAATCCCTAGAGACGCCGTTGACCAACATGTGCACGCCGTTGATGTCAATGATTGTTGATAAGAGCATGCGAACAAGAGTCCGGCACGGACGGTTGCGTGAACGGTACGTGTGAAAGTACGCCGATTTCGAATTGCCCCGCCCTGGGTGACTGAGTCATACACCTCGACCGGTTCGATGTTGGTGGATGAAAATGGTGTGAGGATTGAGATATGTTTAACGCGACTGATATGAATGTGGCAGATCACGCTACCGGACCAACGCAATGTCGATTGGCGGATCGGGGTGCGTGGACCTTCGGAGTCGCCGCAACGCGCGGTACGCCAATGTTGCTCGTCGCCCTTGTGGCCGTTCTGTCGTCCGCGGCGCCAGCGCGCGCTCAACTGGACGAGAACTGGACCGTAACGGTCAACGGTCAGACGGTGCGCGTCAACGCCAATGGCAGTTTCGTGATCTCCAACATCGCCGCACCCGACCAGTTCGGCGCGGACGGTCCCGGATCGCCGCCGGATTTTCTAGGGGACGATGTGTACTATCTGTTCGCCGTGAACACTTCGGAGGGCTCGCCCCGATTCGCGTACAGCGAACCGTTTCAGATCACCCAGGGTGAATCGTACAATATCGGCGAGTTGACGTTTCTCAATACGGTGCCACCGTTGCCTCAATCGATCCGCGCGGTCGCCAATCCGACGGAGTTGTCTGTCGGCGAGACGTCGCAGGTTACGGTCACGGGCACTTTGTCGGATGGCAGCGAAGTGGACGTATCCACGCGCACCAGCGCTTCCGTCTATCGAACGAGCAGTCCGGGCGTGGCCACGGTCGGCGAGAACGGGCTGGTCACCGCGCATTCGCCGGGGGCCGCGTTCATTACCGTGGTGAACTTTGGGGCGGCGGCGGTTGTGCGGGTGACCGTGAACGTAGAGACCGTCTCTACGACTGCGGAGGGTTTCGTTCAGCGCGAAGACGGCACGCCCGTGGCCGGCGCGGATGTGGCCACATCGCAGGGCGGCGCGGCAGTCACCAACGCGGCCGGGTTCTTTTCGATTCCACTCGTCGTGCCGGTACTAGCCAGTGTCAGCGCATCGGCGACGGCCAACATCGAAGGGCAAGTGTTCTCCGGAAACTCGGTGGTCATACCCGTCGTGGCGGACGGCATCACCGATACGGGGATCACGGTCGTTCGAGAGGCGGCGGCTGGGAACAGGATGCTGTTTGCGCATCCCCAGGTTCCGGGTGTTGATGAGAGTGTGGTAGTGGTGGTTCCCGTTGACATGGACGGCGACGGCGACATTGACTTGGTGTACCACAATAGCGACGATGCATTCCTGGCGTTCAACAACGGGGACGGCACCTTTGGGACGCCTCTTGTGTTCAGTCTGGATTCGGGTCTTCAAGGCTTGGCGGTCGGAGATTTCGACGGTGACTTGGATCCGGATATCGCGCTAACCCATTGGAGCAGCGGAATCATCTCGATCTTCATCAACAACGGCGATCAGACCCTGTCCGATCCGCTCGTGGTCGCTGTCGGAGGCAGACCCGTGTCCATTGCGACCGCCGACTTCGACGGTGACACCGATCTCGATCTTGCGGTGGTGAACCAAGGCAACGTGTCGATACTGATGAATGACGGCACCGCCGTCTTCGTTGAGAACGCGACGTATGACGCCGGAAACCGGTCGGAGTTCGTGGTCATCGGCGATCTGGATGGCATTAACGGTCCGGACCTGGCGGTTCTTGATCCCGGACCAATCAACGCCGGCGGCGGCATCTACGTGCTGCTCAACGACGGCAGCGGACAGTTTGGAGCGGCTTCCGTTTACGATCAGGAGTCTGATCTCAGAGGGCTGGCCATCAGCGATTTGGATCGCGACAACGATCTGGATTTGGCGGTCACCCACGGCTTCGGCGGCGTTACGGTCTGGCTCAATCCCGGGAATGGTACGTTCCCGGAAGGCACGTCCCACGACCTCGGCGGGTTCGCGGAAGCCGTGGTCGCTGTGGATCTTGACGGTGTGAACGGTCCCGATCTTGCCGTTACCGATGATCGGGACAGTACGGTATTCGTGCTACACAACAACGGCGACGGCACATACGGTGAGGCCGTTCCCCATATGACGGGGAGTAGCCTGGAGTACATTGCGGCCGGTGACTTGGACGGCGATGGCGACCAGGATCTCGTCGGTTCCGCACGTTCCACCGGCTTGGACCTGTTGTTCAACCTCGGCGGCGGTGTGTTCCCGTCCGATGTGCATTATCAATTGACCGCGATTTTCTCCGTCGCCGCCGGCGATTGGGACCGCGACAACGATCTCGACCTTGCAGCCGGCGCCGAGGACGGGACCGTCTTCCTCTTGTTCAACGGGGGCGCCGGGACCTTTGTCGGTGGCGCGCCGCTCGCGACAGCCGCCGCGGCGGACGGTCCTACGTCGGCCGGTGAGGAGTGCCGGACCTTCGTTCTCAGCGATGATCTGAACGCCGACGGTGATCCCGACCTGGTGGTAATAAGCGACTGCGGCAGCGAAGTCCTGGTCAGGTTCGGCCTGGGCGACGGTACGTTTGCGCCCGGGGTGCCCTACACGGTGGGGCTAGGATCGAGTCCGGCGGCGATCGTTGACGTGGACGGAGTCAACGGGCCTGACTTGGTCTTTTCGACGAATACCATACACGTTCGACTCAACAACGGCCAGGGCGTCTTCGGCGAACCCGTGGAATCCGATGCGGGCACCGCGCTCATCCGTTCGCTGGCGGCCGGCAACATCAACGGGGATGCCGAAGGCAACGTGGACCTGGCGATCATTTGGGGCAATACGCCCGCGCTCATGCTCGGCAACGGCGACGGGACTTTCACCGAGCCCGTTGAGGTCGACACAACCAACCGCGCCACGGCGATCGCGGTCGGTGATTTGGACGGTGACGGTGATCTCGACCTGGCCGTGACGGACGGATCGAATGGCGACCACGTTTCGGTTTTTCTCAATAGCGGTAACGGCACGTTTGCCGAGCCTGATGAGTATCCGGTAGGCGACGGGTCGGTCGCCATCAGCATCGGTGACGTCAGCGGCGACGACTTGCCGGACGTGATCGTGGCCAATCGGTGGAGCAGCTCGATTTCCGTCCTGATCAACCAGGGCGGTGGCGTGTTCGCGAGCGAGCGTCAGTACGCGACGGACACGTCGCTGCGAGATCTAACGATGGCTGACTTCGACGGAGACGGCGATATCGACATGGCCGTCGCCGGTGGCAATCGAAACGGCGGCAGTGTGAGCGTGCTGCTGAATCGCCTCGTTCCGCCCGATTGCAACGACAATGGCACGGTGGATGAAATCGACGTGGCTACGGGCGCTAGTCCCGACTGCAACGAGAACCGTGTTCCCGACGCCTGCGACGCCGACTGCAACAACAACCAAACGCCCGACGACTGCGACATCGCCAATGGTACGGCCGATGATTCCAACAATAACGGCCTGCCCGACGAGTGCGAAACCGATTGAAACGGCAACGGTTCGCCGGACAGTTGCGATCGGATCAACGGAGTCGACTTCGACGGCAACGGCCTGCTCGACGGGTGCGATCCGGCAGACAGAACCACTGTCGATGTCAACACAAACGGCATTCCGGACGAATGTGAACGCACTTTCTTCGTAGATCACGATGCGGCCGGCGCCAACAACGGTTCAAGTTGGGCCAACGCTTTCAACGACTTGCAGGTTGCGCTAGCCTGGATTTTCGCCTAAAGTAATTGCCCCCAAATCCTGCGCAGGGCCGCGGTCGTCAGCGGATCTCCAGATGGAGGCGTCTTCCCCCCCACCAGGGTATCGCCGGCGTAGCCTTGAGGCATCCACTAGCCAACAGCAGCGGATGGTGGGCGCAGCGGCGGATGCTGACGTGCACGTGGCGCTGGGACACAGAGACCCGGGCCGGCGTGTCCAGGAAGCGGCGGAAGATCTGCTTGGGATGGGCCGCCTCGAAGCCCTTCAATCGGCGGGCCAGTTGGCGATACAGGGCATTGGCCAGCAGGGTCAGCATCAAGTCCGAGTCCACCTGCATGGCGACGGAGGAACTAAGAGCGTCCCGGTGGAAGAAGTCAATGTTCTCCGCGATGCTGTTTTCAATGAGCATGCGGTGGGCGTAGCGTTGCACCACATCCACCGCTTTGATGTCGCTATCGTTGGTCAGAAACAGGGTTGGTTCCTGGTGGCCAAGATCGCATACGGCGATCTGACGCAGCGGCTTGCTCAGCGCCCGCAAGACCACCGATCTCTCGGTGTAGCGCACGTTTCTAAAACGGCGGCTGACACCGTGGAGCCTCATTTTTTGCCAAGCAGCGGCGGGCAGTTCCTTGAGTTGGCGCATCAAAGCCGGTCCGCGACGCCGCAAGGTGATGAAGAGAATGCTCCTGGCGCTCAGACGCTCGAGAACCGCATACGTGGTCAGTTGAGAATCGAACACCAGATGCGGTGGCGGTGTTCCACGGGTTCGTTCCCAAAAGTCGACAAACTCGATGATTTCCTCAGCGGCGCGGTCCTTGCGAACGGTGGCGTTGGCGTAACACAGTACGCGCGAATCGTTGTCTTGAACGAGAAAGGCCAGGACGGCCTTTTCGCGCCGGCTGCGTCTCGAAACGTAGTGTTTCTCGAGCACCGCCTCTTGGCCGCGATGGGGGATGGCATGGAAGTCCAGGTTGAAACTCTGCCCCGGGGCCAGCTTGAGACGCTTAATCGTCTTGGTATAGCTTTCCAGTAAGAAGGCGGTCATGGCCCGGGTCACGCGATAACTGTACGTCGATATCGCCGTGGTCTTGGGCAACACGTTGATCCCTGCGAACAGGGCGAACCCGGGATCAAAACAGACATCCATGACATGGCTGAGCCGTTCTGTGCCTACCAGTTTGAGGGCCAGCATGGAAAGCGCCGACTGCAAGGCGGGGATCATCTTGGAGCCGGGTAGCTGAGCCTGCCGAACCCAGCGATCCAGACCCCACTCCACCAGCAGCGGTAGCAAAACGAAAAGTGCGCTGCCTTGCGTCTCGAAGTCCTGGAAGTCTTCCCAGTCCAGTTGCCTTACGTCGGCGACTTGGGCCAGGTCAGGACGAATCACGGCCGGGCGTTCGTCCTGGCGTCGACGCGGCAGCTTGGCGAAGCCTTCCTGGCGTAGAATCTGATGGATCAGGACGTGGCTCAGGGTACAGTTTTCAGCGCGGAGGATCTCCTGGATGTTGTAGACGGAGTAGTTCTGTTTGCGAAGTTCGACGACCCGATCATGGGCCGCCTGGCGCTTGGGGGCTTTCTTGGGCCCCGGCTTCACCGCCTCGAAGAAGCGCAGGCGTCCGGCTCGCAGCTCGCGGGCCAAAGCGTAGAGCGTCGGTGGGGCATACCCGAAGCGTTGGGCGGTCTGCTTGGCGCTGCATCCTTCGACCAAGTAGGCGCGGAGGGCCTCGTACTGTCGCTGTGTCACAGTCTGGGGCCGCCGGAAGAAATCGGCCCCTGGCCTGGATATGGTATCATTTACTTTATCCATATCAACATATAGTATACATTATATCCATATCGTGTCAAGCGTTCTATGGCGCGAAGATGCAGGAGCTCCACGGATCCCCCGGCATTATTGGCTGATATAGTGTCCGCCGGTGGCGGAGGCTGGCCCCGGCCACCTGAAGAAGGTTTGGCATGAAGCGATTTTATATTAGAGCATTGTCACCCAATATGAGCGGTGAGAGGCCGGTGGATTTGCGTTTTTTGGCGATAAAAAAGAGGCGCGCGTCGAGAACTAGAGCCGCGCCGGCACACGGCTTCGGTGAGACATCCCCTCAGGCGAAAATCCAGGCTAGGTCCGTGCGCCCAATCTGGTTCCCTCCCTGGTGCTGGTTTCGGCAGCGAAGTGACCAGAATCTCCGAAACCAACAGGATTTGCTCGAGCTACGCCAGCACCTTCTCCCGAAACTCCGGCAAGGCGTCCTCCGGGCTGATGTTGAGATAGATCTGCGTCGTTTCCAGCCGGTCGTAGCCCAGTAGCTTCTTCAGGCTCGCTGTGCTCACGCCAGCCCGGACGCTGTTGACCGCGAACGTCTGGCGAAGCACATGTGGCGTGACGTGTTGCGTCATGGAAGACGACAGCCAACGAAGTGGCCGACAGCGCGGTGGCGCAATCCAATTGTGGGCCCGCGAAGTCATCGCCTTGAAGTACCTCGTTCCCTCGATTCAGCCAGTCGAGACCAAGCCGTACGGTTTTGAACGAGAAGGTCTCGCAGCACGCGACCGTGAAGAAACGTAAAATACGGAGGGAACGCCTCGCCTATCACGTTTCGCACAAGGTATGTTTTCTTTTGGTCGAATGCCGCTGACCAATCATAGAAGCGCGGAACGGTCTGCAGATCTGCGCATTCGAGGATACTCAGGACGCGAGGTTCCCACGGATGAATCTTGAAGTCACTGCCTATGTGGCTGGAGTTCGTGGTGACAGTGGACGCTGGCTGGTCAGGCCGCATCCTGCGGTAACTCGACTTGAATCCCTTGATCAACCGAGACTTTCCCCTCTGCGTGACGATTGGACGATTGAACAAGCGTTGACGGCAACGCGGACAGGTGGCAACTCCTAACGGCACAGAGTTGCGCCCACAGTTGGGGCAGACATCATTCTCGTAGGCACTACGCCCGCTGTTGGGGGGCACATCGCTCACCAAGCGGAAACGCTCCATGTCGTAGGAAGGTACGAAATGTATAGGGACTGTGCCGACAGCCACTTCTGGGCTTTCGGAAGAAAGAGACTCATAGCTCATCGCCTTCAGCCATTTCCTGATGCTGACCCAAGGCCGGCGATCGCTGGTGCGCCGCTCAGCGTGCGTGCCGCGCGGCCAAGGAAGCAGGCTCTTTTCGCTCAATGGGACGAGCCACGGTTCGCCACGGTGGATGCCAACGATGACCGCCCGCCGCCGATCCTGGGGAACACCGTAGTCCGCGACATTGACCACGCCAGCGAAGAAACGATAGTCGGGCAGCCACTGCCGCAGGATATCGATCACAACGGATTCACCTGCATCGCACCTGACCGTGTGAGTGAGAATCTGGCGGACGTTCTCTGCTACGATCACCCGGGGTTTGAGCTTATCGGCGACGGGAACCACTTGGAGGATAAGCCCGTTTTTTTCTGCGTGCCTAGCGGTCGCTGCACTCTTGCGCTTTCCGCGACTCGGATTCGAGCTGCTCATCCCTTGACACGGCGGAGTGGCCACGAGCAGGTCGAGCCGGCGCTTCGTTTTGCGCCGATACTCCCGAACTACATCTGCCACGAGTGTACAAACGTCTCCCTTGATCCACTTCGAGTCAGGGAAGTTTCTCTCGCCGACTCCCGCTCGCGTTGCGTCCTGCTCAACTTGCACGAGAAACTTGAACCCAGCGAGTTCGTATCCACAATCGCTCAGCCCCGCCCCAGAAAAGAGAGAAACGGCCCTCAAGTCCGCGTAGCCTCGACGATGACAGTGCTTGAGGAACCCGATCAAACGATCGACGGAACATGCTCGTTTCGTTGCGATCACTGTTGAGCCTCGCCCTCCGTTCACGAACCGAGTCTTAGCACCAGTGACCGCGCTGTGGCTTCGAACGCGTCCCGACTCCGCAGCTCGTGTTCCCAAACACGTATCACCCGCCAGCCCTTGCGCCGGAGCTGCCCACGTTTCCGCTTGTCGCGGTCTACGTTGTTCGCGATCTTCTCCCGCCACCATTCATTACATTGACTCGCGAAGTCGTGACACTTCGTACAACCGTGCCAGAAACAGCCGTCCATGAAGATCACGATCCTCTTACGGGTGAATACCAAATCCGGATTCCCGGTCAAGCGACGGCCAAACTTCGAGCGATATCCATCGGCGGTGAGGAATCGAAAGCCTTGATGCCACAGGGCGGACGCTAGCCGGCGCTCGGGACCTGTCCTACCCCGGTTGCTTTGCATCGCTTTGCGGCGCTGTGCGGGAGTCATTACGTCCATCGCGGCGACCTACTTCTTCGCGACCGTTTTGCGTTGCTTGGGAACCTTCTTCGTAGTTTTCTTCTTGCGCTTTCCAGGCGACGTAGCTTTTGCGGTCCTCTTCTTTCGCAAAGAGCGAGCGTACTCCGGGGCTGTATCCTTGAGCACGCGCTCCACATGGCCATAGTATTCCCGAGCTCGCCTTCGGATGTCTTCGTACGCCTGTACGCGGATGTCGTCGCCGGCTAGCCGAACCACTTTGTCACCATGTTTGGGGTTCATCTTGCCCACAAGCAACAGACCGTGCACATAGGTGACAGCGTCGCGCCCGCTTCCGATGAGGTTGCCCCGAGCCCAGTCCACGTATTCTTCGACTTGGTTGAGGTCGGATCTGGAAAGAACCTTTTCAGGGCGCTTTAGCTCGACCACCGTGACGACGCCGCTCTTCGCCACTGCGAAGATGTCAAGGCGCCGGTCCTTCTCAGGAGTATCCTTCGGTTCCTTGCAATGCTTCCGCAACAGATCGGTGTACGTGGTCTGGCCGTCGGCCTCACTCCACGCGGAGTCAATCAGCCAAAGATGCCTCTCGAACAGCGGCTGGATTTGTTGAACCTCGAGCGCGCCGTGCTTCATAAAGTACTCAAGCTGCTTAATGGCCGCAGTGCGACCGTCTGCTAGCTTGAGGTGCTCCCGGGCCTCGATGATCCTCCATTCCCCGAAAAGACTCAGCAACGTTTTGATGGTTACCCCTTCTTGTTCGATCGCGTCAATAAGGTCGCGGAAAGCGACCGTTTCCACGCTGCTCTTGACGATCTCCAACAACGGAGTTGCGGACTTGGGGTCGAGGTCGGGATCGTCCACCAGCAGCTTCACCATCCGGTTGGCAACTCCCTGTTCCCTCGCTGAACGCCGTGCCAGCCACCTGTCAAAACCCGCCGCCTTGATGACGACCGTCGCCTTTTCAGTCCGCCTCAAGTCCAACCACCTGTCGAACGCCCATTTGATGGCCGTTTGTCCCCACTCTTGGAGCTTCCGTCCCGTCTCTGACTCCCAAATGACGGAGTTGCGGGCCGTCGCGGCAAGGTCCTCTTCGCCGTCCAGAAAGTCTGCCTGAACCTCGCCCACGAGGTATGCTCTCGCGTACTGCACATGCGTGCTTGGGTAATTGAAGAAACTACCGAGTTCGACCGCCTTACGATTGGCGAAGATGCTTATTCCACGACCGATCTGACTGCTTTGACTAAGAAACCCGATCCAGCCACGCACCTGGTGGTCCTGCGAAACACGGCCTGTGTCGGGGAGTTCGTCCACGTCCCAGGAGAAACCATCGCGACACTGGCCGCGTGTGACACGGTCACCCGGCCCGACGGCCGTACCGTTCACTTGGACCTTGAAGCCTCTACCGATGAAGTCGAGACGACGTGCCAGACCTTGCCGCAGGTCCACTTCGTTAATCGGCCGGGTCCTGCGGAGCTTTCGAAGAATCACCTCGACACCTTTCTTGTCCCTGGTCTTGCCGGTCCTCTGGCGAACAACTTCGGGTTCGAAAGGTTCCTTGGGGTGACTGGCTGCCCACTTCTTCATGTTCTCGTAGTTCAGTCGTAAGCAGATCGCCTGGTCGTTCTTGATCGAGCGGACCTCCACCTCCGAAGCGACCCCGAACGCCGATAGCTTTCCTAAACCCTTTCTACCCGTAACCGTGCGCTTCCCGGTCTTTGACATGACCTCTTTGGAGTCGGGCCCCCGCCGATTCCGACCAATCGGAAGGTACTCGTCCTGAAGTTCGTCCGCGTCCATCCCGTGTCCGTGGTCACACACGACGACCTCGCTTTGGGGAGTGACCTGGCCATGCGGGAGTGTTACTTCGACGCTAGAGGCTTCTGCGTCGTAAGCGTTGGATACGAGCTCGGCTATCACGGGCGGAAGGGTGCTGTAGAGTCGCAAGCCCAGATGCTCAATGGTCATGGGCTCGAACGGCATCGTGAACTTGCGGACTTGGGGCATGGTGAGACTATCCGAGTGATTCCACGACCTTTTGTTCCACCACTTGCTCTCCGCCTGCACGTACATCACACAATCGAGCCACACGGCAAGCGGCTTTTTTTCGACGGCTCGCGGCCCCCAGCTCATCTCGGAGCGGCATCGAGCATGCCGGGCATGCGGTCGGTCTGGTTGTGAACCTCCACCCGCTGAGTTCCGGACCGGTGGGCGCCACGCTAACTCGACGCCCACAAGCATCCGTCGGCCGATCCGAGGCTTAAGCCCGCTTTTCTAGGCCAAATCGACGGTCACGTCCAGTGAAGCGCTCCGGCTTCGCCTTGAGGCCTGCGATGGCGGTGTCTGTGTGGACGGAACCGCCCCGTGCGGCCCAAGCGAGCGGTGCGACGAGGATAACGATGAGTGTGTGAGCGAGCCATGCAACCTGGATGGCTGGAATGCGGACATCCTGACCACTTGGGCAACATACTCGATTGAACGCGGGGCGTTCGAAGATGACGACAATTGTGTCATATTTGCGCGCGGAGGGATCAACAACGGTGGCGGCGGCAATCAGGCACTGTACCGCACGGATTGGTTCGGGGACCATTCCCGAGTCCAGGCACGAGTGAAGATCTCCGGGTTGGAATCCCAAGGAATCAATATCGGTGGGGGCCTTCTGGGGAGGTATACCCCATTAGAAGGGGGGCACCCAGGCTGCCCACTAGACTGCCCACCATACGCCTGCAGCGGTCCAGATTTGCCAAGTGGCGGCACGGGTTATGCCGCGTACATCCACATCAACACCCAGGGTCCGGAGACGGTTCAGCTGGTCAGGATCGACGGGACTTTTGCACCACAACCAAACTACTGCTACGCAACCGACCAGCTTCTCTTGGGCGATGCGACTCTGACATTGGACTCGGAGACCTGGTACTTCTTCGAGCTTGAGATGATTGGGGACACCATCCGTGTCAAGCTTGACAATGCGGTCATCCTAGAGGCTCAAGACGGCACCTACTCGAGCGGGCTAGCTGGTCTCTACTACCATGGCTCGCGGCCAGGGAATAATAATCAGCCTCCGGAGGTGTGGTACGATGATGTGGGTTTTGAAGGGTCTTAGCCACCATTCGGCCCACCACGAGGCTCTTGAATGCCGACATGGCTGGGCGATCCTCCACCTGGCCGGGAAGCCGTCTGAAACAGCGGCGGCAACTTTTGCGAGCGCGCCTTTGTCAGCCGCCGAGGCATTCGGCTGACCGCGTCCGACCGTCGGGGCCGCCAAATGCCCGAGTAACCTGCTGCGTCAGCCAATCGGGTTGAGTAGCCGTAACCATTCTTATCCCACGAGCTTGACGACCACGTGCTCTGATGCAAGCATTCGTATCCGCCGCAGACGGATATGCGTCGAGAGTGCGGCTGGCAACCGTTATACATCTAACAGATGTCAGGTTCTGCTTTCTGCCGGTCTTCCCGCCTTTGGCCGATCGACCTGCCCCCAGCTGGCTGAGTTCGGGTGAGCGGAGGTTGAAGACGGTTAGAAACGAACGAAGGAATCCATCATGCGAGTGCGACAGTGTGCATATCTTTCGTTGTTGGTCGCCTTGGTCACCGTCGGGTGCGCTAGCCCGGAGCGTCGCGAGGAGCCCGCTACTGTTCGGGAGGCGATGCCGCTACGGTCCGAATTGGTGGAGAGCGCTGCGCTGGATTGGCCGGCGCTGGATCTCCTCTCACCTGTTCCGCATATGGTTTTCGGAGAGCCGACGTACGTTGACCACGACGAAACCCACAACGTGACCCGGCGCTATGGGGAGTTTACGGTATACTACGATGATCGCGTGCTCGCGCCACGGTGGGCGGCGATTAAGATGACCTCAGCCGTGGCTGACGCCAACAGCGATTTCAAGCGCCCGTCAAGATTCAAGAAAGATCCGTTCCTGCCGGACAACGGCTTCGTGTTCACTACCCACAAGGACTACAACAATCTGCCGATCGAACCGCGCAAGTGGGACCGCGGGCATATAGTGCAGTTCGACGACGTGCGCGGCTACGGCGATGAAGCCGGTCGCGACTCCATGTTTACCACCAACATCTGCCCGCAATTGCATGAGCTCAACGCAAAAGGATGGCTGACGCTGGAGCAACGGATGACGGAGTTCGCGCGGGATTACGACCGCGTGTGGCTATACATCGGCCCCATCTATGGCGACGACCCCCAGCCGTTTGCGGAGGGCCGACGTGTCCCCGCTCCCGAGGCGTTTTATCGCATCGCCGTTCGGGAAGCGGACGATGGTGGCATCACAGCCGTGGCGTTCGTCATGCCGCACGAGCCGATTCCACGAGACGCGGATCTGAACGAGTATTTGACTTCGGTCGACGAGATTGAGATGCTCACCGGGCTTGACTTTCTCCACCAACTTCCGGATGCGATGGAAGACGGTGTCGAAAGCGCCGTGTTCGGAATCTGGCCGGATTTGCCGAACGAGCCATAGGCGGTGGTCCCGCCATCTGCGGCCGACAGATAGAGACCACCATGATTCAGGAGAAGACCCAACGGCTCGCGGATCACGCCGAACAACTCTCCGAAGCCCTCATGGCCGCTACGATCTGCGCTGATGAGATTCGCGCGATTGTCCAAGCGGAACTCCACAGCGTGAGGAAGAGCTCTAGGTTGTAGCGACCGACCCGGCGACCCGAATCAGGACCGGAAAGCTCGCGTCGCGAA
>JAZGDL010000316.1:0-8244 GCA_036477795.1 Phycisphaerae bacterium
GCATGTCCCAGAGGGTGAAGGCCCGGCTTAACGGAATCCGCCGGGCTACACACTCCACGATCTGCCAGTCGTCCCGGTACACGATGGCGTTCATGGCATCGCAGATCGGTTTGGCCATGTTGTCCGTGTCGCAGCGCGGGAGCGTTTTGTAGAAATGTGTTATGCAGACTGCCAGCTCATCGTCGACCACCGGGGTCCGCACGCGGGCCCGGGCCATCGATGCCACCTTGCGTTTCCAGGCGACGAGTGCCGCCCGTTTGGATTGACAACTGACCGGAGTCCCGGGAACGAGGAGATGAATGGGACCTGCCATGATTCCAGCCCTCCCTGGCCCAACCTGATCCGTCCCGTGAAAGCCGACTTAAACCACTGCCTGTCAGCCCGCGGGGGTTTCCATATGGCAGTAACGTCAATTGGCCAGCCACCGCTCCACTCAAGATGGCCTGTGTCAGAATCTGTCACCGGGGCGCGGTGACAGATTCTGACACAGGTCCCACGGAAGAGGTTGGATCTGCCTTCTCTTCCCGACGCTATCGCCCGAAGTGGCTTGCCGATTGGCAGACGCCACCCGAGGAGTGAAGAGTGAAGATTCTCCTTCGTGCCTTCGGCGGGTGGCCCACCTCCTTTGGAGGTGGGGGAGTCGATGATCGTCGCGCGGTTCACCTGAGCGTATGTCATCGCGTCCCCCATGTCCAAAGGACATGGGCCACCCGACGAGATAGGGGTAGGAGAGCCCGGGCAACCGGTCTTCCCTACCCCTATCCCGACTAAGAAGCCCGCTCCCTTACGGGCGCGGCTCGGATAAGAGCGGGGCGGCGTGTCTTGCCCACCAGTCGATGGTACGCTGGAGGCCGGTGGGCAGGTCGGTTCGCCCTTGCCAGTCGAGGAGCTGTGCGGCACGAGAGGTGTCGAGCCGGCGGCGAGGTTCGCCGTCGGGCTTGCTGGGGTCCCATTCGATATGGCCGTCGTAACCGACCAGCTCGGCGATCAGTTCGGCCAGGCTGCGGATGGTGATCTCCGAGCCGTTATTCGGACATCTCGCCCACCACCGAACCACATCGCACTCTAATACGGGGTGACTCTTGTTGGCGCTGGCTCCCCAAATTGCCCGATAAAACGGTGTGATTGGGAAACATCTGCAATGACTGCGCGGAAAAGCGCCGGTGTTGAGACGAATAACGGCCGTTCGCGAGAGCGGAGCGACCCGCATACGAATTGTCCCGGATCCCTCCCGCCCAGCCGCTTGATGACTTGGCAGTCCGAGATTGATCACGGAATTGTTGCTGGTGAAAAAAAAGAGTGGAGATTTGAGAACATGGGATCCCTTCTCGGATACAGAACAGCGGCTGTAGCTCTCCTTTTGACCTGTTCCGCGGCACAAGCCGATGGTGACTGGATTTTCGCGTTTAAAAACTCCGATTCAATTGAGACTACCGGCCCGACTGACTTCCTTGTGGAAGTCTACTTGCAACACGACCCGTTCGAAGGCCCCTCTTTGGGGAAGGGCATATTCTGGGCGGATGGCGAGGAAGGTTTCGTTGATTTCACATCGGGGAACCACCCGGAATTCGACGAATTCGTCGCTGGAATCACGAACGATACGGACGAGATTCTGTTACCGTGGATTCTGGACACGAATGGCAGTGGGGGCGGACCGTTCTATCCTGAGTCGTGGTACGGGGCGAGCTTTCTCAACGGCGCACAAATCGACCGAATTAGGCTGAGCGTTGATTCTGTGAATATAGCCCCGTCATCTCTAGGTGGAATTGCTGCAGAAGTCCATTACACATACGAATTCTTCGGGGTCATTCCCGAGCCCGCCACGCTTATGTTCCTAGCACTTGGCAGTTTCGCCCTGGCCAGAAGTAAATCGCGAGCGCGCGCACGTCGGAAGTATTGAATAGCCCCGGACATCGCATCCCACGCCTAGACCTCCCTCGATCCCGGAAGTCACTCCTCCCCCGGTTCAAAACCCCATTCTTGACCCCGCAACATTCTATATCAAGCCTGCCGCTTCGGGAACGGACCGGACCACACGACATGACGACTGACAGGCGCGCAGCCGCCCGGACCTCGCAACGTCCTATATCAAGATTGCCCCATATCCAGCCCAAGTGCAAGGGGAAACCCGCGCGATTGGCACCCGCCCTACTCTCTTTGCGGTTTGGGGATTGCGGATTGGAGATCGACGGCCGGGTGGCCCACCTCCTTTGGAGGTGGGGGAGCCGATGATCGTCGCGCGGTTCACCTGAGCGTATATCATCGCGTCCCCCATGTCCAAAGGACATGGGCCACCCGACGAGATAGGGGTAGGAGAGCCCGGGCAACCGGTCTTCCCTACCCCTATCCCGACTAAGAAGCCCGCTCCCTTACGGTCGCGTCTCAGACAAGAGCGGGGGCGGCGCGTTTTGTCCACCAGTCGATGGTACGCCTGAGGCCGGTGGGCAGGTCGGTTCGCCCTTGCCAGTCGAGGAGCTGTGCGGCACGAGAGGTGTCGAGCCGGCGGCGAGGTTGGCCGTCGGGCTTGCTGGGGTCCCATTCGATACGGCCGTCGTAACCGACCAGTTCGGCGATCAGTTCGGCCAGGCTGCGGATGGTGATCTCCGAGCCGGTGCCGATGTTGATGGGCTGGTCGCCGTTGTAGCGTTGGCCGGCTTTGAGGATGGCCGACGCGGCGTCGTTGACATACAGAAACTCTCGACTGGCCCGGCCGGTGCCCCAGCAGAGGACGTCGGCGGCGCCGTCCTGTTTGGCCTGATGGAATTTGCGGATCAGGGCGGGGATGACGTGGCAGGAGTCAACGTCGAAGTTGTCGCCCGGACCATAGAGATTGACCGGCATGACGAATATTCCGTTCAACCCGTACTCGGCGCGATAGGCTTGTAGCATGACCAGCAGTGACTTCTTGGCGATGCCGTAGGGCGCGTTGGTCGGTTCCGGGTAACCGTCCCAGAGGCTGTCCTCGCGGAAGGGGACCGGGCAATGTTTGGGGTAGGAGCATACCGTGCCGACCTGGACGAACTTCTGGACGCCGAAGTGCCTGGCCTGCTCGATCAAATGCAGACCCATGACCATGTTGGCGTAGAAGAACCGGCCGGGGTGGGACCGGTTGGCGCCGATGCCGCCGACCTGGGCGGCGAGGTGAAAGACGATGTCCGGGCGGCTATCGCGGTACATGCGGCGGACGGCCTCGGCCTGAGTGAGGTCGTAGTCCGCGCGCCGGGGCACGAACGGTGTCATGCACCCGAGGATCTTGAGCCGCCGGCACAGGGCCCGCCCGACAAACCCGGCACCGCCGGTCACACAGACCCGCCGGTGTCGCCAGAATCGCTCGTCGATGGAAGATTCGTCACGCACGCCTGACTTGTCCTGGATGGCATAAAGTCCGCTCCCTTACGGTCGCGGCTCGCAGGTCGGCGTCGACCATCATGTGCACCAGTTCGGCGAAGCCCACGCGGGGTTTCCAGCCGAGAAGGTTGCCCGCTCTGGAGGCGTCGCCACAAAGCTCGTTGACTTCGGTGGGCCGGAAGTATCGGCTGTCGATTTCGACATACTGATGCCAGTCCAGGTCCAGGAATCCAAACGCCTCATCAAGAAAGTCGCGTACGCTGTGGGGCTTGCCGGTGGCCACCACGTAGTCGTCCGGGTCAGCCTGTTGCAGCATGAGCCACATGGCTTCGACGTAATCGCCGGCGAACCCCCAGTCGCGTTTGGCGTCGAGATTTCCCAGGTAGAGCCGCTCCTGCAGACCGAGCTTGATGGCCGCGGCGGCGCGGGTGATCTTGCGGGTGACGAACGTTTGGCCGCGGCGGGGCGATTCATGGTTGAATAGAATGCCGTTGCAGGCGAAAAGTCCATAAGCTTCACGGTGGTTCACCGTCTGCCAGAATGCGTGCACCTTGGCGCAGGCGTAGGGGCTTCGTGGTCTGAACGGCGTGTTCTCCGTTTGCGGGGCTTGGGCGATGTTGCCGAACATCTCGCTGCTGCTGGCCTGGTAGAGGCGCGGGTGTTTGCCGGTAGCCTGGCGGTAGTCGCGGACGGCTTCAAGCAGGTTGAGCGTCCCGATGGCGACCACCTCCGCGGTGTATATGGGTTGATCGAAGCTGGTGCGCACATGGGACTGGGCCGCCAGATTGTAAACCTCGTCCGGCTGCGTGTCGGTGATGATGCGGCGGAGTCCCGAGGCATCGAGCAGATCACCGTAGTGCAGCCGAAGCCGGGCATCGGGCTCGTGGGCGTCCTGGTAGAGATGCTCGATGCGTTCGGTGGAGAAGGTGCTGTGCCGGCGGATGATGCCGTGAATCCGGTATCCCTTGTCCAACAGGAGTTCAGCCAGGTAGGAACCATCCTGGCCGGTGATTCCGGTGATGAGCGCGGTCTTGTTCACGGATACACTCGGTAGGGTCCGCCACGCGGACCAGCGATCTTGGTAGGGTCCGCCGTGCGGACCAGCGATCACCAGCGGTGGTTATTCGAAGTGGTCCGCACGGCGGACCCTACGCGATCTGTGTCATATCGGCAGGTTGGGCCTGTCCGGTCGACGAGAAGTGGGCGGCGAAAGCGCTGCGAAAACCAAACCAGCGATGGACCGGGGCGGTGACTAACGCTTTGAGGCGTTCTTCGGTGGCTTCGGCGTGGACCGGGGCGGTATTGCTGATGACCACGGCGTGCGGATCGATTGTGTTGATGGCGGCGGTGGGGACGATGGGGATGCCGCGGTAGCGACGGCCGGGGGATGCAAACCGATCGTCGACGACGGCCATGATGGTTACGTAAGCCCGGCGGGCGGCGCGGTAGAAGGCGTAGATGTTCTTGCCCAGATCGGCGAATACGACGCTGCTGATCCCCTGCTTACGAAGCTGCGTCATCCGCATGCTCGTATATCGATGTCTGAAGAGCGTTTCGAAAGCGGCTGGTGTCAGTTTGCTGTGGGCGAATCGATGCCGATCGCGGCGGGCCCATAGCAAAGCCGCCAGCGTCGCTTTGAAAAAACTGCCGCGATGCCGGTTGGCCACGGCCAGCCAGTAGTAGCGCTGCATCCAGTCCTGCCGATAGATTCGCCGGTGACCGCCGCACAGGTAACGATCGACGATCCGCAGATTGTTGCGCGTGTCATAGAAAGTTGTGCGGGCGCTGAGCCGGGCTTGCGGGGTCTTGAGATGATCGACGTGCAGGTCGTCAAACGTTTCCACGCCCCATCCGGCGTTGATCAGGCGGAAGCTCAAGTCGAATTCCTCAGCCTGCATGAAGAAGTCGGCGTCCAATCCGCCGACGGCACGCAGCGCCTCGGCGCGAAAGCCGACACCGCAACCGACAAACACGTTGCCAAAAGCGCTGCATTCGCAACGTCCGTCGGGCAGATGGACCACGAAGCCGGCGGCGCCCAGACGGTCATCTGCGTTGAAATGGCCGATCATCCGATCGAGGCATCCGCTTTGCGGGTGGGAGTCGTCGTCCAGGAAGACGATGAACCGGCCGGAGGCCCGGTCCACGGCGTACGCTTTGGCGCAGCTTCCGCGGTTGTCGCGGCGGGCCAGGACGGTCACGTCTTTGAACCGCTCGGCGACGCCGCCCGGGGTACCATCCGTGGAAGCGTTATCGACGACGATGATTTCGAGCGTCGCCCCTTGCGAACGGAGGCCGGTGACGCGCTCGAGGGTGTTGAGCAGAGTCTCGCGGCGGTTGTGGGTGGCTATAATGATTGTTATGTCGGCGCCGTTCAACCGGTGGCCCCATGCCGCGGGTTTACTGTCATGATCCTGTCCGTGCTTGTCGCGGTGGCGCGTCGTATCGGCTGTGTGCCGGGGCGACCTGTAAGAAAACCGCACGTTTGGCGGGTAACTCCGTGTGTTATATCGGTTTGACCGTTTCCGCCGGTGTCGGTAGGATGTGGTGTGACTTGAAGCTGATCCTGCCCAAAACACCATGGCGACGCGGATTGCACTTTACGGCGGAAGTTTCAACCCCATTCACATCGGGCATCTGATTACGGCACGTAGCGTGTTGGAGGCCATTCCGCTGGACCGGGTGATTTTCCTGCCTTCGTCCAACCCGCCGCACAAGCAGGAGCAGGCGTTGCTGGATCCGGTCCATCGGGCCCAGATGGTCAAGTTGGCCATCGAGGGCGAGCCGCTCTTTACGTTCAGTGACCAGGATCTGACAAAGACGGGGCCGACCTATACGGTCGAGACGGTGGCCCACTTTGCCGAGGCTCTGGGGCATGATGTTGAATTGCACTGGATTATCGGCGCGGATTCGCTGTTGGAGTTGACGACCTGGTATCGGGTAAAGACACTGGTGGACAGTTGCCGGATAGTGACCGCGGCCCGGCCGGGATGGGACGCCTCGGCGATGGACGAGCTGCGCTCTGAGTTGAGCGATGCCCAGATTGAGGCCCTTCGGGCGTTTGTGCTTCAGACCCCGGGCATCGACGTTTCAGCGACCGATATCCGAAAGCGAATTCGCGCCGGGCGATCCATACGATATCTTGTACCTGATGCGGTGCGCGCCTACATTGATACGCAGAACCTGTATCGGGACGAAGAGGACGAGTGCTAGTGCCGTTTTCGGTGGGAGAGTTTCGTGTTCATCCCCCTAGGCCCGGCCTTCAGGCCGGGTGGGTGAAGCACGAAGTACTCTGCCCTGTCCCCTTCTCCCGCCGCCCTGGGCGGCGGGAGAAGGGGACAGGGAATGAGTGGGATGATGCCTTCGTTCACCCGCCGTAAACGGCGGGCCTAGGAGTTGTCTCCATGGTACACGAAACTGTGTGACCGAAAACGGCACTAGCGTGGGCGCCGTGGCGTTCAGGTCGCCGGCCCGGTGGGGGCCTGCGATTCCATCTCCGGTGGCACCATGCCTTTGATCCGTGATTCAGCGATCGTCCTTAAACGGTTGGAGTTCTCGGAATCTTCGCAGGTGCTGGTTGTTTTGACACGAGACCACGGCAAGGTCCGCGTGATCGCCAAGGGGATAAGGCGGTCAACCAGACGACGGTTCAGTCCGGGGATCGACCTTCTGGAGACCGGTGAGATCGTGCTGTCGGTTCGCCGGCCAGGCCAGGAGGCGCTGGCCATAATCTCCGAGTGGAAGCAGCGTCAAGCGTTCTCGGGCTTACGGGAAGGACTGGATCGGCTGCACGCAGCCCAGTACGCCGGTGATATCGTCGTGGGCCTGACGGAGGAATGGGACCCGCACCCGGCGGTCTACGATGCGCTGGAGGGTTCGCTGGGCGCGCTTGCTTCGGGGCAGCGGGTATTTGCGGTCTTGGTTGCCCTGCAGCAAGCGCTTCTCACTGAAACCGGTGTTGGACCACGTCTGGACCGTTGCGTGGGGTGCGGGCAAGCGGTCGTGGACGGTGATATCTATTTCTCTTCGTTCGAGGGCGGCCTGCTGTGTCGGGATTGCGAGCCGGCGCGGGTGGAGAAGCGTCTCGTAACCATTTCGCACCAGGGGCTGGTCGCCGGATCGTTTGCAACCGATGCGGACCTTTGCGGCGCCTTCGATCTTTTCAATTACCACATCTCGCATGTGATGGGACGTCCTCCCGCGGCCCATCAGCACTTGTTGCGGTTAGCGGCGGCGCTGCGCCCCCAAGGTCGCTGAATCGCGCAGCAACTTCGACCCAATCATCACAACCATGCGAGCTGATGCGACGCAAAGTCCTCATGCGTATCGGCGAAGATACCGTCCAGAAATAGCAGCCGCGGCGGGTCGAGTGCCATGATGTGTCATTAAATCTTGTTTTCCGGTTGACTACTCCCTTCCACGTATTTTACCTTCCACCTGGTCAAGATTACGGTAAAGGGGGCTTCCCATTCTCGCCTTACAAGAGGATTACGCTCATGGCACTGACAGTAACCAATCTCAACACGCTACAGCTTCTGAACATTCTTAACCGGACGCAGTTCCGGCAGTCCAACGCTCTAACCCAGCTCACTACCGGTAAGCGGATCAATACCGGCAAGGACGACCCTGCCGGGTTGATTGCATTGGAATCGTTGAATACTGAGCTGCGGGCCACCACCCAGGCCATCAACAGCAACCAGCGAACCGACGCCCAGTTGGCTACCGCGGACGCTGCGCTGGTGGAGGTCAGTTCATTGTTGTCCGAGATCCAGACGCTGGTGGCGGCGTCGGCCAGCGAAGGATCGCTCTCCGGGGCGGAAATCGCTGCAAACCAGTCCCAGATCGACTCGGCCATCGATTCCATCGACCGGATCATCCGCACCACGCAGTTCAACGGGA
>JAZGDL010000317.1:0-3922 GCA_036477795.1 Phycisphaerae bacterium
CCTCGCTGATGAGCGTAATGCACCGCTCGGCACGTTTGTACGAACAAAGCCAAGCGATCGCGCAGCGACAGGTCCGCGTGCTGACAGTATTCGACGAGCGACCGGCCCGTGATGAGTTCCATGACGAAGTACGGCGCGCCCAGGGGCGTGTGACCGACGTCGTAAATCCGCGCGATGCTGGCGTGCCGCAGGCGGCTGAGCACCTGAATCTCCCGCTGAAACAACCGCAGGCGCCGCCCACCGCCGGCCCCAGCAAGACGAATCACCTTGATGGCCACGCGGCGGGCCGGCGACGACTGCTGGGCCTCGTACACCAGACCCATGCCGCCTTCCCCGATCAGCCGAACAATCTTGTACGGACCGATGCGCTCAGGTATCGATGGGGCTGTCATGCGCCCGATCGTCGCCAGACCCGCGTCGAGCCGCCGCATCTCATCCAGCCGCGAGCCGCAGACCTCGCATGTCTTGACATGACGCGCGAGCACACCGTTCGTTTCGCCGCCAGCCGACCCGTCCAGCAAATCCCAAAGCTCTTCTTCCGAAACCTCGCAGGCGGTCATGCCCCACCTCGGCTCTCTTGCAGTTGCTCGCGGAGCTTCTGCCGGGCTTCGAACAGACGTGACTTGACCACCGACTCGCTCAGCTCGAGAACCTCGGCAATCTCTTTGCGGCCGAGGTCCTCGAAGTACCGCAGGATCAGTACTTCACGGTGGTGCTCCGGCATGGTGTCGACCAGCGTGTGAAGCCGTTCGTACCACTCGTTGCGCAGCACGGCGGTGCGCGGCCCGGTCCGGGGCGAAAGCCAGCGCGAGGCGCCAGTGCTCAAACCGGCCCCGACCCGGCCGTTGCGGCGTGTTCGCAGGACGGCCAGACAGCGGTTGCGGGCCACCCGGTAGAGCCACGGGCGGAAGCGCTGGTCGGGCAACCGATCGCCTGTGGCCACGCAGGTCATCACGTCCTGGGCCGCGTCCTCTGCATCATGTAGGCCGCCCAGGTAGGTTTGGCAGAATCGCAGAATCGTTTCCTGGTACCGTGACACGAGCTCACCGCGTGCCTGCGTATCCCCGCCCCGCGCGCGGCGCAGAAGCTCATCATCATCTTCGGGCGAACTGGCGATGTGGCTTCGTGATTCCGGCACAAGCGGGCTCCTGCCCTTGCCCCCAAAGATATAACGCGCAGGCACGTGCTCTGACGGTGCGTTTTCGGAAAAGTCCCGAAGATCGTTCCGCCCTTTGGCTGGCTGGCGCATTGTACTCGATGGAGGCCCGCCATTCGATCAGGTGATTCTACGTGGGCCACGCGAAAAGTCTTTGTTTTTACCGAGTCCAAGCGACTCGAAAGGAGTTTGTGATGAAGAGAACAAACTTGTTACGCGGGTTCGGTGTCGTGGGATGTCTTGCCCTGACTCTCGTCTGGGCAATGCTGGCACTTTCCGGGGGCGCCCTGGCCGACCCGCCCCAGGGAGGGGAGCATGATCATGGCGGCGGCGGTGGCGGGGGTGGCGGCGGAGGGGACGACGTACCGGTCCTCTTTGACGTGACGACACTAATGGGAAGCGACATACAGATCATCGGGTTCATCGATCCAGAGGACGGAGTCGTAGTACCGGGCGCACAATGTTTAATCACCGTGGGACCGGTGGAGGGTCGCGCCGACAAATCGACCGTCTTAGTGAACCGACCCTCAGCGGCGCTGCAAATGGACTTCCTGACTGCACTGACGGAGTGCTCGTTCACAGAAGGGACAATCTACTGCGGCGGGACTATCCAGATTGGCGAGAAAAACAGCGGTGCGTGGTTTGTGTTCTTTTTCCAAGCGCTGGGGTTGGACGGCGGGCCGGTGAGTTACAGGCTCGACGCGGACGCGGAGATTCTCAGTGATGGCGGTAACACCTTTCCTAGAGGGGAACCGGTCGGCGACGGTTACACCGTGTGCCTCACTAACCTCGAAGTGTCGGTAGATACAGGGCCACACCACAATGGGTGTGAACACACCTTTCCTGGTCCTGACGATCCTGGCGAGGTCTTTGCCATCATTCGACTCGACCGAATCCAGTAACCCGGCGGCGGCGGGTGACATGCCCACGGCGTTTGGCGTGGGCATGCAACTACGCCATGGGCCGCCCGTCAAAGGCGCTCGCGTTGAAGGGGGCCCAACACAGACGAAAGGAACAATGCTATGAAGGCACGATGTAATTCTCACCCCATTTGGCCGGCCGCGTGTGCGGCCCTGACCGCTGCGCTGCTACTGACCGCGGCCCAACCGGCGGCGGCCCAGCCGGGCACGGTCCAGTCGCATCAGAAGATCAGTGACACCCAAGGGGGATTCACCGGGATACTGGACAATACCGATTGGTTTGGCAAGTCGGTGGCTTCGCTGGGCGATCTGGACGGTGACGGCGTGGGCGACCTGGTCGTGGGGGCACGCAACGATGACGATGGGGGCGGCGGGAATCTCGCGGAACGCGGCGCCGTGTGGGTGCTGTTTCTCAACACCGACGGGACGGTCAAGTCCCACCAGAAGATCAGTGACTGGTTCGGCGGCTTCACCGGCATCCTGGGCAATAGCGATCTGTTCGGCAACTCGGTGGCATCGCTGGGTGATCTCGACGGCGACGGCGTGGGCGACCTGGCGGTCGGCGCGCCAGGCGACGCCGACGGCGGCGGCTTCGGCAACGGCGCCGTGTGGGTGCTGTTTCTCAACCCCGACGGAACGGTCAAGTCCCACCAGAAGATCAGTGATACCCAGGGCGGCTTCACCGGGACGCTGGATAACGCCGATTTGTTCGGCTGGTCGCTGGCCTCGCTGGGTGATCTGGACGGCGACAGCGTGGGCGACTTGGCCGTGGGGGCATGGTTCGACGACGATGGAGGCACGGACCGCGGTGCGGTGTGGATTCTGTTCCTCAACACCGACGGCACGGTCAAATCCCATCAGAAGATCAGCGACTGGTTCGGAGGCTTCACCGGCATCCTGGACAATGAGGATTTGTTCGGCTTCTCGGTGGCCTCGCTGGGTGATCTGGACGGCGACGGCGTGGGCGACCTGGCCGTCGGGGCAATCAACGATGACGATGGGGGCAACAATCGCGGCGCGGCGTGGGTGCTGTTTCTCAACACCGACGGCACCGTAAAGTCCCACCAGAAGATCAGCGACACCCAAGGCGGCTTCACCGGCATCCTGGATAATGACGATCACCTTGGCAGCTCGGTGGGCTCGTTGGGTGATCTGGACGGCGACGGCGTGCGCGACCTGGCCGTGGGGGCAGAATGGGATGACGACGAGGGCACGAACCGTGGCGCGGTGTGGGTGCTGTTTCTCAACACGGACGGGACGGTCAGGTCGCACCAGAAGATCAGCGACACACAAGGCGGCTTCACCGGCATCCTGGACAATGGCGATAACTTCGGCATCTCGGTGGCCTCGCTGGGTGATCTGGACCGCGACGGCGTGGGCGACCTGGCCGTGGGGGCATACCACGATGACGACGGGGGCGGGGACCGCGGTGCGGTCTGGGTGCTGTTCCTCAACCCCGACGGGACAGTCAAGTCCCACCAGAAGATCAGCGACACCGAGGGCGGCTTCACCGGCATCCTCGATGATCAGGATCACTTGGGCAGCTCGGTGGCCTCACTGGGTGATCTCGACGGCG
Source organism: Phycisphaerae bacterium (assembly GCA_036477795.1). Lineage (GTDB taxonomy): Bacteria > Planctomycetota > Phycisphaerae > UBA1845 > UBA1845 > JAZGDL01. The sequence continues at coordinate 3,653 of JAZGDL010000317.1, forward strand.
ACGGCGTGGGCGACCTGGCCGTGGGGGCATACCACGATGACGACGGGGGCGAGAACCGTGGCGCGGTGTGGATCCTGTTGCTCGACGGCGTGCCGCAGACGCCTTGTCCCTGGGATATCGACGGCAGCGGCGACGTTGGCGTGAAGGATCTGCTCTTCTTGCTCGGCGCCTGGGGGCCGTGCCCGCCGAAGGGCGATTGTCTCGCCGACTTCGACGACACCGGCGACGTTGGCGTGAAGGATCTGCTCTTCTTGCTGGGCGCCTGGGGGC
>JAZGDL010000318.1:0-3170 GCA_036477795.1 Phycisphaerae bacterium
CAACGAGCGAAAACATCAGCTACCGCTAATGCGGTGACGGCCGGAATGGGTGATGACTCAACGGCAGCGCTACCTGCGGAGTCGGGCGGCGGACTGGCGGTCGAGGTCAGCCGTACTGCGACAGCGACCGCCCTCGCCCATGAAGCTTTTCTTCGATTCAGCCAAAACGCAATGGCGGGAATGGGTCAGGCTCTGGCACTGCAAGCGCGACTGTTGGAACACGGCGCGGGTGATTCGCCCACGCCCGCAGGCCGGGTGGCGGCAGAGGCAGCGTCGACGTCCGAGCCTCCGGCGGTCCGGTACGATCGAGACATGTGTATGGAATTTGCCGTGGGATCAGCCGCGAAGGTGTTGGGGCCGGAGTTTGCCGCGTTGGACTCCTACCCGGTTCGGGTACGACTCCCCGATGAACCGCTGATGCTGGTGGATCGCATCCTGACCGTGGAGGGCGTCAAAGGCTCCATGACCTCGGGTAGCGTGGTCACCGAGCACGACGTCCTACCGGAGGCATGGTACCTGGACGGCAACCGCGCCCCGGTGTGCATCGCCGTTGAGGCGGGCCAGGGGGACCTTTTCCTTTGTTCGTACCTGGGAATTGATCTTGCGGTCAAGGGCCGGCGGTCCTATCGCCTGCTCGATGCGACGGTGACGTTCCATCGGCATCTGCCGCAGCCGCACGAAACGGTGCGTTACGACATCCGCATCGATCGGTTCGTTCGCCAGGACGAGACCTATCTGTTCTTCTTCCGATTCGAGGGAACCATCGACGGCCAGCCCGTGCTGACCATGGCCGACGGTTGCGCGGGATTCTTCACTGAAAAGGAGACGGCGGAGTCGGGTGGAATCGTGGAGACGGCTGATGAAACGGCGCCGCCGCCGGGCACAAAGCCCGCGGATTGGCGCGAGCTGGTGCCCATGCACATTGAGTCGTACGACCAGGGACAGTTGGATGCGTTGCGTGACGGAGATCTGGCCGGCTGTTTCGGTGCCGCGTTCAGCCACCTCGGTTTAAGCGATCCGCTGCGGATTCCCGGCGGCCGGATGCGCCTGGTGGATCGCGTCGTACAACTGGAGCCCGACGGGGGGCGATACGGGCTCGGTATGATCCGGGCGGAGGCTGACATCCGGGGCGACGAGTGGTTTCTGACGTGCCACTTCGTGGACGACATGGTCATGCCGGGGACGCTGATGTACGAATGCTGCACGCACACGTTGAGGATCTTTCTCCTGCGAATGGGGTGGGTGACGGAGCGGGGGTGTACGTCATTCGGAGCCGCGACCGTCAGGGAGCGGGACAGCGTGTGCTATGAGCCGGTGGTCGGGGTATCGAGCAAGCTGCGCTGCCGCGGGCCGGTTACCCCCAAGACGCAGGTGGTTACATACGAGGTTCACATCAAGGAGATCGGCTACCGGCCGGAACCCTACGCCATCGCCGACGCGTTGATGTACGCGGACGGGCACAAGATCGTCAAGTTTACGGACATGTCGATACAGATGACCGGCGCCAGCCGCGAGCAGATCGAAGCGACGTGGTCCGCGACGCGAGAAGCCCACGGATTCGAATCCGTGGGCTTGCCGGTGGACGGTGAACCCGTCAGCCCCGAAGCCAAACCTGCCATCTTCGACAACTCGCGGATACTGGCGTTCGCCGTCGGCAAACCCTCGCAGGCCTTCGGGGAGCCGTATCGCGTCTTCGACAGCGAGCGTCGCATCGCGCGACTGCCCGGTCCGCCGTACAAGTTTCTGGATCGGATCACCGAAGTCCACGCCCAAGCCTGGCGTCTGGAGCCGGGCGGGTGGATCGAGGCTCAGTATGACGTGCCGCCGGATGCGTGGTACTTTCGTGCCAATCGCCAGCCATCGATGCCCTTCGCGGTGATTCTGGAGATCGCACTGCAGCCGTGCGGCTGGCTGGCAGCTTACCTCGGCTCCGCCCTGCGCAGTGACAAGGACATGTCATTTCGCAACCTTGGCGGCACAGCCGTGCTACACGAAGAGATATTCGCCGATGCCGGGACGCTGACCACGCGGGTGCGAATCAACAAGGTCTCCGAAGCCGGCGGTATGCTAATCGAGAGCTTCGACATGCAGATCTGGCGGGCCGGCCGGATTGTCTACGATGGCGAGACGTCGTTCGGGTTTTTCTCGCAAGCCGCACTAGCCCAGCAGATCGGCATTCGTGACGCAGCCGACCGCCGCTACATGCCCAGCCAGGCCGAGCTGCGCCGCGGCAAGCCGATTTCGCTTGAACGGGTTGCCCCCCTGCAACCGGGCGAGTCATTCCGAGCCGCGACCGTCAGGGAGCGAAATGCTTCTGCGCCGGGTCCTGCTGCAGCTATGCCGACTGGTGCGCTGTTAATGCTCGATGAGATCGACGTGTTCGTGCCGGACGGCGGGCCCAAGGGGTTGGGGTTTATTCGCGGCGTGACCAATGTCGATCCGGATGCGTGGTTCTTCAAAGCGCACTTCTATCAGGATCCGGTTGTTCCGGGGTCGTTGGGTCTGGAATCGTTTCTGCAACTGCTCAAACTGGTGGCGCTGGAGCGATGGGGCGAACAACTACGTGATACCCACCGGTTTTGTCCAATCCTGGTCGGCCCGGAGCATCGCTGGGTCTACCGCGGACAAGTCATTCCGCGAAACCGGCGTGTCGAAGTAGAGGCTGTGGTAACCGAGCTCCGGGAGGGTCCGGTTCCGACGGTAACGGGCCACGGTTTTCTCAAAGTCGACGGGCTCGCCATTTACGAGATGCACCATTTCGGAATCGCCTTGCACCCCATCGACTCACCAACCGATCGAGATTGAGCTGCCTTCAATCAACGACGTGTATATCATTCCGAGTTGCGACCCTGTAAGGACGGGTGGCCCAGGTCCTGTGGACCTGGGGTCTCGATTCTTCTTCCTTACCACACGATGGGCCACACGCCGAAGTCACCCGTTGCCCACCGAGGCGGCTTGGCGGCATGTCGAGGGTGGAGCGAAACGGCTAGCCTGGATTTTCGCCTGAGGGGATGTCTCACAGAAGCCGTGTGCCCGCGCGGCCCTAGCTCATGTTTGTCACTTGCGTTCGTAAACTATTGTAAAATAAGAGGCCGATCTTGAGTTTGCCATTACATGTTCATTTCTGGGCTCCTCTTGGGCTTGGGTGGGGGCTTGGCGGGTTGATGTCC
>JAZGDL010000319.1:0-2201 GCA_036477795.1 Phycisphaerae bacterium
TCCGTCGCTTCGAGCTGCGCGGTTCGCCGGGCCGGCGCGTCGTGGCGAACCTCGCGGGCATGCAGATCGTCCAGCGCTCGCCCGGCTGCCGAGCCTTGGACCACGGCATCGTCGAGATCATCTTGGACGAGACGGGAACGGCCTCGCTGAGCGTGGAGGTGACATGGTGAACAACGTAGCCATAGCTCGGCGCAGGCTGATCGCGATCGGAACGGCCGTGACAATCTGCGGCCAGGTGTGGGGGCAAACGCCCCAATTCAACTACATCAAGAAGGCGACGCGCCAAGAAACGCGCGCCGCCACCATGGCCCAGTATGCCCCGCCGCTGGAATGGGAGGCGTGGCACATCATCGGGCCGTTTGATAATCCCGATCGGATCGGCCACAGCATCGTCTATCCGCCGGAGTTGGGCGTCGATCTCGAGGCCCAATACCTCGGGAAGAACGGTGAGACCGTGCGGTGGCAGCCGGCTCGCTTCGCTGAGTGGGACCCGATCAACCTCAAACAGTTCGACGATGAATCCCGCCACTATGAAGGCACCGCGTACCTCTTCCGTGAATTCCATTCGGAAAGTGACACGCGCATCGACTGCGACTTCGGCAGCGACGATGGGCTGAAGCTGTGGCTCAACGACAAGCTGGTGATCGACGTCGATGTGTACCGCGGAATGAGCCTCCAGGATCACCTGATTACGCTGAATATTCGAAAAGGGCGCAACACCATCCTGGCCAAGGTCACCCAAGGTGTAGGCGGCTGGGACTTCCAGATGCGGCCCGTGACCGATCATCGTATTGAGGCGTTGTTGGAGTATCGTTTGAACCTGGATTTCCCAACCTCGCCCGAGGCGAAGCACTATCGCCTGCTGAGCATCATCGAGCCGAAGGACATCGTGTTGGAAGTCGGGGGGATGGACGTTATGCCGGACGGCCGGCCCATCGTCACCACACGACGCGGCGAGGTGTGGATCATCGAAGGGGCGTACGACGTTCCGCCGTTTGATGCAACGTTCAAGCGGTTCGCGTTCGGTTTGCACGAGCCGTTGGGCGCCGCCTGGCGTGACGGGGCGCTGTATGTCGTGCAGCGCGGCGAGCTTACCCGACTCATTGATACCGACGGCGACGACCGAGCCGACCGATTCGAGACCGTCAGTAATCAATGGGGGGTCAGCGGCAACTACCACGAGTTCGCGTTCGGACCAAAATACGACGGTCAGGGACGAACGTGGGTAACACTGAACCTTGGGTTCTGCCGCGAGCTGGGCAAGTCGGTTGTCCCATGGCGCGGATGGGCGATGATTGTCAACGACGACGGTTCGTTGGTGCCGGTCTGTGGCGGTTTGCGCTCACCGTGCGGGCTCGGCGCCAATGCGGCGGGCGACATGTTCTATACGGACAACCAAGGTGATTGGGTGGGAACGAACAAGCTGTCACACCTGGACTTCGGCGACTGGCATGGTCATCCCGGCGGAAACCGCTGGTACGCAGAAGCTGGATTCGATCCACCGCAAGGTGAAAAGGATTTCAAGCCGCCCGCGGTGTGGTTCCCCTACGGGCGAATGGGTCAAAGCGCGAGCGACATCTTGCTGGACACGACAGATGGAAAGTTCGGGCCGTTTACGAACCAACTTTTCGTCGGGGATCAGACCAACGCCAGCCTCATGCGCGTGTTTCTGGAGCGAATCGACGGCGTCTACCAAGGTGCGTGTTTCCCGTTCCGAAGCGGTCTGGACTGCGGCGTGACGCGAATGTGTTTCGGCGCAGATGGAAGCATGTTCGTGGGCATGACCAACCGCGGGTGGGGAAGCCTCGGGCGCCGCCCGTGGGGTGTGCAGCGTGTCGTATACACCGGCGTATTGCCGTTTGAGATCGACGAGATGAGAGCGCAGCCCGATGGATTTGTTCTGACGTTCACCAAACCGGTTGATCCGGTGACGGCGGGGAATCCCGCCAACTACGCGATGGAAAGCTTCACATACGAACGGCATGCTAAATATGGCTCGCCCGAGATTGATCGCCAGTTACTTTCGATCCGTGCGGCCGAGGTGGCAACCGACGGCCTATTGGTGCGGTTGACGATAGACGGATTGCGCCGCGGATACGTTCACGAACTCGCGCTGACCAATGTGCAGAGCGCCGGCGGCGAGGCGCTTCTTCACCGCAAGGCGTATTACACGCTCAATGTCATTCCGAGGCGGTAGGCTC
>JAZGDL010000032.1:0-46707 GCA_036477795.1 Phycisphaerae bacterium
ACACGATGGAGGGTCACTTCGTGACACCCACCATCGGGCCATACGACTACTGGGCCATCGAGTACGGCTATCGTCCGGTGGACGGGTCGTACACGCCGCCGAAGTCCGGCGAGGATGAGGAGAAGGCGGAGCCACAAGAGGAAGACAAATCCGCCGATCCGGCGTCCGCCAAGGCGGGTGATCTGGACATTCCGCAGGAGGTGCTCGACAAGCTGCCGCCCGAAGCGCGAAAGATGATCGAAGAGGGCGTGGCCAAAGCGACGGCATCCAAAGAAGCGGTGGATGAGGACAAGCCCAAGAAGTCGGCTCCTTCACCGTTCACGGGCCCCAACGCCGCCGAACTCAAAATGCTCGACGCTATTGCGTCGCGGTCGGCGGAGCCCGAGCTCGCCTACGCGTCGGACGAAGATACCACGTTCCTCTCACCGGACCCCAAAAGCAATCGGTTTGACATGGGGGCTGATCCCATCGAATGGGCCCGCGAACGCATTACGCTGGTGGATCAGCGGTTGGAAAAGATCCTCGAATGGGGGGTGAAAGACAAGGAAAGCTGGTACCACAGCAGAGCAGCCTTTATCACCCTGATCTTCGAGAAGACATCGGCAGTGGACTACGTCGGAAAGTATATCGGCGGAATCCATACCAGCAGAAGCCACCGCGGCGACCCCCATGCCAGCCCGCCATTTGAGGTGGTTGATCCCCAGCAGCAGCGCGAAGCGCTGGCGTTCGTACAGAGGAACCTGTACAGCGAAGATTTCTTCTCCGTCCCAGTGGAAACGTTGAACCATCTGGCCGTGCCACGATGGTGGCACGCAGGCACCAGCATCGATTTTGTGGTCGATTTCCCGATTCACAGCTTCATCAGAATACTGCAGTGGTGGAACCTGTTCGACCGACTGTATCCCAACACGCTGCGCCGGATCCATGACGCGGAGATGAAGACGGCCGCAGACGATAAGTTCACGGTTGCCGAGTACCTGCAAGGCATCCAGAATGCCTGCTGGTCGGACGCGATCGATGGCGATCGGGCCAAGAGCGGGCGGTGGTCGAACAACTCGCCGTTCATCTCCAGCATCCGCCGATCGCTGCAACGTGAATACCTCGGGGTATTGGAGCCGTTGGTGCGCATGAGACCCGGCGTACTGATGTCCCCGGACCTGCACGCTATGGTTGAGCATTCGCTGCGAATGCTGGGGGAGCAGATAGACGGAGTGCTGGCCGCCGGCGAGTTGGACTTTGCATCGGAAGCCCACCTGACTTCGTGCAAGTCGAGAATCGATCGGGTGCTGCGGCTGCGATTCGAGGAGGACGTGCCGTGGCGGTTCTAGCAGTTGACGATTGACGATTGAGACTAGAAACTGGAAACTAGAGATGGCCGCCGAAGCGTGTTCTAGTTTTCTACTCCCGGCGGTGTGGGACAGACCTGTGAAAAGCCCACGGGTTGCAACCCGTGGGCTTGTGTCGATTCCGGGGTGCGAGAAAGGATTCTCGCACCAGCCTCGGGACTCGCACCAGCATCGGGACTCGCACCAGCTCTGTTGTGGTGAAGGCCCGCTGCCGTTAGGCTAGGCGCGGTTACTACAGGAAGGCGGCCTCCGGCCCGCGCGGGCTCGCCGGGGCGGCTGTTTTTAGCACTGAGGAATAGAAGAAATGAACGGACCGACAAGATTTCTACTGACTATCGTCAGCATGGTATGCGCGACCGCAGCAACCGGCAGCGCTGAGGATCCGGATGCTTCCGACAAACCGTCGAAGGTCTACGTTCGGATGACGACGACGTTGGGCGATCTTCTGCTGGAGCTGAACCGGGAAAAGGCGCCGATCACGGTCGACAATTTTCTGAGCTACGTCGACTCGGGGTTCTACGAAGGCACGATATTCCACCGGATCATCAAGGGTTTCATGCTCCAGGGTGGAGGCATGACGGAAGGATACAAAAAGAAACCGGTCAACGACCCGATTACAAACGAAGCGGACAACGGTTTGAAGAACACATACGGCACCATCGTCATGGCCCGAACGGGGGACCCACACTCGGCGACCAGCCAGTTCTTCATCAATGTCAAGGACAACAGAGACTTGGACCACAAGGCAAAGAAGGCGGGCCGCTGGGGCTATTGTGTTTTCGGAAAGGTTGTGGGCGACACCAAGACGCTGGAAGCCATCGTAAACACACCGGTGCACAGGGACCCGCGTGCCGATCGCCGGAGCGCAGCGGCTGCGGACACACCGGTGCTGATCAACAAAGTGGAGCGCGTGGATCCCGCAACCATCGCCGACGTTGTGGCAGCCGCTGAGAAAGCTGCTGCGGAAGCGAAGGCAAGGGCCGCTGCAGAAGCCGCCAAGGCGCCTGAAAAGGAGAAATCCGCCGCTGCCAACCCGATGGAGCAGGGCAAGTCCTTCGTGGCCGGCAAGGGCGTTGATATCTCCCAAGGCCACATGAGTGAGTCCGGCCTGTGGTATGTCGACACCCAGGACGGAACCGGCGAATCCCCCGAGCCTTCCAATCTGGTGAAGGTGCATTACACCGGTTGGCTGGCCGACGGCAGCAAGTTCGATTCTTCAAGGACCAGCGGCAAGCCGCTGGAGATGGGGCTGGGCCAGTTCATCGACGGTTTTACCGAGGGTGTCTCCAGCATGAAAGTGGGCGGCAAGCGATTTCTGGTCATCCCGCCGGAACTGGGCTATGGCACTAGAGCCAGACCGAAAATCCCAGCCAACTCCACACTGGTTTTTGAGGTCGAACTTATCAGCTTCACTAAGTAGGCCGATAGGACGAAGGGACACAGGAACGGAGATTGGAGATTGACGATTGGGGATTGAGCCCCGACCACCTCCCTCTTCGTCCCTTCGTCCCTACTCTTCACTCTATGGTGTAGCGCTGGGGGACCTTGGATATGCACATTATCAAACGCTTGGTTGGCTATGCGGCGGTTGTGACGATGCTGGCCTCGCCGGTCCGCGCGGGGAACTTCGAAGACGTGCTGGACGGTCTGCGATTCGCGGGGTTTGTGGTGGATGGCACGCATTTGCCGCTTTCCAATACGGACGTCTTCGTGGTGGCCAACACCCTGCAGGGCAACACGATTGATCTGGGTGATTTCGACTTCGCCGTAGCCGGCCCGGTTTCGCTGTTGCTTGAAACCGGTGGGCGGCTGCTTCCCGAGATCGGGCTGACCTTGAGCACCGGGCAGTTGAACATCAACCGCAACTTTGTGGTGACCGTGGGGCAGGCGCAGCCGTTGGCCTACGCATTCAATCTGGATACGGGGACCAATACCACGAATATCACCGGGAATCTGCTGTTCGATCTCCGGGCTACCATAAACACGTTCGGCAGCTACGATTTTCGCTTCCAAGCCTCGAACCGTCAGACTACGACGATCGACGGAAGGTTCGATAACGTCCGCATCGGCGATCCGGAATTCGACATCGGGCCGGTCGATATCGAGGGCAATATCGTCGCCGACGTGCTGGCCACGGTCACCGACCCGTTTTTCGATGCCGCCGGGGTTGAAAACATCTTCGCCGAGTTCAGCGGCCGCACCTTCCGCGAACAGCAAGCCACGGAAACGATCGGCAGGCTGAGGACCAAGGTGGCGGCGGGTGGGCGACTCTCCCAAGAGGAGTTGGCCACGGTATCCGCCATGAAGCTCATTTCGGATTTTCTCGGCGATGAGCTACAGGACCTGGATTTTGTGGCCGACGGGCTCCCGACTGGTGGCGGCATGTCAGCCAGCGCCCAGGCGGTCCCGGAGCCGGCCACCGCGCTGCTGCTGGCGTTCGGGGCGCTTGCGTTGTTTCGCCGGAACGGCTGCACCGAGCTAGAAGACTAGAGACTAGTGTACTGTTTCGTAATTGACGACGTTTCTGCAATCCGAGCCGCGACCGTCAGGGAGCGGTTCTTGGACACCGAACGGCACCGCTTCCTTACGGGCGCGGCTCTGAAAAAACGCAATCTGCGTGAAACACTACACTAGAAACTAGAAACTAGAGATAGGCGCCAACGCGTTTTCTAGTTTCTAGTTACCAGGGGGCGTAGCTCAGTTGGGAGAGCGTCGCGTTCGCAATGCGAAGGTCGAGGGTTCGAGTCCCTTCGCCTCCAGTCATGTAATATGGATTCTAGTTGCAGGTTGCCGAAGCGGTGTTTGCGATCTGTTGGTTATTGGTGCGCCGCGCGGGCTGAAGCCCGCGGCTCGTGAATGACCAATCGGCATTATTGCACTGATACTCGTATTACTTAGGAGGGCCGGTTGACGCTTTGCGCAGTATGTGGATCGACTGAGCGAGCCCGGGGATCTCCGGCAGGCGCTTGCTTATGTCCAGCCAGGGGAAAGGCGGGGGATGGCTGCCAAAATGGGCAAATGGTTCAAAACCGCGTCGGCCAGCCAGGAGCGCATTCCAAGCATCCGCGACGGCGGGGTTGTCTGATTTGAGATACCGGGAGTACCACCGCGATACGCAGATGAGGTATCGGGCTTGTACGTCAACCAGGCGCCCGTCCGGGGAGCGCAGACGCTCCGCATGAAGCTGGGCCGGCGTTGGCAGGTAGAAATCCGATCTGCAGTAGGTCGCTAGAGAATGCTTTACCTCGGGGTGCTCCTCGATCCAACTCTGAGCGGCACTGCGTGGATCATCCCATAGAAGCATGGTAAGGGACAGCCCGGAGAGGTAAGAAATGAGGGCCAGGGCTGGGATCACGCGATTAGCGATGCGGGGACGTCTGTGAAGGACCATCGCCCAGCCCAGCCCCGCGGCCAGCGCGAAGATCGACAGGTGCGGCAGTATGAATCTGACGGCCAGCAATCGGCTGGGGCAAATGAAAACGGCGTGGTAGGAGATGATGGGGATCAGCAACCAGAGGAAGAGCCGCGTCGATAGGACGGCCAGACTCAACATGCCCAGAATGAGCAGCACGATCACGACGGGATGGGCGGCGATGGAGAACTCACGGGCATAGGCGGCCAGCAGTTCGAGTTGTCCCATATCGGCTTGAAAGCGTTTGAGCGACGGTCCCAGAACAGACTGCACGTGAGACCAGTAGTTCCCAGGCCGAAAAAAGGCCTGGCTGACGACGCCGTAGGTGGCCAAACTCGTGAACAACCATACTCCGACCTGGCGTATTCCTGTCCTTGCGGCAGGATTGTGCGGTTCGGCTTTCGGCCGAAAGGGAGACCAGAGCACCAGACATGGTAACGCAATAATCATCCCCGCAGCCTGGTCTTTTGTGCCGACGGCAAGGGCGGCGAACACGGCTGATGCGACCAGAGGAGAAGGGCGGTTTGTCCGGTGGAAGGCGACGAGTCGGTCCAGGGCAAGAACCGTCCAACAAATGTACGGTACATCCAAATTGGTGGTCTGCGAGTAGTACGATACCACGTATGTCCCAGTCCAGTACCCCGCGGCGAGGAGGCCCGCCCCGGGAGGCCCCAATTGCTCCCCAAGCCGGAAGAAAAGCACCACGACGCCGACCGACATAACCACCGTCACTAATCGTCCGATGCGCAACAAGGCGGTCCTGGCGGCGATATCGTCCTTGGCCACTCCCGCGTCGAAGTCAATCTGCCCCGTGGCCCAATACCATCCCACCACGGGAGCGTATGTAGCTGCCAGAATGTACTTGTGGACGGGCGGGTAGGGATCACCGTCGGGCCAATACTTCATGGCATGCTTGACCCAGTTGAGAATGTGAAATCCTCCAACGGAATCCACGGCCCAGGATACCTTGCCGGGCAATCCCCAGGTCCAGGCGGTGTGAGTCTGAATGACGACGAATGCCAGGCACAGGATGATGAGCCAGCGTCTATGGCGGAGCATGGTCTCTGGAGTCTCCCTTGATCGCCGGATCGATGAGGTAGACCTGTACGGACTCACTGGGGCCCACCAAGTAGGTATCGAACGTCGCCAAGAGGTCGGCGCGGCCCTGGAACCACCGGCGAGGGGGCGAGCCGTGGTTCGATGCCCCGCACACGATCCACGTCCTCCTGTCGATGGTATCGGCGACCTTTCTAATATCATGCGAGTCGATCTCGATAGGGCGCTTCAAGTAGTAGGCTCCCTCCAGCCGGTGGGCGCACACCTGATCGTCCGGTTGAATCCTGGCAGCCACGTACTCCAGGGCTTCGCGGACACGGGAGCGATAGCCGCCTTCGGTGTAGTATCCCAGCAGGCTGACGAGTTGGGATGAGGCCAGTGCCAGTATCGGGATGAAGCTCAGCGCTTGTCGTCCGCCTCTCCCCATATGCTTCCAGATCGACATGCATCCTACGGATGCGAGCAACAGCCAGGGATAGAGGCTGATGAGGCAATAGCGCGCCTCGACGAACGCGAAGAGGCCGACGATCGAAAAGGCCAGCGCGGGTATCACGCCGGCCAACAATAGGAAGATTCCAAGACGGTCCCGCTGTCGATGCAGCCACCAGGCGCTGCCCAGGGCTGCGGCAATCATCGGCGGCTGCACATAGAACGCGGTTGAGGCGAAGAGACGGAAGGGCGGCTGATTGGGCCCTTGGAAGAATCGAAGCCATTGTTCAGGATTTGATCGCACGTCGCGAAAGAGCAGGGCGCATAAAGCGGCGAGCAGTGCAAACCCAACAATGAGTGGGACCTTTGGGAACCGTGGAATCTCTCCTGTAATTCGCCGGACCAACAGGTCGGCGCCGAAGACCAGGAAAATGACCGCGGCTGTGGGTTGCGACAGTACGGCAAGCACCGCCATAGCCACCGCCAACGACCACGACCGGACGTAACCGTTCCGGGTGGCCTGATAGTAGAATATCAGCCCCAGGCTGTAGAAGAGGAACTGCAACGAGTAGAAGCGGGCCGTCTGCGACCAGAGGATGTGCCAGTGCGACAAACAGAGGAACAATGAGGCAAGAGTGGACGCCGGCACCGGCAGAATCTGCCGTGTTGCAAGGTAAATCAACGGGATAGTGACAATGCCGATCAGGCACGACGGCAGCCGTGCGGCTCGTTCATCCAGCCCCCGTTCCCGCCAAACTTCGTAGCCATCAGCGGGTAGCACGTCGGGGCCCAGCCCCTGGACGTTCAGCCCGATTCGAGTCGGCAGGTAACCGAGCATCTTGGAGTAGAACAGATCGGACGACAGGGCATTGTGAATGGTTCCAAGCTCATCCCCCCATAGGCTAGGGGCGTCAAGTTGCCAGAGCCGAAGCGACGTGGCCAGCAATGTCAGCGCCACTACAATAAGGATTTCGCGAACCGGGCGCCGGAATGCGGATTGGGGATTGGGGATTGGGGATTGACGATTGGGGATTGACGATTGACGATTGGGGATTGACGATTCCCTTGGTGCGTTCATAAGAGTGAAGAGTGAACAGTCAAGGGTCAAGAGTCAAGAGTGATGGGTCCACCTCGTACTTTAATCCCCAATCCGCAATCGTCAATCCGGCAGCCGGTCGGGGTGATGCTTCTGGTCAGCGACCTTGAACATGGCGGGGCCCAACGGCAAGTAGTGCAGTTGGCGCGAAGCTTGGACCGCTCGCGGTTCCATCCAGTGGTGTGCTGCTTGTCGGACCATGTGCCGTTAGCCTCGAACCTGCCCGACCCGGATCGCGACCTGGTGATTGTCAAGCGGGGATGGCGTTTCGACGCCACGACGGTGTGGAAACTGGCGCGGGTGTTGAAGCAACGAAACATCTCCATCGTCCATGCGTTCCTGTTCGACGCCGAGGTCGCCGCCCGCTTGGGCGGCCGCCTGGCGCGGGTGCCGATCGTGATCGGTTCGGAGCGGAACTCCGACTATCAGCGATCGTTGATCCAGTCGATCTGCCTGCGCCTGACCCGCGGCATGTTCGACGCCGTGATCGCCAATTCGCGAGCTGGAAAGCGGTTTGTCATAGACACACAGGGTGTGGACGATGACAGGATTCATGTCGTTTACAACGGCGTCGATGTAAATGAATTTCGACCGTTCGATGCGAGCGAAACACGCAGGCGGCTGGGCATCGGTGAAGGTGAGCCGGTCGTGGGGATGGTCGCCAGCTACAAGCCGCAAAAGAACCATTTGATGTTCCTTCAGTGCGGGCGCCGCATCGCCAAGAGTATCGGAAACGTTCGCTTCTTGCTGGTCGGCGGGCAACTGGGCAACGAAAGCGGCAAGACCGCTATCCTCAAGCCGGGCACCGGGATTCACAAGAACGTCGGCCAATACTACCAGCAGGTGATGCGAACCATGGGTGAGTTGGAATTGCGCGAACGTTGCGTGCTGGTTAAGGAGAGCGACGAGTTGCCCAGCTTGTACAATGTATGTGACGTAACGGTGCTGACCTCCCGCCACGAAGGCACGCCCAACGTCTTGCTGGAATCGATGGCCTGTGGCGTGCCGGTAGTGGCCACCAACGTGGCGGACAACGCGTTCGTGGTGCCGAGCGGCGAAGTCGGTTATCATGTCGATGTGGATGATGCGGATGGCATGGCAGAAAAGGTCTGTGGTCTGCTTTCAAGACACGAAGAGCGAAGGCGCATGGGGGCTGCGGCGCGCGCGTGGGTCGAGCGGCAGTTCTCCACGTCGGCGCTGGCGCGCAACACGGAAGCGGTTTACGCCGAGTTGCTGGCGGGCAAGAGGTCGCGCAGAGGACACTAATGTAGTGTCTCGGAGTTGGCGCATTCTTCGCGAACCGAGCCGCGACCGTGAGGGAGCGGTTCCGTCGGGGCGTAAGGTTTTCCCTCCCTTACGGTCGGGTCTCGGATAATTTGTCCCGAAACTCTCGATCTTGCTATCGGACGATCTCGGCTCATGGGGCCCATTGTGATTCGGGTGAGCAAAGATCGCAGCGATCTTTTCCGATGTGGATACTCTGTGGTCGGATGATGGCGCTGTGGGACCGGCTTTCCAGCCGGTCAAACGACAGGCTGGAAAGCCTGTCCCACACTGGACAGCCTGTCCCACACTGGAAAGCCTGTCCCACACTGGTCGGCCTTGCACGGTGTTCTCTGGACACGCGGCCCGCCGCTAGTCATAATATCGGACGGGACGCACATCGGGGTAAACGCGCTGTGTTTATAGAATGACTCGGTTAGCCTACATCACCTCACCGAGCTATTCAGGCTCGACGCTGCTGACTGTACTGCTGGGTGCGCACGCGGACGTGGGCACCGTCGGAGAGATGAAGGCGCAGGCGATGGGAGACATCGAGACCTACCGCTGCTCCTGCGGTGAACTGATCACCGAATGCAGCTTCTGGAAACGTGTCAGGGAGGGCATGGAACGGCGCGGCCTTGAGTTTGACGTCGCGCAGTTCGGTTTGAGTTTCCGGATGCCGGACAACCGCGTGGTGGATCGGGTCTTGTGTGCCGGGGTTCGGGGGCCGTTGTTTGAGATGGGCCGTCATCTATTAATCAATGGCTGGCCGGGCTGCAAAATGCGCGTTGCCAGCACGTTGCGTCGCAATGAGGTCTTCGTGGAGGTGCTCGCCGAAATCTTCGGTTGCTCCGTGGTTGTGGACGGTTCCAAGGACCCCATCCGCTTGGCATACCTCCGCGAGAGCGACCGGTTTGACATAAGCGTGATCCATGTGACACGTGACGGCCGTGGTGTCGCCAACTC
Source organism: Phycisphaerae bacterium (assembly GCA_036477795.1). GTDB lineage: Bacteria > Planctomycetota > Phycisphaerae > UBA1845 > UBA1845 > JAZGDL01. Next base: position 9,569 of record JAZGDL010000032.1, read on the forward strand.
ATTCAGGCGGCATGAGCGTTTTTCCATTGGTCGCGGCGGCGCTGAATTCGTCCGCGGCCACCGCGAGGCGGAGCGCGTGCTGGCCTTGCTGCCGAAGGACAGGACGATGCGTTTGATCTACGAGGAGCTCTGCGCGGACCCGAGCAAACGCATGAAGGAGGTGTATTCGTTTCTGGGGGTGGACCCCGCCGAGGGCCCGGCGGATTTGGGAGCATGTGAACAGCACATCATCGGCAACTCGATGCGGTTGCAGAAGCTGTCGGAGATTCGATGTGATGTGCGGTGGCAAGACGAGTTGAGCGAGCAGGATTTACAGGATTTTGAAAACGTCGCGGGAGAGCTCAATCGAGCGTTGGGGTACGCCTGATTGCAGGATCGATGGCCGGTGCTGAGCGATCACTTCGGGTTCTCATGGCGCTACCGGACCGCCGGGTGCGGGGTGGGCCGCCGTCGCATCTCTATCTGTTGCGTGACTCGTTGCGTGATTGCGGCGTCGACGTGCGGGGATTCACATTCGGCGGGCGAACGCACACCGAAACCATGGCACAAAAAATCAGGCAGCGGCTCGCGGATTTGATCAGACTATCGATTCAGATTGCCCGCCTGCGTCCGGACCTGGTCCATCTGAACTCGGCCTTCGATCGAAACGGTTTGCTTCGCGACGTCTTTTTCGCCCCCATGTGCAAGCTGCTGGGGCGCAAGGTGGTCATGAAGTTTCATGGCAGCGAAGAGTCGCTGGCTTCAAACCGGCGAGTCCCGTGGCGGTGGATGACGCGTTTGCTGCTGCGCTCTTGTGACGCGGTTTGTGTGCTGTCGGAAGAGGAGCGTAGGTACTTTGAGCGCGAACATTCCTACGGCTGTTACCACGTTGTGAAGAACGCGCTCGATTTCTCGCGCTATGAGGGGAATCATGATTTTCGTGGTCGCTACAACATTCCGCGGGATCGTCCGCTGTTGTTGTTCATCGCCCGGTTCATAGAGCCCAAGGGCATTTTTGAGGTCATCCGGGCAATGCCGGAGATCCATAAGCGGCATGCGGTGTTCACCGCGTTCGTGGGTGATGGGCCGGTGCGGGCGGAAGCCGAGGCGTTGTGCCGCGCGATGGGTCTTTGGGCACACGTTATGTTCACCGGCTACATCCCGGAGGACGAGACCGTCGCGGCCTATTTGGGCAGCGACTTGCTGGTTTTTCCGACCTACCATTCCGAGGGCATGCCCATGGTTCTGTTCCACGCCATGGCGGCTGGACTGCCGATCGTGACCACACGCATTCGGGCGGCGGCCGACTGGATGGTGGACGGGAAACACTGCCTCTTCGTACCACCCAAGAGTGTCCCGGATTTGGTGACTGCGACGATGAAGTTACTGGATTCGCCCGAGACTCGCGCGGCGATGGCCAAAGCGGGCAAGGAGTTGGTCCGCTCGTTTGACCGTGTGAGCGTGGCCCGTGAGTTTCTCGAACTTTACCAGAGCGTACTGCGCGACGGTCGTTCGGCTGGTGAATCTCAATGCGCTGACTCCGGCACGTCGGAAGAAGTGCAACCTGCCGCGAGGTGTCCGTGAGTTCCGCGCCGCCAGAAGTGTTCTTAGCTCGTCCCAGGGTCGGCATCGCCGTCGGACCATCGTCCTACGCCGCGCAGGCGCCGTTCTCCCCATCCGAGCGGTATCCCGAATACCCGCACGCCGACGGCGCCGGGGAGTGTGGTTTGAACCATGCGTACGCATCGGTCCGCCGGGCGTTGCAGCTTTTGGGATGCGATGCACAGGGCTTCGGCTCGGCGGAATGGAACCCGCTGGGAGAAATACTTGGGCCTGGGGATTCGGTGGTGCTCAAGCCCAACTTCATCCGCGATTTTCGAGAGACGCATCCGGGCCACGCGGATTGCCTGATCACTCATGGATCCGTTATCCGCGCCGTGCTCGACTACGTGTATATCGCGTTGAAAGGGCGTGGGCGCGTGGTTGTCGCCGACTCTCCGCAGAATGACGCGGATTTCCAGGCGATTCGCAGGATTGTCGGATTGGATGAAATCCAGGACTTTTACAGTAACCTGGTTGGCTTTGAGATTGCGGTGCACGACTTGCGGCCGGAGCAGGCGAAGAAGATCGACGGTGTCATCGTCGGCCATGAACGGCTTTCGGGGGACCCGGCCGGCTACGTGAAGGTCAACCTGGGATTGCGTTCAGCGTTCGCGCCCATCAATGACCTTTGTCACTTGCTTTACGGGTCCGAATACGACACCAGCGAACTGCATAGTCATCAACACGACGACGTCCACGAGTACCTGATCGCCAAGACCATCCTCGAGGCCGGCTGCGTCATCAGTCTGCCGAAGCTCAAGACGCACAAGAAGACCGGCATTACGATCAACATGAAGAATCTGGTGGGCATTAACGGTAACAAGAACTGGTTGCCTCATCATCGAGAGGGCACGCCGGGCCAAGGTGGTGACCAGTTCGCCGATGACGGACTCAAACACCGGATGGAGCGCGTTACCCTGGCAGGCTTCAAGCGTGTGTTTCCGTTTCTGGGAGCGCTTCGGCCGGTTGTGGCTGGTCCCATCAAGGCATTGGGAAAGCGGGTATTCGGCGACACCAACACCGACACCATTCGCTCCGGCAATTGGTATGGCAATGATACCACCTGGCGTATGGTGATTGATCTGAACCGTATTCTGCAGTATGCCGATGTGTCGGGTACGCTGCACGATCGACCGGTCCGCCGATTCTTCAGTGTCGTGGATGGCATCGTTGCGGGCGAAGGGAATGGCCCGCTGGATCCGACACCAAAGGCGGTGGGGCTGGCAGTTGCGGGTTACAACCCGGTGGCGGTCGATCTGGCTTGTGTCCGATTGATGGGATTCGACTACCAGCGCCTGCCGGTGCTGCAGCAAGCACTGGATGAGCATCCGTTGCCGCTGGCGCCGTTCGCGCCGGACGACGTCGTGGTTGAATCGAATGACCAGCGGCTGTGCGGCCCGGTGCGGAACATCCGTGAATGGAACGAAGCGTTCGAACCGCACTTTGGCTGGAAAGGGCACGTGGAGGCGGGTAGCTGTAAACCGGCAGAGGAAGATCATACATCGTGTGTGGCATAGCGGGATTCGTAGGTTTTGATGACCCGGCCTTGTTGCGGTCCATGTGTGCCGCGCTCGAGCATCGGGGACCGGACGACGAAGGGTTCTTTGAGGCTGCGGGTGTCGGTTTGGCGATGCGCCGGCTCTCCATCATCGATCTGGAAAGCGGAAGCCAACCGATCGCCAACGAATCGGGCGACGTCTGGGTGGTGTTCAACGGGGAGATCTATAACTACCAGGAGTTGACCTCCCGGCTCAAACAGCAGGGCCACTTGTTCACGACTTCCTCGGATACCGAAACCATCGTACACCTCTATGAAGAATATGGGCTTGATTTTGCCAAGCACCTTCGCGGCATGTTCGCGATCGCCATCTGGGATGTGAAGCGCCGGCGCCTGGTGCTCACCCGCGACCGCATTGGCGAAAAGCCGCTGCACTACGCACACAACGGCGACCGGCTTATGTTTGGGTCCGAGATCAAGGTCATCCTTCGCTCCGGCCAATCACGATCGGTCAATCCACAGGCGGTGTGTAGCTTTTTGGCAGCCGGTTATGCTCCGGCGCCCGATACGTTCTTTGACGGGATCCACAAGCTTTCGCCGGGGACCATGCTTGTCTATGAGGATGGGCGGGCGGAAGTGCGGCCCTATTGGCAGCGTGGCATGCAGGATCGGTCATTACTGACCTTTGAAGAGGCGTCTGAGTCATTCAGCGAACTGCTCAGCGACACCGTCAAACTTTGTTTGAAGAGCGACGTCGAGGTGGGGGCGTTCTTAAGCGGTGGCATTGATTCATCCGTTTTGGTGGCGTTGATGGCCAAGCACTCCGCGCGGGTTAAGACGTTTACCGTCGGATACCGTGGGGCAGCCACCGGCTTCAACGAGCTGCGGTACGCCAGTCGAATAGCCCGGGAGATTGGGACCGAGCACTACGAGCTCATCCTTAAACCTCAGTCCACGATCGACATGCTGCCTCGCATTTTATGGCATTTCGATGAGCCGCATGGGGAGCCCACTTCGATACTGGTCTATCTGCTATGCCAGTTTGCCCGCAAACGCGTGAAAGTCACTGTTGGGGGCACCGGCGGTGACGAGATATTCCTCGGCTACCCCCGTCACAAGGCGATTCGCCTGCTGAGTTACTACAGATGGCTGCCGCAGGCGCTGCGCTCGGGGTTCGTCGAGCGGGTGGTGGCGCGGTGGCCGGAATCGACCAAAGGGAGCCGGTTTGCCAAGCGCGCCAAGCGATTTGTCACCGGGGCTGACCTGCCGCCGGAAGAGGCCTATCTGAGTTGGGCAAGTCTTCTCAGTAGAGAAGTGCGGGCCCAGGTCGTTTCCGCCGACATTCAATCTCTAGCGAAGGATCCGACGGGTGAATCGTATTTGCGGGAGTATCTGACAGCCGAGGACCGGGGAGATCTGTTCGCGCGGGCCACCGACCTCGATGTGAATGGTTACCTACCCGAATACCAGCTTGCTTACATGGACCGCATGAGCATGGCCCACGGGCTGGAGGTGCGTTCACCGCTCTGCGACTATGAACTTGTTGACTTTGTCACCTCGCTTTCACCATCGCATCGCCTGAAAGGCACGCATAGCAAGCACCTGCTGAAGATCGTCGCACGGCAGTGGATCCCCCGCTCGATTGCCGAGCGACCGAAAGTAGGATTCGACTCTCCCATAGGCGAGTGGATCAAATCAGAGCTGCGCCAGTTCATGGTTGAGTTTCTGTCGCGCGAAAACATCGAGCGCTCCGGCTTGCTCAATTATGAAGGCGTACAGCAGGTTCTGGGCGATCACTTTTCGGGCCGGCGCGATTATTCGCTGCAACTGTGGAGTCTATTGGCACTGGAAGCCTGGTATCGTATGTACCTTGAGGATGGCGTGACGGACGGCAACACCTATTCGTTGAGCGACATGCGCGGCGCTTCCGCCGTCGCTACGTCACCCCATGGACGGATTGGCGGCAACGGGAAAGGCCGGCACCTGTATGCGCCGCATTCCGGCGACAATAAGCGGTTCATCACACCGGCGCTTGGCTGGAACCGCAACAGGCTTTGGGAGAAGTCTCCGCGATTCGTGCGCGGGGTTCTTGGCCGGGCGTTCAGCGTTGTGCCTCAGAGGATTCTGTTCGGAAGGCGGTTCAGCCGATGTCTTGATTTCGTCGAACAGGCCCAGTGGTGGAGCGCCGAGGAATCGCGGGCACACCAACTCAAAGAGCTCCGCCACATCTGCCGGATTGCATACGATCGAGCCGGATTTTATAGGAGGGCCTTCGACCAAGTGGGATTTGATCCGCGGGCATTGAACTCGGTCGACGATCTGGCTCATCTTCCAGTGATCGACCGATCGGTGTTGCGCGAGCACGTCAACGAGATGTGTACCGTCCCAACAAACTCGCGTGGCGTAGACTTTGTGTCTACGGGTGGCACAGGCGGTGAGCCGCTCTACTTCTATATGGGTGCTGATCGCTCAGCATATGAATATGCTTACCTGGTCAGCGGTTGGCGGCGCATCGGCTACGAACTGGACACGGCGATCGCCGTCTTCAGGGGGCGAGTGGTTCCTGAGAGGCGCGATGGCCTACGGCACGAGTATGACCCCCTGCTGCGCCACCACTATTACAGCAATTTCCACATGAGCGATTGCAACATGCTACGGTACCTCGATCATGTGCGCGGTATCGGCCCTTGTTTCTTGCACGTGTACCCTTCGGCGGTGGCCATGTTGGCCCGATTCATCCGGCGCCAACGCGTTGACCCGCCGGCCAACGTCCGTGGGATCATCGCGGAGTCGGAAGTGGTGTATCCGGAGCAGCGACGGTTTGTGGAAGACACCTTCGCCTGCAGGTACATGTCGTGCTACGGTCAGTCCGAAAAACTCGTGGCGGGCGCCGAATGTGAGCACTCTCCAGACTACCACATTTGGCCGACATATGGTTTCTTCGAGCTTATCGATGAACATGGCAAGTCTGTGACCACGCCAGGTGAACGGGGTGAGATTGTGGGGACCGGCTTCGTCAACGCGGTGATGCCGTTCATTCGATACCGAACCGGCGACTACGCGACGTACGTCGGGGACCGGTGCGACGCATGTGGTCGGGAGCACGCGATTATCCGCGACATCCAGGGGCACCGCACGCAGGAAATCCTGGTGACTGCGAACGGCTCGCAGATTTCCTGGACCGCGCTCAATATGCATGATAGGACTTTCATGGGCGTGAGGCGATTTCAGTTCCTGCAGGAGCGTCCTGGGTTTGCCATACTTCGCATTGTGGTGTCAAAGGACTTCGGTGTTGAAGACGAAGCTCGCATTCTTCAGAACCTGGGACGAAAACTCGACGGCCAAATCGAGATTCGGATGCAACGTTGTGACGACATTCCGTTGTCGCCCCGGGGGAAGGCGGTTTACGTGGACCAGCGCATCAGCAACGTGACCTAGGTAGTGTCCCTGCCGGGCCCCAAGGCCGGGTGCCAGGGGCGGCATCGATGTCCGCCGCTGGTTATGCTCGTCTTGGTGCGCGCGTGCGCGGCGCTGCATGGAGATCAAGCAGCTTTGTGCCGAAAAACGGGAAAGCGATGAGTGGTGCCGGAAAATGGGATTCTGTTGTCGTGGACGTCCGCTAGCAGCCAGGGCGCGCCAATTGGCATTATCGGATGACGGTTATGTCTCAGAGCAGGGCGAGTAGTCCCGTTCCCGAGATCACGATCGGCTTCGCCCGCGCCGATCGGGCCTTACTTGTGGCGTGTATCGGGGCCGTTTGCTTTGCCGCCTATGCCCTCACTGCGCCCCTGGTTGATCTGACGTTTCGAATCTCAGACGATGCGTTTTACTACTTCCAGGTAGCCAGCAACATCGTGGCCGGGCACGGCACCACGTTCGATCAGATCAACACGACGAACGGTTTCCATCCCTTGTGGATGTTGTGTCTCCTTCCCATATATGGGACCGTGGGCGCAGATTCCGAGATGGCGTTGCGGATAGTCTACTGTCTTGTCGGTGTCATTGCCTGCACAACATTCTGGCTGGCTTACCGCACCGTTTCGACATATGCGGGTCGCCCGGCTGCCATCGTGGCCGTTTGCTCTCTGATTGGTCCCTGGTTTCTAAACCCCTTGGTGAACGGCCTCGAAACCGGAATCCTGCTTCTGCATCTGTTCCTCATCCTCTGGGCCGTACACCGTTACGATCTGCTCTCTCTGCACATCGGCGGACGCGCCAATGCGCTTCTCGGCTTGCTCCTCGGCGTTCTCTTCCTGTGTCGGCTCGACTCCGTCTTTATCGTGCTCGCGGTTCTTGCCCAGATGGGTCTACGCTGGGCGGTTGGGACAGAAGGGGAAGTCGGCTTGGGCACCCTTTTTCGCAAGTGGCTGCAGGTTGGCGTTGTTGCACTTTTGCTGGTGGCGCCTTATCTGCTGTGGAACATCATGGTATACGGCCATATGGTACCCTTAAGCGGGGCATTGAAGAGCACGTTTCCGTCGATATCCTTCCATCCGGCCCGCTTGACCGGATTTCACTCGCTGTTCGGTCGCATTGAATTGCTCTTTTCGTTTGTCGTAATCCTATGGATGCTGGTCTTCCGACCAAGTCCTGATATTGTCGGCCGTATGCGTCCGTGTTTATCGGTCGGGTCACGCTCCGACATTCTGCTGGCCGTTTGGTTCGGCTGCTTCCTGCACTTTCTCAACACCGTGCTCTTTATGGAATGGGCGGCCTGGTGGTGGCACTTCTCGTCTTACGTCCCCATGACAGTGGTCTTGGTGGGAGTGCTTTTTGGGCGGTTTCACCAACAGTTCGGCCGCTCCCGTTACATAACTATTGCGGCGGCTATTGGCGTGCTTGCTGTGGGGATGGTTGGCTTACGCCTTGACGCCAGGCGCCGAGGCGATCACCACAGGCCGTGGCTGGAAGCCGCCATGTGGACCCGCAGCAATCTTCCGGGCGACGCCGTTGTAGGCATGACTGATTGTGGCTTGTTTGGCTATTTTTGCAATCGCCGAACAGTCAATCTGGATGGCGTAATTAACGGCGTTGACTACCAACGGGCTCTTCGCAACCATCGTTTAGGCGAGTATCTTGCCCGGTGTGCTGTCACCCACATCGCCGACTACGAAGTGCTCTATCAGGATGGATATTACGTTATCAAGCTGCCGGCCCGACTATACAAGAGGCCCGGTGGTGCTATTGTGGCGACGGCATCCGCAGAAATGTACCGTTCCGACGTCCCGGCCGATCCATCGGCACGTGACAGTCACTTCGCGGTGTGGGATGTAGAAGATCTTCGTGTTGTCAACGATATGAACGAACTGGCCATGCATATGCCGCCGCTCTGAGCTGGGGATCATGCGCATCTACATACTCTGGGGTTTTGTATTTGCACTATCTATCTTCGCGTGGCGGAACTGGTTCGTCTCCACGTGCGGGCTGATCGTTCTTTCGGTAGTCATGCAGCGGCGTGACTTTCCGAGTCACATTATGGAGATCAACGGCCTGAATCCCTGGAATCTCCTGCTGCTAGCGACCGTGAGTGGGGCGGTCGTGCAGTTCATTGGCAAGAGGCGCAAGATTAACGTGCCGCGGACGGCAATTGTCCTGATGGCCCTTTTCTACTTTGCGATCTTGATCGCGTATGTCAGGGCCGCCATGGACCTGGGCTCCATTCCTGCCCATATCAGACCTGGATTGATCGGGTTTACAGGGGAGTTTATCATCAACCGCATCAAGTTTATCTTGCCGGCGGTCTTGCTTTATCTGGCATGTGATTCGCGCCGCGACCTGAAAGTTGCCATCGGTGTCATCCTCTTTTCCGCCGTTGCGTATGCGTGCCTGGTGATCAAAAGAGTGCCGATGAGCAGCTTGCTTGTCAGCGATGCGAGCGACTTCATGCGATACCGTCATCGTATCGATCGAGATATTGGTCTGATGGCCATCGACATGTCCATGCTGCTGGCGGGCAGTTTCTGGGCACTGTTCGTCGTGATCGTATTGGCCATTAGAAAATCAAGCGTGCGGCTCGTGGGATTGTTGCCGCTGGTAGTCGTATTTGTGGGGATGGCATTGTGCCATTCTCGTGGGGGGTATGTTGGGTTCTTGGCGACGGGGATCATGCTGGCGGCGGCGCGTTGGCCGAAGATGTTGCTGTTATTACCGATAGCAATTGGCGGCCTGTTCGTCGCGATCCCCGCAGTACCAGCACGGCTGGGAATGGGCGTCGGAGTAGCCGATGTCAGTGGAAGCACGACGCAGGACTGGGATCAAATCACCGCGGGTCGTCTCACCGATCTCTGGCCTGTTGCCCTCGACGAGTTTGGAAAGAGCCCTCTGGTGGGATACGGAGGGTACGCCTGCACACGCACACAGATACGTGACCGCTGGCTGGAGTTGGGCAACGCTCCATCGCACCCTCACAATGCGTATTTGGAAGTTCTCCTTGATATGGGGATCATCGGATTCCTGCCGGTCATGGCGCTTTATGGTGCAATCCTGAGCGTGACGTTTCGGTTGTTCCGCGTACGAGATGATCGGCTGGCGGCTGCGGTTGGCGGGATGGGCTTGGCGATGATTACGACGTTGTTAGTGACGGCCATGGGTTGCCAAACCTTTTACCCGGCGCAAAGCACTGTTTTGTACTGGTGTATCTGGGCGCTGGGGTTAAGATTGTTCGTCGATCGAGCCCATGCACGGATGCTGCCGGCACCGGGGATGGCTTACCGTTCGCGGATGAACGTGAGATATCGGAAACGGGATTTGCTCCCGAGAGGCTGAGTCGTTGGCATGATAGTGCCGACCAGGTGGATAGCGGAAGAATGAACGTTCTCATTACTGGATCTAGTGGGCAGATTGGTACAAACGTTGCACTAAAACTTATGGACCGGGGCGATGCCGTTCTTGGAATCGACAAGCGCGAGAATACCTGGACCGACCGGATCGAAACGCGGATCCGCGACTTGACCGACGTGCCTCCGGGCGACCTGGACTTGAATCTGAAGCCGGACGTCGTTCTTCATTTTGCTGCGAACGCGAAAGTATTCGAGCTTGTTGAGTACCCCGAGCGGGCGATGGACAACGTGAAGATGTTATTTAACGTCCTGGACTATTGCCGCCGATCAAGCGTTCCCATATTTTTCTCCAGCTCACGCGAGGTATATGGCGATATCCATCGACACGTCACGGATGAGAGTTCCGCGGATTTCGTGGTTGCGGAAAGTCCCTACTCTGCCAGCAAGATTGCCGGCGAGGCTATGATCTACTCCTATTTCCGATGCTATGGTCTGCCGCACCTGGTAGTGCGATTCAGTAACGTGTACGGCCGGTACGACAACGACATCGAGCGCATGGAGCGGGTAATTCCGTTGTTCGTCGATCGGATTTCCCGGAACATCCCCATCGTGGTTTTCGGCAAGGAGAAAGTCCTTGACTTCACGTACGTGGACGACGCGGTTCGAGGCGTGATAGCAGGTATTGACTCCCTGGTATCCGAGAGCATTCGCTCCGAAACGATCAACCTTGCCAGTGGCCAGGGTAGGACCCTACAGGACGTTGTGAATCTGATCAGCCTGGGGTTGGGCGTGGAGCCGCGCGTGACATATGAACGGGCGCGCGCGGGAGAAGTGACGCACTACGTAGCCGATTTGACAAAGGCCCGGGAGTTGCTCGGTTACGAACCGGATACGCCCTTGACCAGTGGGCTACCGCTTGCGATTAAGTGGCAGCGGGAGTCGGGGAGTGTGGCCGGATGACGCGCGTATGAAGCGTGTCAGTTGGCGGGTTGCCAGCGTTGCGCCATGCGCAGGTCTATCCGTGCACGCGTCGCGATGGAGGCGCTGAGAGCGGATTCGTGGTGTTCTACACTGGCGCAGGGCTGCGCGATAGCCTGTTGGATGAAGATGAGCGGTTTGAATCCTGAACAGGGCGTGTCTGTCGGTAGTGAGGGGCGACCTGTCGCCCGGCAAGGCGCTGAGCGCAGTGTGATAGTGCGGAATGTTCTGGCGAACTGGATCTGGTACCTGCTCGTCGTAGCGTCCGGGTTTGTACTTCCACGCTTCATCGACCGGTCTCACGGTGCGGAGTTACTGGGCGTCTGGGATTTCTCGTGGTCGCTGGTTGCGTATATCTCTTTGCTAGCGCTGGCCGTGAGTTCCGCGGTTCAGCGGTACGTCGCCAAGTACCGCGCGATTGGCGACTGGGACGCGCTGAACGCCACCACCAACACTTGCCTCGTCCTATTGCTGGCGAGTTCGGTGGTGGGGCTGGCGGTGACGGTCGGTTTGGCGGCACTGGTCCCCCGTCTGCTTCCGGCTGCGGGAGCGGACGCCATGGTAGCCGCGCGGCGCGTGGTCCTGGTTCTTGGGCTGTGCTGCGCGATACAGATGCCGGGCGGCGTGTTCAACGCCGTGGTCACCGGGTATGAGCGCTTTGACGTTTTCAACATCATCCGTGGTATTCGAGACTTCTTGCTTCTGGTCGTGATGATCGCCCTGCTCTTCGCGGGCTACGGGATCGTTGCATTGGCTTGCGCGAAACTGTGCGCTGAGATGCTCGGCTATGTAGCGATGCTTGCGGCCGCACGGCGCCTATGCCCGCAACTGTTGATCTCACTTCGCTTGTTCCGTTGGGACGTAGCCAAACAGATGGTGGGATTCGGTGGAAAGTCGATCCTCCAAGATCTGGCGCGCAGCGGGGTCTACCAGGGCAACAGTCTCCTCCTCGGGTACTTTCTCGGGCCCGCCGCTCTGGCGGTCTTCTCGCGTCAGCGCGCCCTGGTGATGCACGTGATGCGGTTCATCAAACAGTATGCCCACGTATTCATTCCCAGCAGCAGCGCACTTTACGCTCGTAGAGACGTTGCGGCACTGCAAACACTAGTGATCCAATCTTCCAAATACGCGCTGTATGTCACGTTGCCCATCATGCTGGTCCTGCTGATCATGGGCGATTTGCTCGTTCAGGTTTGGATGGGGGCGGCCTACAGGGCACACGGCGTGCTGGCGATCCTCACTGTAGGCCACTTGCTGTCGGTGCCGCAGCAGGGCACATACATGATACTGGTAGGCATGGGCAAGCACGCCCTTCCGGCGTTGGCTGATCTGGCAGCCATGCTAGTAAGTATTGGGTTATGCATCACCATTCTTGGTCTATCCGACGGCTCGATGGCCGGCGTGGCCGTTGCCATAGCTGTTCCGGTAGCGCTGAGCGGTGGTGTCTTCGTGCCTCTGTATGCCTGCCGTGTGCTTGACTTGAGCGTGCGGCGCTACGTCCGCGGCACTCTCCCGGGACCGGCGCTGACTGCGATACCATTCGTCGGCGCGATCCTACCGGCGCGACTCCTCTTCGACGGAAGTCCTTGGCTCGCGCTGGGCGTTGGACTTGGGGTGGGGGGCAGCGTGCTCGCGATCACGTACTGGCGATGGGTCCTGCCTCCTTCACTTAAATCGCGAATAACCCACAATGTCCTCCAACTGGGCCGTCGGACCGCCGACGAAGAAGGCAAGGCGCCTGTGTCATCTGCTGGGAGCTGAGTTTCGGCCATGACGTTTGTCGACACCACCAAACCGAGCATCTGTTTCGTGGTACCCGGTGCGTATAACGTTCTCTCCGGGTGCGATGGCATGCGCCGCGTCGGGGGAGCAGAGGTACAGATGGTGTCGATGGCCCGTGCGTTGGTCGACCTGGGATTTTCCGTGAGTTTCATCACGTGGGACCACGGCCAGCCGGACGGTAAGCGTGTTGAGGAGATAGCCATATACAAGTGCTTCGATCCCGGGGACGGCTTTCCGCTTGTTCGATTCTTTCATCCGCGTTGGACGCGGCTGAATCGGGCGATGGCGCGGGCCAATGCGGAGGTCTATCTTCAGGGATGCGCGGACTCTCTGACGGGGCAAGTAGCCATGTGGTGTCGCAAACACAGACGACGGTTCGCGTTCCTGGTTATGTCGGATACAGACTGCCGGCCGGAGCTGCCCTATCTGACATCGCGCCGCGAACGGTGGTTGTTCCGGTACGGCATCCGCAACGCGGATGTAGCGGTCATCCAGACCGAGCGCCAGCGTGCGTTGCTGGGGCAATGGCAGTCTGTTCGCTCGATCCAGGTGCCGCCCAGCGCTCTGCGACGCGACGACGACATGCGGCTCGCACGGTTCCCTGAGGGTGAGGTGCGAGTTCTGTGGTTGGGGCGCTTCTCGTACGAAAAGAGGATCGAGTGGCTTTTGGAGCTTGCTCGTGTGTGTCCAAACGTTCAATTCGACCTGGTCGGCGGTGCCAACGTGAACGACGCCTACGCCCAGAGAATCGTGCAGGAAGCACAACAGATTGCCAATGTGCACCTGCATGGTCGCATCCCGCATTCGGAGGTTGACAAGTTCTACGGCCGGGCCCACGCGCTGGCATTGACCTCTCAATTCGAGGGGTTCCCCTCAGTGTTCCTGGAAGCGTGGAGTTGGGGCTTGCCTACCGTGTCAACGGTCGATGTAGACGGCGTGATCGTCGAAGCCGGTCTGGGAGCTGTCGCGGACGACGTGAGCGGATTGGCAGCGGCGCTGGGCGAACTGTTCTCGGACCCGGCCAAGTGGGAGGGGTGCAGTCGTCGCGCCCGCGAGCATTATCTTAAGCACCACACGCGCGCCGCAACGGGAACCGCGATGGAACGCATGCTGCGCGAACTTGTTCGGAAAGCAACCCCAGACACTGAGATGACCGCATCGGGTGAGGCATCTCGAACTATGGTCTCACGTTGAGGGTTCGTCGGTTTGAGTGATGTGCGGCATTTGCGGAATATGTAACGTTGACCCGAAACAGCCGGTTGACGTCTCCGTGCTGGCGGAGATGACCGAAACGCTGCGCCACCGCGGGCCCGATGGCGAAGGTGTTTTTGTTGGTGGTGGAGTTGGCCTGGGACACCGCCGATTGGCCATTATCGATCTCGTCTCAGGTGATCAACCCATGTACAATCGAGATCGGTCTGTTGTGATCGTTTTCAACGGAGAGATATACAACTACCTGGAGCTCAAAGACCAGCTTTCCGCTATTGGCCACGCGTTCGTGACATCCTCTGATACTGAAGTCATCCTACGCTGCTATGAAGCCATGGGTCCCGAATGCGTCAATGCACTCAATGGGATGTTCGCATTTGCCATATGGGACGAGCGAAGCCGAACGCTATTGTTGGCTCGGGATCGTCTCGGCGAAAAACCGCTCTACTATTTCTCTACCGGCGAACGACTTCTGTTCGCCAGCGAACTGAAAGCCCTCTTGAAGCATCCCGCGGTTGAGGCGAAAGTATCTCTCTCTGCGTTGGATGACTATCTGGCCTACGGCTACGTGCCCGCGGACCAATGCATCCTGGACGGCGTCTGCAAGCTGCCGTCCGGGTGCACGCTCCTCTGGCGGGATGGACGGATCCAGGTTCAGCGCTATTGGGACGTCCGCTTTGATGAATCGCAAATCAGCGACGAATCAGCCTGGTCCGAGGAACTGGAGCACAGATTGCGCGAATCAATTCGCATCCGTCTGCGCTCGGACGTGCCCCTCGGGGTATTCCTGAGCGGGGGAGTTGATTCCAGCGCGGTCACGGCTCTGGCATCGCACGAGACATCGGGCAGACTCAAGACCTTCTCGGTTGGGTTCGACGAAACCGACTTCAATGAACTGAAATACGCCCGCACTGTCGCGCAGCGGTACGACACTGATCACGTGGAAATCATGGTCCGTGACTGCGATCTCTCTATCCTGCCGGACCTGGTGTACCATCTTGATGAGCCGTTCGCCGATCCGTCGGCGTTGCCCACCTACTACGTTTGCCGCGAGGCGCGCCGTCAAGTGACCGTCTGCCTATCCGGCGACGGGGGAGATGAGATCTTTGCCGGTTATCCGCGATACCGGCAAGCCTTGAGGCACCAGCGCTGGGCTCGTGTCACGCCTGCCGCCGCCAAACGCTTGGCACGAGCGGCATCGTCTGTCGTTCCCCGGCACTTCCGCGGGCGTGGAATGCTCGAACGTTGCGGGACTGACGGTGCGGAACAGTATGCCTTGCAGGTCGGCCTGTTCGACACTGACGAACGTAGGGAACTATTTCGAGACGATGTCAAGAGCCAGGTGCGGCGGTCTGGAGACCTCTTTGCCCCGTACTTCGAGCGCGGTACCGGGAAGAGCCTGGTTACGGTCCTGCAGCATGTTGACCAGAAGACATACCTACCCGACGACATCCTATTCAAAGTGGATCGCATGTCGATGCAGAACAGTTTGGAGGTTCGTCTGCCCTTACTGGATCATACGTTGGTGGAGTACGTCAACCACGTGTCGCCGCACTGGAAACTGCGCAACGGCGTGTCGAAGTATGTCTTCAGGAAGATATTGGAACCGCATTTGCCGCCGGAGCTACTCCGGCGTCGGAAAATGGGCTTTGGGATTCCGATAAAGTACTGGTTTCGAGGTGGGCAAGACCACTTTTTCCGTGAAAGGCTTTTGTCCCCCGATGCGCGGTGCACCCAGTGGTTGAGCCGCGAGGCAATCGAAAGGATCCTCCAAGACCACCTTCGGGGGGGGCGTGACTTGAGCGCGAAACTGTGGACGCTTCTGATCCTCGAAGTATGGTGCCGGAACTTTGACGTATGAGGATTACATGAGCGACAGGAACTCCTCCCTGCGTCCATTGACCGAGCAAGGCTTCTGGGACTCAGTGAGTTCCAAGCGACTGGATACCGACACGCCGCCGAAAGCGACGACACGGCGCTTGACGCCGTGGCTGCGATCCCTGTTCGCTGACCACACAATGGCGATGGCCGAACGGGTCTGCGCCCGCTACCTTCCGCGCGATCCGTCGCGCAAAATGCTCGAAGTCGGCTGCGCCCCCGGCGGCATATTGGCGCGTTTCAACTCGCTGTTGGGGTACCAGCCGTACGGTCTCGAATATGCACCCGCGGGCGTGGAGGAGACGCGACGCACCTTTCAACGACACGGCTTCGACCCGTCGCATGTCATCGAGGCTGATCTGTTTGATCCGCGAACAGCAACGGAACATGGCGAAAAGTATGACCTGGTCATGTCGTTCGGGTTGATCGAACATTTTTCTGATCCCGCGGAAGTCATCCGCCGCCACGTCGATCTCGTTCGCCCGGGGGGCTACCTGGTCATTCAGATCCCCAAGCTCACCGGTATTTGTCTGCTGACCATGTGGCTATTTCGACGCGAGTTCATCGGGCAGCACAACCGCACCATCATGCATTCGAGGCATTTCGAACAATTGTTCAACGGGCTGAGCGTGGAGAGACTGTACTGTGGTCACGTCGGGTTTCTGAAATTCTACGGCCTGTTCAGCCGGCGCGAGCGGACCGTTCGTGGATTGGCCGCCCGTGTCTGTGACAGGGCCCAATCAGGTTTGAACGCCGTTATGCGGGTGGGTTTTGCCGGTCGCAACCTCACCTGGCCCTGGAGCCCGGCACTTCTCTACATAGGGCGCAAACCCGCGTCGCCCCGCTGAGTATTGCGTCCCCACCACGCGCCCAGCCCTACAAGGCCAACGGAAAAACCCCTTACACTACGGCGGCGGCTCGAGCGGCGGCTCGAACTCGAGGGCCCCCATATCAAAGAAAGGAATCGGCCCGCCGCCGGTGTCGTCGGTGGCTAGATCATCGACCGGCGTGAAGTCGGCAGTCTGCCCCCGGTCAGCCGGATCGAGCCCGGAGTCGATGCATGGGCTAACAGCCTGCAGAGCGAAATTCGTCTCAATCTGCTCGAAAATTAAGTTAATGAATACGCCTATATCGTCGACCGTACCCTGGAACGTCGGTTCGATCACGCCGTCGGGATTTACGAATAACGGGTCGCCATCTAACGAGTTGACGTCCTGGCCCGGAACCGTACTTCCGTCGGCCCAGAAGTTGTAGTCGCTGAAGGCCGGGTTCCCGCCGATGAATACGTCGCCGGCTCCCGGATTAAACGATATGTTGTTGAAGAACGTGCCATTGCTACCGCTGGCACCGGTCGAGAACCCTAGCACCCTGTTTCCGTAGGCAACATTGTTGTAGAACAAAGGCTCGGTGTGGGCACGCGGGTCGATCCCGTCGACGTCGTTGTTGAATGCGATGCAGAACCGGACGGTAAGGCGGGTGGCGTCGTTGCCCACCTTGAACCCGTTGCCGTCACCGCACTGATCATCCCCGCCGCCACAAGGAGCTCGACAGGCGCCTGCACGCCCGTTGAATGCAGCACAACGTTCGGCGATTGAGTCCACATTCTTAGTCAAGTCGAACTGATCGTCGTGATTACCCGCAGAAAGACAGTGACGAACGATGAGCCCCGTGCTGCCGCAGTTCCCCGCGCTACCAGCGAAGCCGTCGGCGTTCTCCGGGAAGATTAACGTGCCATCTGCGGTCTCCCCGTTGTTCAGCGCGATCGAATCCTCAATGACACAATCCGTCGTATCCTGGAAGATGAATCCCGCGTACCCGTTCTGCGCCAGGACGCGGCGCACAATGCAATCGCTTGACCCCCTGAACTTCACATTGGCCGATGAACCCGAGCACTGCACAAGCCCGTTCTCCTGGAAGATACAGTCTTCCAGCGTGATGTTGTTCCCTCTTGCAAATAGCCCAGCGCGAAACGCGTGCATAACAGTTAACCCTGAAATCTCGATGTTGTCGACAAATGGGAAACCTGTAGGTGTCGGGCATCCTGATGCTGGATCAGTTCCGATCAAGATGCCAACCCTATTGCCGTTGTTCGACTGGGATGGGACGGCTTGCGCGTCGAGCACGGGCGCGTGACCCGGGAAATTCTGGAACCGGATCGGATTGCTCGCCGTTCCGCTTGTTTGGATCGACAGCACAGGCGTGAACTCGCCCGTGTCCGGTGGCGTGTAAGTACCGTTCTTGATGAAGACGGTGTCGCCGGGCAGGGCGACATCGGCGGCCTGCTGGATCGTATCGTACGGTCTTGCCTCGGTCCCGTCGCGCGGGTCGGGCGTGGGATCATCGTCGTCGACGTAGATGTCATAAAAAACGGCAAGATCTTGCGGGAGTGCGAAGGGATTGCCCTCCGTAATCTCTGGAAGGGTGAAACCATCGGACCTGACATCATCATCCGTGTTGACCGTGACGAATCCTCCGGCGGGGAGAGGAAAGTCCTGAGTTTGAACTAGCAGCTCGAAGCCCCCGTCACCTGCATCTGCTTGCTCTGAGGTGACGAGAAAGGCCAGCGTCGCGTCTCGGTAGAGTTGCACGCTGATCGGTCGGCCAATCGCGGGGGTTGAACCGTTGCCGCGAACGATGTTGCCGGTGATGGGCGTTCCTGGTTGACAGGTATTATTGGCGTCACAGAACTCCCCTGGGGCGCAATCACCATTGACCAGACACTCCACACACTGGCCGTTTTCCGGGTTGCAGACAGGGGTTAGATCAGCACAGGGATCCGTGAACTCACAACCGCTGGCCGGATTGCAGCTGTCGTCAGTACACGGATCTCCATCGTCGCAAACGACCGGTGTCCCGCCAGCGCAATTACCGGCAGTGCATGTGGTGTCTTGCCTGCATGGGTCCCCATCGTTGCAGGGAAGGCCTTCGTTCGTCTCCTCGGCCTCGCAGTTGCCGGTAGCTGGGTTACAGACTCCGGTGTTGCATTCGTCATCGAACCCCGTGCAATCTTTATCTGCACCCGCGCAGTTTTGTTCGCCGTCGCACTGATCGGTCTCGGTGCACGCGTCCTGGTCATCGCACGGCGCGCCTACGGCCGCTGGCGTATTCGTACACCCGGCCCCCCCTGCATCACAATCATCGACCGTGCACTGGACTTCATCGTCACAATCCGCGGCGGTCACGCAATCGAAGCACCGGGCTGCCTCGTCGCATGCCTCACCTTGCTGACAGGGGTTGGCGCCGGCCTGGCAGACTCCATCGGCGCATGTCTCCGCGCCATTGCAGAACAAGCCGTCGTCGCAATGGGGGTCGGTCACGCACTCCACACAGGTTCCGGTGTCGGTGTTACACCGCGGTGTTGTCGGATCCGTGCAGTCGCTGTCGCTGCCGCAACCCTCATCTTGGCAAGTCGAACTGCACCCGTCGCCACTTTCAGTGTCCCCATCATCGCACTCCTCATCGCATTCAACAGTTCCGTTTCCGCAGGTGCTAACGCAAACAGGAGCAACGCCTCCTCCTCCTCCTGAAGGAACGTTGAGTACGGTAACGGCTACCTGGGCCGAGTCTTCCAGTCCGCCCCCCGATGCCGTCAGCTCGAATTCAAGGACCGTGTCAGCACCTACAAACGGGGCCGTGAAGTTTGCGATGGCCTGGTCGGCATTCTGAAAAACAACCGACGGGCCCTGTCCAATCTGGGCCCATTGGAAGCTCAGCTCCCCCTCGATGCCCGTACTTGTGGTACCGCTGCCGTCCAGCGTCACCGGGCTGCCTTCATTAACCTGTTGATCCGGCCCGGCGTCCGCCGTGATACCGGCGGGATTGGGGTCATCCGGCTCAGGTGCTTCAACATTGACCTGGTTCAAGAATTCATGGGATTCGCCGTTGCAGGTTTGGATCACACCGATGCCGGTTATGTCGGCCTGCAGGACGGTGAAAACGGTGGTGCACTCGTCGCGCGGATCGAACGTGCCGGCTGACGCCGGTTGCACGGACCAGGCGCAGGTGCACCCGGGGCCTACCTGGCGGATCAGCGACACTGTGTTGTCAGGAAGTGACAAGAGGATCTCGTCGCCCACCAGCACGTTCCCAAAATCGACCGCCTCCCCGGTACCGAGGAACGTCGCGAAGCCTTGCAATTCGCTCTTCTGCGTAATGGTCGCGGGGTCGCAACCATTAGGAATGCCGTTTTCGTTGTCGTCTTGGGTGTCATCGGAGCCGGGGCATTGGTCGCACGCGTCGCCGACGCCATCCCCGTCCGTGTCATCTTGCTCGGCGTTGGCATCGTTGGCGCAGTTGTCGCAGATATCGCCGACACCGTCTTCGTCCGTGTCATCTTGCCCGGCGTTGGCGTCGCCGGGGCAATTGTCGCACGCATCGCCCACCTCGTCCCCGTCCGCATCGTCCTGCGCGGTGTTGGCATCGTCGGCGCAGTTGTCGCAGACGTCGCCCACCCCGTCGGCGTCCTTATCTTCCTGCGCGGCGTTGGCGTTGTCCGGGCAGTTGTCACACGCATCGCCGACCCCGTCGCTGTCCGTATCCAGTTGACTTGCGTTGGCAATCGACGAGCAGTTGTCGCCTTCATCCGGCACCGTGTCGTTGTCGAAGTCGACGATGCGCTCCGGCCCGTCGTCGGTTCCGCCGAACAAAACTTCAAGGATAATCCGACATCCGCCCACGCTCGCCAACGAGAACATCAACAACAGGCATACAACGAGCCGGTTTGAAAACTTGGCTGGCATTTAACGCCTCCCTAGAGCAAGCCCCTATGGCCTTGACCGCGCACTTAAGCGGTGTGTTACGGCCAACCCCTGTCCCTGAACGACAAATCCACGTGTAGGATACCGGAATGCACAGTTGAAAGTCAATTCCCTTCAAAGTGGGTGGTCAAGGGCGCGTCCGTGACAGTTCCGGCGGATGTTCCTGTTGGCGAATGGTCGCGCAGGTGCAGCCCCAGAGGGGCGATTGAGAATAGCCCAGCGATTCATCGCTGGGAGTTGGTGCGGCGGTATAAGCAAGTCCCGTAGGGACGACTGAGCCAGCGGGCAACCGTCATCCGTCCCTCCGGGACTTTGGATCGTCGGGATGACCTTGTTCCCAGCGATGAATCGCTGGGCTATTATCACAGCGTCCCTACGGGACGACGGCCCCGCCGAATCCGTCATGCACCCGTCAAGGGCCTGCAGGGGCCCTCCGGGCTTCTGCTGAAAAGAACCTGTTGATATGATTTTCCCCAAGGAGTTGCCCCACTTGTACGATCTTGCATAATAGTCAGATATTGGGGTCGATGGTAGGGTGAGGATTGACCAACCGAAATCTCATCTCTGGTTGAGTGCGGTCGTGGCTGCGCTGCTGGTCGTCGCCTGTGGAGCGGGCTATCGTGTGCTGGCGGCGCACTTCGCTCGACCGCTGGATAGCGTCAGAATCCCCACTGGAACGTTGGCCAGGTTGCCCCTGACCATCGGGGATTGGGCCGGTCGCGACGTCCCACTGGACGACCGTGTGATCATCGCCACCGACACCGACGACCACGTCAACCGCGTTTACAGGCGTAGTCCGAGAGAGTCGGTTGCGCTGTTTATCGGCTATGGCGTGAACCTCCGGGACCTGGCCCCTCACCGCCCCGAAGTGTGCTACCCCGGTGCGGGCTGGACGTTGGATCGAACCCAGCGGCTTGATGTCAACACAGAAGGGGTAGCTGATCTGGCTGTCCAGTTGCACCAATTCCACCGTGGTGGCCTGGCTACCGACCGGGTCACGGTATTGAATTATTACATCGTCGATGGAAGGTATTGCCAGGACGTCTCCCTGCTCCGTTCAAAGGCGTGGCGTCGTAGCGACGAGCCCACATATGTCGCCCAGGTCGAAATCGTTTGTGCAAGGACGGTCGCCGCGGACCAGGCAGCCCTGATTGTCCAGCGATTTGCGGCTGACTCCGCGCCGTTGATCCAGTCGTTGCTGGCCTCGGCGGTGCGGGACGCACTGGCCGCTGCCGACGCGGAAGGTGGGTAGCCAACTGGTGTCGTGTCAATCTCGAACGAGCAACTTGGGTATGGGGGCCGCGGGCTCACTTGCCCACCCGTGCAGTGGCCCCCAGCGTCTGCCAAACGACAAAGTCACTGCCGGCGTCGGTTGAAGTGCATGATAGGAGTCGCTTCGTGGCTGATTCCCATACCGTGGTGATGCAACGAACCGCCTGGACAGCGGCCCGGATGCTGTTGGCGTTACTGGTCGGGCTGTTGGCGGTGCTGGTGTGGGCTTACTGGTCCACGCTGGTCCTTCTACACCGTGATTGGGGGAACGATGACAACTATTCGGTGGGCCAACTGGTGCCTTTCGCCGTCCTGTACCTGCTATGGCATGACCGCGAACGTCTCGGGCAATGCCGCATAAAGGCCTGCTGGTGGGGCGTGGGCGTGATCCTCGTGGCCCAGGCGGCCCGGCTATTCGGCCTGATCCAGCTCTTCGAATCCGCAGAACGGTATGCGTTTGTCTTGAGCATCGTGGGGGTCGTCCTGCTGGTCGCGGGATGGGAGGTATTCTGGAAGAGCAAGTGGATTCTGCTCTTCTTGTTCCTGATGTTGCCCCTTCCCGGAAGGATCCATAACCTGATTTCCAGCCCTCTCCAAAGCAACGCGACCAACGGTGCCGTCTTCAGCCTCGAGCTTCTGGGCGTAGTCGTCAGCAACGACGGAAACGTGATTGTGCTGAACGACACCAAGGAGCTCGCGGTGGCGGAGGCGTGCAGCGGGCTTCGGATGTTGACCGCCTTCGTCATCGTGGCAGCCACTCTGGCATATGTGGTCAACCGCCCGCAGTGGCAGAAGGTGGTTCTGGTGGCCTCCAGCATCCCCATCGCGATCATGTGCAACGTCGCACGGCTGGTGGCCACTGCTTTCCTGTTCCTCATGGCCAACAACGACGAATTGGCTGAGCGGTTCTTTCACGACTTCGCCGGGCTGACCATGATGCCCATAGCCGTTGCGATTCTCATGTGTGAACTGTGGGTGATGGCCCGACTGGTGATCCAAGACGAACCGCAAAGTGAATACCCAGGCACGAGTGCCCGCACCGAGCAGACATGAGCGAACCGCCCGTCGATATTGAGCCCGAATCGGTATGCGAGAACTGCGGCGCACCGGCGAACGTTCACATTTCCGACGTCACCAGGGGAGTGGCAAAGATACGGAACTTGTGTGCCGGCTGCGTCGATGAGATTGAGCGGCACCGCATCAACTATCGACGTCGAACGGGCGACGCCGTTACGCTGATCGTCTTCGGCTTGATTGTTCTGGTTCTGTCCGTTCTGGCCGACTTCCTGCCACTGGGAGGCGAGGAGGGCTTCGGGTGGCGACAACGCCAGGGCGTTGTGATCGGAGGCATTCTCGTTCTGCTCGGAGCCATCGTAAGAGCCCGGGCGATTCTGCTGATCGGAATCATGATGACGGTGCTGTCTATGCTAGCTGATTGGCTCGCGTTCGGCCGTGCCGAAGGCTTTGGTTCCCAGCAGATGTTAGGTTCGGCGATGGGGGTAGCAGTGGTGGCCCTGGGCCTGTGGCTGGCGCGAAGGCGCAACCGGCGTTCGTCCAACACGTAGAGCTTTCCCCTTTTCGGTCGCACAGTTTCGTGACTACCGAAAACGGCGCTGGATTTGACCAATCCACCGCACGCCTCATTGCCCTCAACGGGCACGAGCGTTGCGGGCACGATGATAGGAGTACTCGGCATCGGCGCGAAACTTCTGAGCCAGACCCGGATGCGGCGGTCGCAGGCTGTTAAGCAGATGGGCGGTAAGGTAAAATAGCGGCGCGCTTTCTACGTCAACGCGACTGTCAGCTCCAATCGCCTTCTCGATTTCCATTAAGGCTTCAATGGTGGCCTGGTCGCGTGCAAGCTGTTGGCGGACCTCTACAAACGACCTGGCCTTGCTGGGATAGGGGAAGAAGGGCACTTTCGACATCTTCTGGCCCACGCGGGCCCGAGCGGACATGGCTTCTGCTGATCCGAACATAGCGTAGATGGGCACGATCGTCGCCACGCCGGCCCACAGTAGCAACACGCGTGTCAACCAACCGCAACATAGCGACCGCAGGGCGCGGCGCCACATAAGCCCAACGCGCCATGGCCCGGCCCCCGACTTGGCCATGCCAGGCCGTACATACCAGGGCCCCGCCGCCAGCACCCAGATCCCCACACCAAACATCAGGTAGTTCGCGTTCACCAACGTGCTGGTCAGGGGGTTGAGCAGCGCGGCCGGTTGCAGGTAGGGCGACTCATTGAGGGTGATGGCGATCGTTGTCATCGCGCAATGGGCCACGTATCCCACCGCCGTCCGCAGCAACCGATCAGGCCACCTGATCCAATAAGACGCCAGCGTCAACGCCACCACCGGCGGAAACATCGTCGCATGCCAGAACAGTTTCGATCCATCGCAGAACAAGTAAGGCGCCGGTCGACCCGCAAGCCGGTGCAGCAGCTTGGTCAGCCATATCGTGAACCCCGCGTTCTGTTGGTCCGTGACCCTCCACAAAACGCCCGCTGCTATCACCAAAGGGATCACACGCAGCAGGAACCGCCACAGCGAAAAGGATGATGAGCTATTATCCGCCACTGGACCGCCGCGCCCGTTTTCTCGCCCACACCGCCCACGCCAACCACATGGGGGCCACGCAAGAGATCAGGAACCATTGCATCAGAACAAGATGCGCGAAGCCGAACAGGCTTGGAATCCAACCGGAGATAAGCACCAGCCCCGCGATTCGGAGAATATTCAGGCCCGCCACTCCGAAAACCCCCGCCACGCATCCGACCAGCCGTTCCCGCCATCGGGCCGGATAGGCAATCGCCGCCGCACAGAACAGTGCCTTGGCAAACAGGGCCGTACATTCGATGCTCACGACGAGCTGCATGCCCGTGCCGAAAATCGTGACACTGTCGCGCTGCACCCGCGCGTCAAACAGATGTGCCAGGGCTGCACCGGCCCGAGATACGAACTCCCTAAGAGCGAACACCCAGTCGCCCTCGCTGCCCTGGCGGCTCTGCTGCATCAGATAGGCTTCGCCAAAACCCAGCAGCAACGTCAGCACCACCAGCTTCACGACGAACAGCGTCGCCACCCGGGCGGCGTCGTTTGGGGGCGTGGGCGGCATTGGGGACGCTTTGGAACTCACTGGCTGGACACTCGGTTCATCAAACGCTCGTCACCGACCATGCCGCGATGGTTCTCATGTGGATCAAGAATAGTACGTGCGCGGTGGGTGGCCCACCTCGTTTCGAGGTGGGGGACACGATGATCCACGCGCCAACGTCGGACCTTGTCGCATCATCCAGCCCCCACCTTCAGAGAAGGTGGGGCACCCCCCGCCGAAAGTGTCACGCACCCCAACAGACCATCGACCGCTCCGCCCTGTTTCCAGCCGGAATAAACCTGTGTATAATACAAACGGACGATCGATTACAGCCTGCGGAGTTGCCCCTATGCTGTTCCAGTCGCCGATCCCGGCAAAGTACGACAACTACACGCCGGACGAATTCGCCGGGCACATTCGCCGGCGCAAACAAGAGCTTGGCCGCCGCCTGGTCATTCTAGGCCATCACTACCAGGAGGACGAGGTCATCCGATTCGCCGATTTCACCGGCGACAGCCTCAAACTCTCGCAAATCGCCGCGCAGCAGGACCAGGCGGAATTCGTCGTCTTCTGCGGCGTTCATTTCATGGCTGAAAGCGCCGACATCCTCACCGATGAGTCGGTCAAGGTCATCCTGCCCGACCTTTCCGCCGGATGCAGCATGGCAGACATGGCCGACATCGATCAACTCGAAGATGCCTGGGAATTCCTTACCGCCGCCACCGACGCGACCATTATCCCGATCACCTATGTCAACTCCGCCGCCGCCATAAAGGCCTTCTGCGGCCGCCACGGCGGGGCGTGTTGCACCAGCAGCAACGCTCAGCTCATTCTTGAATGGGCCCTGACGCGAGGCGACAAAGTCATCTTCCTCCCTGACCAGCACCTGGGCCGCAACAGCGCCTACGCCATGGGCTTTGGGCTTGAGGAGATGCTGCTCCTGGACCCCGGACAACGCGATGCCGGGCTCACCCGGCGGCAGGTGCGTGATGCCAGGTTCTTCCTGTGGAAGGGCCATTGCAGCGTGCACCAATTGTTCACTCCCCGAGACGCCGACGAGATTCGCCGTAGCGATCCTGATTGCTCCATACTGGTGCACCCGGAATGTTCCTGGGAAGTCGTGCAAAAAGCCGATCTGGTCGGCAGCACGGAATACATCATCAAGACGGTCCGTGAATCGCAGGCGGGCTCCAAATGGGCCATCGGAACCGAGATTCACCTGATCAACCGCCTGGCCAACGAGCAGTCCGATAAGTCGGTGCGGTCCCTCGCGGGCATTCAGTGCTTGTGTACCACGATGTACCGCATCGATCCCAAGCACCTGCTCTACGTCCTGGACGCTCTGGCTGAAGGACAAGTCGTCAACCGGATCTCCGTCGACGCTGGCACCAGGCGCGACGCCTTGATCGCCCTTGACCGGATGCTCAACAAGACGGCCACACAATCCGTCCCCGCCGCCTGAACCGAGCCGCGACCGTAAGGGAGCGGGCTGCGGGCCTCGAGACCATAGACCCGCCTCCCCTCACGCAAACGCGTGGCAAATACCGGAATCGAGAGACCGTGCACCCGAAAACGCCGATAAGCTTGTGGCAGCTTGCGGTTCCGATTATCATGAAAGCAGGATGAGCCCGCCGGATATCGGCGTGCTCAGTCCCGGATGCTGCGGCGGCGCTGCAACCGTCGAGCCGAATTTGGAACAGCCGACAATATCGTGGCGCGACTAATGGGCAACAAAGGGGTTTCAGCGAAGTTGGTCGGCGTGACGCGGCAAGTTGTCGCCGGGGCCTGCCCCCCGCTGTCCGGCTCGCGTACCGCTAGCGCAAGGCCGTCCAATGACGCCGTCGGCGAGTCCAAGGCGGCAGATGCCGTCCTCCTGCCCGCCGACCTGATCGGCGGCGACGAGACCATCATCTTCGCCATCAAGCCCTCGTTGTGGTATGTCGTGTTCGATTCTACAAACTGGGTGCTTGCCGCCCTGTGCATGATCGCCGGGGCATCCTTCTGCGCCGAGTTCGTCAACCTCTCAGAACCGCAGTTCATGTCAGCCGTGTTGGCGGTGCTCTCCCTGCGCGTGGGCCTGGCCTTGCTCCGTTGGGTCTCGCGCTTCTACGTCCTGACCGACCGGCGCGTCATGCGCGTGCGCGGCGTGAGCAGACCCGATATCTATGAGTGCCCCCTGGTGAACATCCGCAACACCACCGTCACCAGCAGTTTCCCCGAAGCCCTAACCCGCCTCGGCACCATCAGCTTCATAACCACCGATCCGGCCGATAGCCTCCAAGTCTGGCGGGCCGTCGCAGACGCCGACGACATCCACAATCAGATCCGCAAAGCCATAGAACGGGCCATCGACTGCCAACCCCGCATCTAGCCCATTGAAATGACAATCTGAGGAGTCGGATGCAGCTACAAACTGACCGTGGCAGGTTGATTCAAAGGAGCGAGGGTGCTCTCCGGCAGCGAGACAAGCGATTCGCGACCGTCACTCATCTTCAGTGTCGACGTTGAGTGTTGGGCTCAGTCCACGCTGAACAGCGACCTGCCCATCGGCGAGCATTGTGCTGACAGCACTCGTCGACTCTTAAGCATCATCAACGAAGTGCCCCAAGCCACCGGCACCTTCTTCGTGCTCGGCAAGTTCGCCGAGAAGCATCCCCAAGTGATTCGTGATCTGCGGGCCGCCGGTCATGAAGTCGCCTGCCACGGTTATGGCCACGTCCAATTGCATCTGCTGACGCCGGAGAGTTTCCGTCAGGACCTGCGCCGCGCCGTGGGCATCATCTCCGACCTGACCGGCAACGCCGTCAACGGATATCGTGCTCCGGTGTTCTCCATCGGCGCCCGGAGTCTCTGGGCTTTCGACGTCTTGCACGAGGAAGGGTTTCTATACGACTCCAGTATCTTTCCCATCGCCGGCCGCCGCTACGGCATTCCCAACTGGCCGCGCCAACCGCGCACCGTTCGTCTCAGCAACAACGCAACGATTCACGAGTTTCCGCTAACGGCGATCCGGCTGGCCGGCTGCAACATACCCATTTCCGGCGGCGGGTATGCCCGCCTGCTGCCCGGCTGGCTTCTGCAACGTTGGCTACGCGCCGAAGCCGAGCGATGGGCGACCTGGCCGGTGTTCTATTGCCACCCCTACGAGATCGATCCCGATGAGTTCGACCGCGAATCGCCGCCGCCCCCATGGGGATCAGCCCGCCTTCCTCTCAAAACCAGACTGCACCAGGGATTGGGACGAAAAGGGTTTGCCGCCAAACTGCGGATGCTATTGAAAGGATTCAGATTTCGCTCGCTTGCCGACGCCCTGTCGATAATGGGGCCGTTCGCTGAGATCTGCGCCGCCGATTTCGCTCACCCGCAAGCCAGGAAGCGCCGCCCAACGAAACGGTACGATGCATAGACTTTGCGTTCAACCGACGTCATCGACGTGGTCATCGTCGTCATCGTCCGCAACGTCGTCGTCCAGATCCTCATCATCGTCGTCATCCGAGTCGTCGTCATCGGCGTCCCAGTCGTCGAAGGCATCCTCATCGACGTCCGGATCGGCGTCGCCAGCCGGTACCTCCTCCACCACACCGGTGCCCCAACACCCGACCCAGTCTTCCTGGGAGGCGTCGTCTGCTACACACGATGGATGAATGACCTTAACCACGCATCACTCC
This sequence comes from Phycisphaerae bacterium, assembly GCA_036477795.1. Taxonomy (GTDB): domain Bacteria; phylum Planctomycetota; class Phycisphaerae; order UBA1845; family UBA1845; genus JAZGDL01. The sequence goes on from JAZGDL010000032.1 coordinate 38,067, forward strand.
TCTGTTCACGAACGTGCACCGGTCCTATGCCGACTTCCACTGCCATTCCGCGCGGACAAGATTACACAAAGTAAATCGCTGTCAAGCCAAAAATCTCAAAGAATTCACGTTGAGCGTGGTCGGTCCCCAGGCCGACACTGGCGTCTGGCTTGTCGATCTGTAATGTCATGACACAACAGCAGTTGCGGCCACCGCTGGCGCGTGCCTACGCGAGTATGCCGACCGGATTCGCCGCGCGCCGGCAGGGGCGGTGACTTATCCGAGCCCCAAGCGCCAGCGCGGTCTCTGCCAACCCGTCGCTTGCGCTCCGGGCTCTGAGTGCTGGTGCGAGAATCCTTTCTCGCACCGATATGTGGGACGGGCTTTCCAGCCTGTCATTTGACCGGCTGGGAAGCCGGTCCCACACCGCCAGGAAGAGGGACCGAGAAGGTATTGTAATAAGGGTCCAGGGTATCGGAGTTGCACGTTCGCGCACGGTCATTCAGGCGGGTACGTTGAGTACGGTGTGGCAGGCCGGGCACGCGAAGGCGGCGCCGACGACATCCCCGGGCACCTGCATGGGACTTCCACAGTTGGTGCAGAAGACAACACGGTAGCCGGCCGCTACGCCGGAGACCTGCTGCTCCGGCGGCAATGGTGTGGCCAGCGGTGCATCCGCAGGCGCGTACGCCGGCCCCAGGGGCAGTGCACCGCCATAGGCACCTCGACTGCGCTGATACGACCGGAATTCACGGTTGGCTTCGTCCACCATATTTGGGATCAGGAAGGCGTCCACAATCCATCCGATGCAGGCTAAGCCGCCGGTCAGAGCCCAGAGGATCCCGGTGCCCACGCGCCCGCAATAGAAGCGATGCGCCCCCATTACTCCAAAGAACAGCCAGAGCAGATATGCGACGCCTACCGACCTCACGACCACTTCCTCCAGGCAGCCACGATCAGAACTGCGTACAGGTATTCGCCGAGGCACCCCGTATATTGGGTTCATCCGGAAAAAATGGAATGCCCGATCGGGGGTCGGCCACAGCCGACCGCTGTTTGACGCCAACTTCAGTTGGTGGTCGGTCGATTCCTCGTGCTTCTTATGCCCCAAAGGGCTTCAAGGGACGGACGGTCGGCCTCGCGCCGCAGGGCCCTCGCCCGCCGCTTCGGATCGCTGAGGTTGCCTCGGACGTTGTTCGTGATGAGCCGCGGAAGTCATTGTTGAGCAATCGCGGAGATGCGTTCTTGAATCCTCACGCAAGCTGATGGAGAAACTTGCGTGCCGCGCTCCCAACAGCGCTCCCCAAACACCGGAGCATCCCGGATGAGGCTCCTCGCGGCTGTCAAAGGATTGCGATAAGTGCTTACCGGAAGGCCGTTTACGAAACTGCCGGAGGAGGGACTCGAACCCTCACCCTGTTGCCAGGACGGGATTTTGAATCCCGCGCGTCTGCCGATTCCGCCACTCCGGCAAGGGGGGCCCTATCAAATTCTTACCATGAAGTCTTCTCGGTTTCGATGATCATCCAGGGATTGAATCAAGGAGTCGATCATCAGAAACCGAGGTCATCATGCCATCCGAAAAAGGACGTCGTAACTCCTCTAAGAAGGATACCAAGCCAACCAGGATCAAGATAGAGCACCACTCTGGGATAGGTCAATACCGGAAGTACATTAAAGGGAAAATGTGCTACTTCGGGAGCGACAGAGAAACCACTATGGCGAGATATGCTTTGTTGACGGAGCCGGTCGGCGCGAATATCTTGTCGGCGGTTAGACCAGTTCGCACGACAACGTCGCCGGGTGTGTTTCTGTCGCGGTCCTCAGGAACAGGCCGGCGCCCGAACAAGTGGCAGCCGATCATTTGGGTGGATTCGTCTCCGTGACGGAATTCCTCGATGGTATAGTCCTTGTTGTGTTCTTCATCGCGACCTTCGCGCTGTCGGTCTACGGCATCCATCTTTACATCCTGGTCTGGCTCTTCCGGCGGAAGTCGAAACAAACCCGCCGGGACCAACAGGCTGTCACCGCCGAATTTGTCGCTTCCGTTGCCGACGAGGCTTGGCCGGTCGTCACCAGCCAGATTCCCGTATACAACGAGCTGGACGTGGCTGAGCGGGTCATACGCTCCGTTGCAGCCATGGACTACCCGGTGGGCAAACACGAGATTCAGGTGCTCGACGACAGCGATGACCGTTCGCGGGAAATAGTGGACGCGGTGGTGGCCGACCTCCGCTCATGCGGCGTCCAGATCAAGACGGTTCGGCGTGAAGACCGCTCGGGGTACAAGGCCGGGGCGCTGGCCTTCGGGATAGAACGAGCCCGTGGCGAGTTTCTGGCGGTTTTCGACGCTGACTTCGTCCCGCCTGCGGATTTTCTGCGACGGGCCATCCCGCTACTGGTTCGGTCGCCCGATCTGGCGTGCCTGCAGGGACGCTGGGCCCACCTCAATCAGGACGAGTCCTGGCTTACGCGCTGCCAGGCTCTGGGGATCGACGGGCACTTTGCCATCGAGCAAGGCGCCCGTGCCTGGAACGGGCTGCTGATGAACTTCAACGGTACCGCCGGGATATGGCGCAAAGCTGCCATCGAGGACCCCAAGGTCGGCGGCTGGAACGGCGATACCCTGACCGAGGATCTGGACCTGTCCTACCGGGCTCAGTTGGCCGGCTGGCGCTTCGATTACAGCGTCGACCTGGCCTGCCCGGCCGAGTTGCCTTCGCACATCAACGCCTTCAAGAGTCAGCAGCGCCGCTGGGCCACCGGTTCTATTCAGGTCGCGATCAAGCTGCTGCCGCGCATCTGGCGCTCGCCGCTCACTTTGGGCCAACGTGTTGAGGCGACGCTCCACCTCACCCACTATTCGGTAGCCGTGTGGATGCTGCTGTTGGCCATCGTCGCCAGGCCCATGCTCATGCTGCGCATTGGCGGTGGTATGGAAATCAGGCCGTGGCTTTGGGGCCTCTGGACGGTAATTTTGCTGTCCGCGATCGCGCCGGCGATAACCTATGGGTATGCCCGTTGGACGCTGGGCGGCGGATGGTCCGGTGTTCGCCTGATACCCAAGCTGATGGCCTTGGGCTGCGGCATGTGTGTCAACAACACCATCGCGGTCTTCCGCGGATTGTTCCTGACCGGCGGCGAGTTTGTCCGCACGCCCAAGTCCGGCAATGACCTGCCGTGCAAACGCCGCGGAACCTACGCCCCGGTTCACACGCACATGTGGCTCGTTGAGTTGATGCTGGGCCTCTACTCCCTGGTGAGCTTTGTTCTCTACGTCCGCGGTACGCTCTGGCCGGTGAGCGTGTTTTTGCTGCTCTACGCCGCCGGGTTTCTGACGGTGGCGTGGATGTCCGCGCCGCGAGCCAGGTCTTCACGACGTCAGGACCACCCGCGAACGCAAGCTTCCGCCGGCCCAGGCCCGACACTCAGTGCACGCCCATCAATGCCCGAAACAGCCCCTCCATGATGGCCACGGGCCGCACCACCGATCAGATGAGCATCGGACCGATCAGCACCACCGACGACTTCGGCGCCGAGACTGCGCGCCCACCGGCGAATCCGGTGGTCGTCGCCCTCGGCTGGCTCCTGGTGATCATCTCCGTCGCAGTCTACGCTGTCGTCGGACACATCGCCGAAAACGTGCGCTTGTTTCAGGCGGCCTACCTCGTGGGTTTTGCGGGATTCGCCATGCTGGTGCACTCGGTATGGCATCGCAATCCCTCGGGAAGTTGGCCGCTATGGTTCGCCGGATGCCTGGCCATACGCCTCGCGTTGCTTCACACGCCACCCAGCGATGATCTGTACCGTTACCTGTGGGAGGGACTTGTTCAGGCAGCCGGACACAACCCCTTCCTGTTGGCCCCCGACGACCCCGCTCTGGCAACTCTTCGTGACCAGAACTGGCAACACATCAACCACCGAGACTACACCGCCATCTATCCCCCGCTGGCCCAGTTGCAGTTTTTCGCCGTGGCGCGAGTCAGCCCCAACCTCCTGGGCATCAAGCTGCTCTACGTCCTGTTCGATGTCTTCGCAGTTTGGCTTCTCGCCGAATGGCTGAAGCGCGTGCAGAAGCCTCCGCACCTCGCGATCGTCTACGCGCTGTGCCCGATCACCATCACCGCCGTGGCCATCGAAGGCCACCTGGACAGCGCCATGATCGCCATGCTGGCCGCCGCCGGGCTCGCCGACGCCCGCCGGCGACCCTACCTGTGCGCGGCCTGCCTGGCCGCCGCCGTCCTGACCAAGGTGGTACCGATCTTCCTGCTGCCCTGGCTGGCCCGCAAGAACATCAAAGCCGCGATCTTCGCCGTGGCTCTAATCCTCGCCGGCTATCTGCCCTATCTCGAGGCCGGTCCGGCGTTGTTTCACAGTCTCATTCGTTGGCCGCGGGGCAACGAAATGCTCAGCCTGGGCCACGGAATGGCAATGAAAATCCTGGAACCGGATGCGTCCCGCGTCGTCTGCGTGTTGATCATCATCGCCGTAGCGCTATGGCAAGCCCGCAGACCAGAGCCCTTGGGCCGCGTGTTGCTTCCTGTGTTCGGCGCGTGCATCCTGTTCATGCCCATCGTACACTACTGGTACCTGACCTGGGTTTTGCTGGCCTTATCGTTCTCCCTGCGAGTCTCCTGGTTAGTACTTTGCGCGACCATGGTCTTCTACTTTGAAGCCACTCTACAAGAGTCCCTTGCCGGCGCCTGGAACATGCCGCGCTGGGTTTCCTACGCCACCTACACACCGTTCGTGATCGTAGCGGCAGCCGAATGTGTCGTGACGCGCTCCCAGCGATTAGCTCGTTGAACCTAAGAAGCGATGGGTGCCCCATCCCTTGCGAGTACGTGTTTTGCGCATTGGCTGACGCAGATTGACGAACCGAACGCTGGATCCGAGCCCCAAGCGCCAGCGCGGGGTGCAAGCGAGTTTTGTAGCGCCACCCCTTGTGGGTGGCGCATTCACCAGACGGCGCCACCCACAAGGGGTGGCGCTTCTGGCATTGCACTTGACCTACCGCCCCGTATTCTCGATCCTACAGGTGCATGAGTGAACGGAGTTATTGTCGAATACGGAGATGTGTTATGCGGAGCCGACATGAAAACCTGAAGAGATGGATCCTCACTGTTGCCCTACTCGTAGCAGCGACGGGCGGGTGTGACGGTATCTTCGTGACCGATACGGATCAATCGGACGACGGTTCCGACGACAGCACCGGAACCTCGGCCAGTGTCTATTATGTCTCCCCCCAGGGGGATGATGACTCTGACGGACGGTCGAAAGCGACGGCCTTTGCCACCATCGGTCGCGCCGTGGGAGCCCTGCGGGCTGGAGACACCATAGCGATTCTGCCGGGCACCTACCACGAGAGCTTGACTATGGAAGGTGTGGGTGACGCCCAGGCCACGATCACCATCCAAGGCCAGGACGGGACGCCCGTTCTCGACGGCGGGCGCACTCTGGGGATCGGCTTTTCGTGCATTCAATGCACCAATGTGATATTCGAGAATCTGGAGATTCGTGATTACATCGACATCGGGATAATGGTCACCCTCAGCTCCAACGTTACCGTCCGTAGCCTCAAAGTGCACCACAACGGCTTCGCCGCGCGGAATACTGACTGGGTTATCGAAGGCTACGGCATTCATGCCGACGACTCGCGAGAGGTCACCATCGAGAACAACGAGGTGTATCAGAACGGCCCCAATCCGCAGTTGCCCGATAAGCTGTTGGGAACGGGCATTGACACCTTCGGTCTCATCGATTCGGTGATCCGCAACAACAACTCCCATGACAACATCGGCGGTGGGATTCTCGTTGAGGACAGCATCAACATTCTGGTCGAGGGGAACCGGATCACCGGGAACGATCTGGACGCCTCGGTTGAACAGTGGTGGGACGGCGGCATCTGGGTCGACGGCGGGCAGGACGTGACGCTGCGGAACAACACTATCCGCGACAACATCGGCCCCGGCATCGAAATCAGCGACGAAGACAATCAGCAGCCGTTCGGCTACGTCTTGGAAGACAACATCATCACCGGCAATCTTTACGGCCTGTACGTGTGGAACTTCGGAACCACAGATCTTCCCGCGGAGAGCATCCTGCAGCTATCGAACAACACTATCTCCGATAATACCGTGCAGGACTTCTGGGTCGTGGACTGGGAGTGTCCGCCCGATGACCCTTGCGAGTAGGGCAGCCGCACAGAAGCAGAACAAGCCAAGTCTCATACCAATTGCAGTTGGAACTCGCCGATAAACACCCACCCCGAGCCGCGGGCCTTTAGCCCGCGCGGTCCCTCCGCTCACGGTGACGTCCCCGTCGTCAAATCGGTGTTCTCAAAGTGAAGTCGACATCGCGCCCGGGAGGACTCGAACCTCCAACCTTCAGATTCGAAGTCTGCAACTCTATCCAATTGAGCTACGGGCGCTTTTTGCTTCTACCGACCGTAAGCCCTTGTCAAACAACAACTTACGGCTAGCAGGTAGGACACTCGGCATCCTACACGGATAAAGTGGCTTGCCATTTGGCAGGACACGCCTGAATCAGCGGTAGCGTTGGGCATTGTTCCCGCCCACCCGCCAGCGTAGCCGATTGGGAGCTTTCCTGCCATGCCAAGACCACGAGCGAACAAACCGTTAAAGGGTGCCGAACATCGCTGGTACGTCCAAGTCTACCCGCCTTCGCGAGGTGACGCTACCGGAAATCGCAGCCGCAAAAGTGGCAATAATTTTCGGAAAGGAGGCGGCAATATTTTCCGGAACCCGCAGCCCGCGATCAGTTCGTCCCATGTCCTAGGGATTCCCATCGTCAATCCGCAATCGTCGATCGCAATCGCCGCCGCCGATACGACCTGCCCTACCTGTTGGATATCAGCGTGTCACGGAGTATCGGCATGCGCCGCACACCTTTGTATCCGGCCTTTCTCCCTCCCTGTAATGAGGCCTTCGTGCTTCCATTCGTTGGCCAGATGCGCCACGCAACTGACGAACCGCCCGTGATTGGCTGCGTCCTCGGCGCAAAGCATGATCAGATCGGCCATCGTGCAGCCATCGTCAAACAACTCATTGGCGACTCCCGTATCGCAGTCGTCGATCATGATCGATTCCGCCAGACCTGAATTCGGGCAAGAATCTTCGTCATCGGGCACGCCATCGCCATCCAAATCAAGTAGCGACGAATGCTCGATGTCGCGCGATTCACCCGTTGCAAAGACGTGACCGCCCAATTGACTGAGGTCTTTTCTAATCGTTGCCTGGATCAAGCTCTCTGTCTCCGTCCATGGTCCCAGTGTGTGGTCGGCTTGCACTGCGCTATAGATGACGCTTGTCAGGTGACTGCCCCCGAAGGTCCCGCTGTGCCCACCAGCCAAGTAAACTGTGCTTCCGAAAACTGCTATGCCCATCTCGTTACGGAACTCAGTGAGAGGGGTATCATGTTCCCATGGTCCTAGCGAGCCATCTGGGTTTATCGCGGCTCTTTCGACCGTATTGGTTCTGTAACCATGCACCCCTCCCCCGAAAACGTAAACATGACCATCGATGGCTGCCGCAGCGCAACCTGGATGACGCTCGTTCAGTTGTGGTCCCGCTTGCCACATTGCAAGTGATCCATCCGGGTTGATGCGTGCGTATTCGGTAATCCGCCCTACGCCAAAACCGGCGCTATGGATGGTTCCCCCGAGGACGTAGAGATGGTCACCACTCACAACCAGCCCGAAGCTCTCACGGGGATTGTTGAGCGGTGAGGTCGTGGCCCAGGGGCCAAGTGACCCATCCGGGTTGACGGGGGCATACTCCACAAGACCGGTATTGCCGCCCGGGTTCCCCACTTTACCACCGACGAGATACATGTGGGTATCTGTCACGACGGCGGAGAATATCCATCGGGGTAGGGTACGATCTGTGGTGGAAATCCACGGACCAACAGTTCCATCGGCTGAAACCTCAGCGTACACCGTCCCGATGCAAGTTGCATCTGAAAAACAGGCGTCCTCAAACGCGTACCAATGGGTGTCTGTTGCTGCCGGACTGTTACCTGTGACGTTCTCTGGGAGTTGTCCCCACAATTCCCATGGTTGCAGTCCGTCGCTGGCACCCAGGACAGGGGGCAGAGCGAACAACCCCGCAGTAGAGCACATTCCGATCAAGAATAGTCTCGTTTTTTCTACCATTTCCGATTCTCCTATTAAAGTGCATCCATTTACGAATGGTCGGCGTGGGACACCTGCCAACCAATCTGCTTCGCGCCTCACCCAGCCAGGGGCACACCCCATGTGCATCCCACAGAACCGGCGGGCGAGCGCAATGAAAGAGGGCGCGAAACCGAAACGCGCCCTCGTCGTGAGGTACTGGCATACCCGGACTCAAAGGCGGTCCGGCCCGCGCCCCTTTCGGGACACGGTACCGGTCACACGTTTTGAGTCCTGAGAACTGCCAGTTTTCACGACAAGACGGCGGCCGAAACCACTATTGTTTTGACGCTGATCCTTGGCCATGGGTCCCTCGGCCCGTTCCAAAGGACGGGGTCGGGGGTCACCTTCATGCCAATCCGTCCCCCACCCTCAGAGAGGGCGGGGCACCCGTGCGTCTGCGTTTCTATCTCAGTAGCCTACCTCCAAAAATACTGTCCGCGTTCACGGGTCCGAGCGGATCAGAAAACC
>JAZGDL010000320.1:0-2752 GCA_036477795.1 Phycisphaerae bacterium
GCTCGAGGTCACCGAGTTCGACTACAAGGGCATCAACCAGGTGATCTACCAGGAGAACGGCGTCACCATCCGCAGCATTCCTGCGATCCACGCGCTGGATGGCCCCGTGAGCTTCATCCTCGAGTGGAACGGACTGAAGTTTGCGTACAGCAGCGACACCTATCCGAACAAATGGTGGTTGAAGTATACGGTGGGGGCCGACATCGCCATCCACGAGGCCTTCGCGACGCCGAGGATACTAATTGAAAAGCAGAATTGGACGGCCGGTGCAGGGTTGAACGTCGGCACACAGGTCCACACATCGCCCGCTCAGTTCGGCAAAGTCATGTCGATAACCAAGCCCCGCATGGCGGTCGGCTATCATTTCTTCAACGATTTTGACACGCTGCCGGATATGCTGGCTCAGGTTCGCTCGACTTACGATGGCCCGCTCTCCATGGCCACGGACTACATGGTGTGGAACATCACCAAGGATGACATCCGAGTGCGGATGGCGGTGATCGACGAGGACATCTGGCCGCAACCGGCAGTACAAAAGAAACTGCCGCCGGACCGGAGTACCCGGATCGGCTTCTCGGACTTCGTTTTGGGGGGCCGCGAGCCTTTCCCCAAGGTCGTCCAGAAGATCTATGACGAGATCAACGCCGAGTACGGTACCGACTACGAGGTGCCCACCGATTAGTGTGGGTGCGGGCAACCGGTTTCGATTGTTTTCGTAGAAGGCAGAATCCGCTGCCCGCCTGGCCGCACAAGAGATAAATATTGAAAAAATTCGTCCTAGGGATGGAAGCAATCGATGATGCGAGATCTGTACGAAAAGCAAGGTCTGATGCGACCTTTGACGGAATTTTGATTAGGTTATTCGCGTTTGTGCTGACGCTCTTCGTCGTCCCCGCGATTGCATTGAGCCAGACCAGCGGTTCGGACGCCGATACTTCACAGGAGCCGTCAGCCAAAGAGCGTCACGGGGGGATACTCCCGCTAAAGGATTTTGGCGGCGACCTGTCTTCGCGCGCCTATCTGCTGGGCGACTGGGGCGGGCGTCGAAGCGAGCTAGCCAGGAAGGGGATCAATTTCAGGGGCTCGCTGACGCCGCTTCTTCAAAACGTCGCCGATGGCGGCGCGGAAGAAGATACCGCGTTCGGCGCATCGGGGGATCTGTGGGCCGCCCTAGATCTTCACCGAATGGGCCTGATACCGGGCGGGCTCATCGTAATGCGGGCCGAATGGGATGTCGGAGAATCGGTTCTGAAAAGTGCCGGGACGATCATGGCGCCCAGCTACAACGCGATCCTGCCGGTTGCCAATGAACTGGAAGACGACACCCTATCGATAACCAGCCTGTACTACACACAATTCTTTGGTGAGCAATTCGGCGTGTGGTTCGGCAGGTCCGACACCCATCACAATGCTAACCTGGGCGAATTTGCGGGACTGAATCCGCACGTCGGTAAGACCCAGTTCATGAACCTGGCTTTGACCGCCGTCCCGGTCATGCCGTTTACCGAGCCATATGTCACGTCGCTCGGGGCCGGGGCCTTTGCGCGTCTAACCAAAGACCTTTCGTTAGCGGTGATGGTCATGGATTCGCGGGAATCATCGCAGAGAGTGGGGCTTGATGACTTCGGACGGGAATGGAACGCGTTCGCCGCCGTCGACCTTCGGCACAGCCTAAGCGGCCTGCCCGGTGGGCAGTTGGTTGGCTATTCTTACTCATGGAATGGCGATTACGCCACGCTCGACAGTGGCCAGCTCCCCAACATAATCAAGGGCACGCCGTTGACGAGCGAGGACACGACGTGGGCCGTCATTTACAGCGGGTGGCAGTACCTCCAGGTGTTCAGCGGTGACACGTCCAAGCCTGTTGATCTGCGGAACGGGCGGGCCGACCATCAGGGGTGGGGTGTTTTCCTCATGGCTGGGCTCGCCGACGAAGACACCAATCCGGTCCAGTGGAGCGTGGCCGCGGGCGTTGGCGGCCGTGGCATCCTGCCCGGTCGGCCGAACGATTCGTTCGGGATCGGCTATTTCTACGTCGACCTCATTGACGGCGCGGTCGCGGACCTGATCGGACTCGACAGCGAAGAGCAAGGCGTGGAACTGTTCTACGAAATTGAAATCGTGCCCTGGTTCCACATCACGCCCGATGTCCAGATCGTGGACCCGGGCGTAGTTGCGAATGATACGGCTGTCATATTGGGGCTACGAGCGAACGTGAATTTCTGAGTTCAAAATCCGAATCGTCGTGCGGTCCGCTGTGCAGCACGATGAATGAGGTATACTGAGACACTTAATACCGTTGAGGAGAACGTGTGATGAAAAGTCTGATGAAACGTGAGGCTGTTGGCGCGACCGATCCGGGGAAAGTGGATAAACGGGGCAGGGTCGGGACTGGCCATCGGCCATGGGCGGTTGAGCGGGAAAGTCGAAGCATCATAGAGCGCAGTGGGATGATGCTGCTTCCCGCCTGCCTTATTCTATTCTTCGCCGCGGCGACGCCCGGCGCGAGTCAGACATTCGAAGTTCCCGCGAACCGGTCGGCCGCCCAGATTCTCCCCGCAAATCTGATCGCCGGCCCCCATTACCGCGTGCGGGACAAGGTGGTGTCTTACGGCTACATGCACCATTTCACGGTGGACTCCGATTTTGGCGTGTTCGAAGTGACCGGCAACGGCGCTCTTAGGAAGCTTCTCAGGGAGATAAGGGCCATTGCCGGCCTCAAGAAGGTGAAGCAGAGCAAGGCTTATCTTAA
>JAZGDL010000321.1:0-26926 GCA_036477795.1 Phycisphaerae bacterium
GTAAGGTGGTGCCCATCGACATTCGCCTGGGTGACGACTTCGACCTCCTGGTCATCACCGGCCCCAACACCGGTGGAAAAACGGTGGCCCTCAAGACCTTGGGCCTGCTCACCTTGATGACCCAGGCCGGCATCCCCATTCCCGTAGGACCAGGTCCCCGCACGCCCATCTTCAACAACGTCTTCGTGGACATCGGCGATGAACAGAGCATCGAGCAATCGTTGAGCACCTTCAGCTCTCATCTTTCCAATCTGCTGGACATTCTCAAGCGTGCTGATCGCGACAGTCTGGTGCTCATCGACGAGCTTGGTGCCGGCACCGATCCCGACGAGGGTGCAGCCATCGGCCGGGCCATCATGCAGGAGCTTCTGAAAATCGGAGCGTCCGGCTGCATCACCACCCACCTGTCCGCCCTCAAAGCCGTAGCCTATACCGAACCGCGCGTCGACAACGCCTGTGTCGAGTTCGACCCCCAGACGCTCAAGCCCTTGTATCGACTACGGATCGGTGAGCCCGGCAACAGCAACGCCCTGGTGATCGCCCAACGCCTGGGCATGGGGCACAAGATGATCGAACGAGCCCGGTCACATCTGGACGCCCGGCATCAGGCGCTGACCAGAGCCATCGCCGGCACCCTCGAATCCCGGCGGCAGGCGGAGAATGCCCGCAGGGACGCCGTCGACGCCAGGCTCGAAGCCGAAAAGCAAAGCCTGGAACATCAGAAACAGGCCCGGGCACTCAACGAAGCCCGCCAGGCACACCAACGTTGGGTCGACTGGATCAATCACCTCAGCGAAGGCGACGAAGTTTTCGTCCGCTCATTCGAACGCCTGGGAACGATCGTCCGCATGCAGTTTCACAAACAGACCGCCATCGTAGCCGCCGGCCCCGTCGACCTTGAAGTCCGCTTGCAGGAGCTAATCCCCCCGGACGCTCCCGACGCCGAATCTTGATCAGAGACGCGACCGTGAGGGAGCGTACGGTCGTCCGGTTCGTTACGGTTGCCGAGTGTGTCTCTCGCTTCCTTACGGGCGCGTCTCGGATCGTTGGCGGCACCACACCGCCGGCGGTGTCAGGGCCTGGTCCCTGCGGGAACTCGCCCTGCGCACACTCGTCTCGGGGTTCCAAAGAAGGTGAGTCTGCCAAGCGATGCAGCGCTGCCGCAATCTGCGTGCCGGCAACGGATACGTGACCCCCGTCCATGACGCGTAGGGTGCCCCGTCCTTGCGAAGCAAGCTGTCACGCTGCCGCTTTGGCAGAGGGCCGCCGACCAAACTTGACGGTGATAGCGCTCAAAAGCAACAGCGACATGGCCATCAGGCCCCAACCGGAAGCGGTCGGCACCACCCCCTCTACCGCCGGGGGCACCACCCGCTCCCAGAACCCGCCGCGCAGAACGAAGTCTCCGCCGCTGAGCGTACCGGCGTCCGCCTGGCCGATGCTGGCCCTGAGTACAAATCCGCCGCCCGTACTGGTCCCGCCCCCGCCGTCGACGGTGTGCCAAGCAAGGTCAAACCCACCGCCACCGCTCTGGCCCAGCGCAACCGGAACGCACAGCAGAAAAGACAGCGACAGCGCCGTGAGGAGTGCAGCGCCTTTGACGTGTCGAACAGCGGCAGCGATCGCAACGGCCCGTGACGCCGTCACAGCGCAACGATCCGAGCCCAGAGCGCCAGCGACGGGTCTTGACGTCCGCAAAGAGCGTCGTTTCATCTCGCCGGCAACATGATCCGAACCCACAATGCCCGCCACAGATTGTCCCATACGCAAGTCATCATTGCCGCCCAGGACCCCGCGCTGGCGCTTGGGGCTCGGAGAACGCGATACCCGAGTAGAGCGCGTACTGCCCGACACGACCCTTTCCCAAAGTCCCCGCTTCATTGGACACCTCCCTCCGTGACCCGCGCCTGCGCACCCAGGATGGCCTCGAGCGCTGACAGACGCCCCTCAAGCTCGGCGATGTGACCTTGCTGTTTCTTCACGACGGCGTGCAGTTCCTGCACCGCGGCAGCCGAGTAGATCGTCACCGGCCAGGGATCCACTTGGAGGATCTCCTCACCGCTGGGCAGCTTGTCTCCGCTGCGTTTCACGTATTCAGGGAATACTTCCTCAAACTCCTGAGCAATCACGTTGAGGTACCGGCGGTCCTCAATGGAGGGATGCTCGGCGCGGTATTGGTCGGTGTACTTGAAGCTGACCAGGCGCACCTTGTCCAGCTTGCTCAGAGCATCGCTTATCGCTTCGACATTCCGCTTGATGCGCCGATCGGAGTTGGCCAGCCACGAACCGGAGGTCGTCTTGGAGGCGGTTCCTTCAACCTCAAGATCATTGGTCGTCGGGGTTCTTCCGATCCCGACGTTGCCTGTGGTATTGTCAAGAAAGATGCGGCTGGTTCCGGCAGTCTGGAGGTCCAGGTCAGCGGTCGAGTTAATGCTGTTGGCTCCCCCGTCGATGGTGATGGAACCGCCGCTGGTTATGGTCCCGACGACCTCGAGATTCCCTTGGGAGGTGAGCCGCATCCGCTCGGCCACAAGGGCATCGTCTCTGAGGCCAAATACCATGTCTGACGAGCCCGGGAAGGTCGGGTTGGTCCAGAGAACATCGACAGTACCCACCTGGTCAGAGATAATCCCGTTGTCAGACTCAACGTCCCACTTCAGTCTTGCCCCGAAGCCCGCGATCGCCGTTCCGGTCGTCGCTGCTCGGATTGAGGCCACCTTTACGGGTGTCCCAGCAGTACTGCTGGTTGCCTGGAAGAGGGCCGCCCGGTCCGTCCCTAGTACCGCCAATGGAAACGCAATGCTGTCACTGAGGGTGCCGATCGCGATCTTGCCCGTCGTGACCAGGTTCTCATTGTCGAAACTGATCTTCCCGCCGGTGGCGGTGATGGTATCGGCGATCCCGTCGATGGTGATGGAGTCGCCGATGGTCAGGTTGCCGTCCAGGTTGCTGTTGCCGCTGACGCTAAAGGTGGAGGTGTCGATCAGGATGCTGCTCTCTTTGGATGTCGCCCTAATCGCCAGCCTAGTCGCTACCGGCGAGACCACCCTGGCTAATCGATGGGCTTCGCCCTCCCACAGCTCGGCAGGAGCCTAGCCCTCCCTGGAACCTGGCGTGGGGGCAAGGTCATCCGCCCTCCCCGAAAAGGATTCTTGCGTGAACAGAAAACCATCGATCTGCAAGAGACCGTTGTTGATGGCAACGTCGCCGTCGACCTCCAGGGCGGGAACCTGTTGCGTGGCAGTCCCGACCCCGACGGCGCTGGTGGTGGGGTCGACGTTCAGCGCATTGGTTCCGCCGACCGCCAAGTCACCGCTGTTGATCGCCAAGTTACCGTTGCTGATGGACACCTTGCCGACGACCGTCAGGGCGTCCCCTGGATTCGGTTGGGAGGTGCCGATCCCGACCGAAGTGTCCGAAACAGTGAGCACATTCTCACCTCCGACGCCTTCCGTTGCCCGGATGGCGTGCGGGGCGGGCGTCAGCTCCTGACGCGGGTCCAGCAAAGTGTACCCCGGGGCACAAGCCGACGGGCAGCAGACACGGATGTTCAGCCACCTGGCCTGGCCGTCAAAGACATCGCCGAAATCCAGCGGGACGGTGAATCGCCCGTCTACGATCCCTACCGTCGGCGTCAACGCCTGGCCCACCTGATCGCCAAGGATCGGGTCATCAAACAGGGTGAACTCGAAGTCGCAGTCACCGTCGACCGGTTTGTCTATCAGAGTTAGCTCACCCTGATAGGTGAAAGCGGTCCCCACGGGCTCGGCCAGAGCTACCGACGAGGACAAAAGGTATTCGAGAACCGCAAACGTAACAACGATCGCATTGCACACTTTCATCTTTCTCACTCCTTAACAAGAAACTGAGTCATACAAGAGTTCAAGGCGGGAGCTTCCCCTCCCGAACAACACGAAACCCGATTGTAACTGGACGCTGTAGGAATTTCAACCCGGCTGGGTTAGTATGGGCGATCCGGGGTCTGCGTCAGGATTGTGGGTAGATTCGTGAACCGAGCCCGGAGCGCAAGCGACGGGTGCCGCCGGGCGCCCGAGCCAACACCCCGCGCTGGCGCTTGGGGCTCGGATCAGCCGTTCCAGACCCGTTTCACACGCCAGCCACACCGCGTTCACACGTACCCCTTAACTTGACGCGCACCCAAACTGCGGTTCGGCGGACCCACGGATTGCCATCCGAAACCCACGGATTCGAATCCGTGGGCTCTGTGGGTTGCCTGTCGTTTCTGTAGCGCCGCCCCTTGTGGGTGGCGCAGAACGAGGGTGCGCCACCCACCAGGGGTGGCGCTACTGTCATTTCGTGGCCTTCTCTTCGAGAAACGCGTTGAGCCTTTGCTCATACTCGTGGCGTGCCGCGGAGGCGCCCTTCGGTAACAGGGCAAGGGCCTTTCTTTGCGTCTCAATAGCCAGGTCGAGCCGCCCGGTCATCTGATAGGCGAGGGCCAGGGTATCGAGTATGGCGTCGGCCGTGCTGTCGGTCATCTCCACCGCCCGTTGGGCGACCGGCAAGGCTGCTGCGGGATCACGCAGATCTTCCGGCTCACAGGTCAGCAGCACCCAGGCATAGTGATTCAGCGCTTCGGCGTCGGCGTCGGGACGCTCGGCCAGGCGTTTACGCAGCCCGATCATTTCGGACATGGCGGCCCGCTGCTCATCCGATTTGCCTTGCACGCGATATAGCTTGATCAGGGTTCTTAACACGCGAATGGTCTCGGGGTGGGTGTCGCCGAAGACGCGGCGATCGGTCTGGTAGGTCTTGCGGTGCAGCGACTCCGCCTCGGAGTACTTGCCCAGGTCGCGAAGCACCAGTGAAAGGTTGTGCATGATCTGCAACGTACGCGGATGTTCCTCACCGAGGGTGCGGCCTTGAATCCGTAACCCCTCTTGCAGAACTTCCTCCGCTTCTGCCAGCTTGCCCAAAAGCTTCAGGGCGATCGCCAGATTGTTCATCGAACCCAACGTGTCGGGGTGTTCATCACCCAGGACCCGTCTTTGGATCTCAAGTGTTTTGCGGTGCAGCGAGGCGGCTTCGCCATACTTTCGCTGGCGTTTGAGCACGGCGGCCAAGTTGTTCATGGAGGCCAGGGTTTCGGGGTGCTCCTCCCCTAGTATGCGGCTACGTGCTTGCAGCGTCTCCCGTTGCAGCACCTCTGCGTCGCCGTGTTTCCCAAGACGTGCGAGCAGGTTGGCCAAGTTGTTCATCGACGCCAGCGTCTCGGGATGATCGTCCCCCAGCAGCTTGCGTCGAAGATCGAGGGTCTTACGTCGATACCCCAGCGCCTCGGCATACTTACCCTGGCTGACCAGGATATTGGCCTGGTTGTTCATCGATCCCAGAGTTTCCCGCTGCTCGTCACCAAACAGGCGAAGTCGTATTTGAAGCGTTTGGCGACTCAACTCCTCCGCCTCAGCGTATCGACCGAGGTGGGCTAGGACCGTGGCAAGGTTGTCCATGGACTTCAGGGTATCGGGGTGCTCATCACCAAGAACGCGGCGTTTCGCCTGAAGCGTGCGGCGGACGAGTTCCTCTGCCCTGCGATACTTTCCCTGCAGCAGGAGTAGCGTGCCCAGTTCGGTTCTGGTCTGCAGCATCTGGGGGTCTTCATCGTCCAGCAAGCTTGTCTGGGAGGCTTCCGCTGCTTGCAGATGGGCGTCCGCCTGATCGTACAGGCCGAGACTCATGTATATCTTTCCGATGGTCCTTCTGACAGAGGCTCTGATCTTGGGCTGGTCGGCAAAGGCGGTGTCGATCGCTATGGTGGCGTTGGAAAGCACCTCTTCGACGGTAATCTTGCGGCCCTGGGCCACCTTGGGGTCAACCGAAGCGAGCATGTCGTCCACCAGGAAGTCGTTGACCGCCTGGGCGATGGCGGCCTGCCGCTGAGCCTCGGCATGATTGGCCTCTGCCCGGGCATGGGCCCGGACCGCCTGCCGCCAGGCGATGCTGGTAGCGGTAAACCCGGCGATCAGCACGATCAAGACGGCCGCTACGGCTGAAACCAAACCACGGTTGCGGTAAACGAATTTTTTGACGCGGTAGCTGGTGCTTGGTGGGCCAGCCACCACCGGCTCGTCGGCCAGGTAACGCTGAATGTCGGCGGCGAAATCCGAGGCTGTGGCGTAGCGCCTGGAACGCTCCTTCTCCATCGCCTTCATGGTGATCCAGTCCAGGTCACCGCGCAAGCGACGGGTCAACGAACGGGCGTCGGTGTTGCGGTTGCGGGCCGGGGCGGTCGATTTAGCGTCGCCGTCTATGATCACACTGCTCAGCTTGGTGCTCGGCTTGGGAGGGGTGACCTCCCGGATGATGCGACGGATCTCATCCAGGGCCACTCGACGCAGCGACTTCGGATCAAACGGCAACGACCCGGTCAGCAGCTCGTACAGCAACACGCCCAGTGAGTAAATGTCGCTGCGGGTGTCGACGTCCTGGGCCGTCATCTCCGCCTGCTCGGGACTCATGTACGCCGGCGTGCCGATGAGCTGACCTTGTCCGGTGAAGATCGTCTCTTCGGCGAGCCGCTGCTCGATCGCCTTAGCCACGCCGAAGTCGATCACCTTGGGCACCGATTCGCCGTCCCGGTAGGCCACCAGAATATTGCTCGGCTTGATGTCCCGGTGGATCACCCCTTTTTGATGAGCGTGCTGCACCGCCTGGCAGACTTTAATGAACAGATTCAACCGTTCTTCGATGCCGACCTGATGTCGGTCGCAGTGATCGGTGATGGGTATCCCGGCCACGTGCTCCATCACGAAGTAGGGCAGACCCCGTTCGGTGGTGCCGGCGTCGAACACCCTGGCCACGTTCGGGTGATCCATGATGGCCAGGGCTTGTTCTTCAGCCTTAAAGCGGGCGATTACCGCCGCCGAGTCCATGCCCGGCTTTATGACTTTCAACGCCACTCGCCGTCGCACCGGCTCGGTCTGATCGGCCAGATAGACCATGCCGAATCCGCCCTCGCCCAGTACCTCGAGAATCCTGTAGTGCCCGATCTGGGCCCCGGGCTTGAACCGTTCGACCGCCATGGTCAGTTGAACGTCAATTCCAGGTCGTTTTTCGGTGTCGTCAGTGTTCATGTGAGTGCTCCGGTTTTGCTTTACGGGTAAATCTTACCCATCATTCTGGCGAAGGGGATGGTCTCTCGGATGTGTTTGAGGCCGCAGATCCATGCGACGGTGCGCTCCACGCCGAGGCCGAAGCCGCCGTGGGGGACGGTGCCATACCGGCGTAGATCAAGATACCATTCAAAGTCGTTCACAGGCAAGTCGTATTCGTTGATGCGCCGCAAGAGAATGTCATAATCCTCCTCGCGCATCGATCCGCCGATGATCTCGTCGAAGCCTTCGGGAGCCAGCAGGTCGAAGTTTTCCACCAGTTGGTCGTTGTCGCGGTCCAGACGCATGTAGAAGGCCTTGACCTCTTTGGGGTAATGGCTGACAAAAACGGGCCGGCGGTGCAGGCGCGAGATGATGGTTTCGTCCGACCCTCCCAGATCGGTGCCCCATTCAAACTCGGCGGCCAGCTTCATATGGGTGGGGATGTTGGATATCTGCTCGTTGAGCTCAGATCGTTCCTCGCGAGCAGCCTGGATTTGCTGTGCGGCTTTTTCTTTTTGCCACGCCTTGGTGGCGGCAGCCTCGGTCTTCTCCAGATCTTTGATGTCTGCGTCGAGTTGCCGTACACGAGCCGTCTTGTTCTCGAGATCCTCTTCAAGCAACGCCTTGGCCTGTGCTCCGTGCAGTATGTCGACCGCGTCGGCGTAGGTGAGACGTACGAACGGTTTTTCAATCTTGTCGAGTCCGCCGACGTCGCGCCCCAGCGATTCCAGATCCGCACGGTGATCGGCCAGAACGCGCGAAAGAATGCTGCAGATAAAGTCCTCCGCCAGACACAGCAGGTCGTTCAGATCGCAGAAGGCGATCTCCGGCTCAACCATCCAGAACTCGGTGAGGTGTCGGCGGGTCTTGGATTTCTCGGCGCGAAACGTCGGCCCGAAGCAGTAGACCTTGTCGTGGGCCATGCAGGCGGCTTCGACGTAAAGCTGGCCGGTCTGGGCGAGAAAAACGGGCTCGCCGAAGTAGTCCACCTGAAACAGGGTGGAGGCGGCTTCGCCGATGGCAGGGGCGAAGATCGGCGTGTCGATTAGAATAAAGCCTCGCTTGTTGTAGAACTGCCGAATGGCATCGACCACGGTGGCTCTGATCCGCAGGATGGCGAACTGCCGTTGCGAACGGAACCACAGATGGCGATGTCTCATCAGAAAATCGGTGCCGTGGGGCTTGGGGGTGATGGGGTATTCGTGGGAGGCACCGACCGTGGTGCAGTTGGTGATGTCGCGCAGCTCGACGCCGCCGACGGCCCGTTGGTCGGCGTGGATGGTGCCGGTAATGCGCAGCGAGGTTTCCTGCGGCAGTTTTTTGGCGGCATCGAAGAAGGGGGCGGTGGTATCGTTTTTTTCGACCACGCATTGGCACAAACCGGTGCCGTCACGAACCGTGATGAAGGCGATCTTGCCGCTGGCTCGGGCTCTGTAAACCCAGCCATTAAGCGTCGCCCGTTTGCCGATATAGTCGTTGAGTTCTGATATGTAGACGCGGTTTGTCACGGCCACGTATCTTAGGGGCATGTCGCTGTCCTGCAATATCGTCGGCGGGGTAGTGGGAACCGCAGGAATATGTTATGTTATAGTCGTCGGGTTCTTGTCCCCCAAAATTCGGCGATGGCCCGGTGCTTGATGCACAATCGGTGACCCGCTACACAAAGGGTTTGACCGGCTGGAAAGCCGGTCCCACAGAGGTATTTATGAAAACCAGACCACGGTATCCCGGTATCCGCGTTACCACGAACGGCAATGAACTAGTCAGCCGTCATACTGAAGCCCGCATCGCCGACGGCGGCGTGTTTTATCCGATCACGCCGTCCACGGAGATGGGCGAGATGTACCAGGAGGCCTTTGCCACAGGCAAGCTAAACGTCTTCGGCCAGCCCAAGCTGGCGGTCGAGGCCGAGGGAGAGCATGCAGCGCAGGGAGGGGCGGTGGCCTTCTCGGTGACCGGGAAGCGCACGGTGAATTTTACGTCCGGCCAGGGCGTGGTGTACGCCCTGGAGCAGTATTACCACGCTCCGGGGAAGTGCTCCACCATGGTGGTGGAGGTCGCCGCTCGAGCCCTGACCAAGCACGCCCTGAACGTTCATTGCGGTCATGATGACATCTACGCGGCGATGGATACGGGGTGGATCATTTTGTTTGCCAAGGACGCACAGCAGGCGGCGGACCAGGCGCTGATTCTGCGCCGGGTGACCGAACTCAGCCTGACGCCGGGGATCAACACTCAGGACGGCTTTTTGACCTCGCACCTGGAGCGCACCTTCTTCATGCACGAATCGGAGTTGATCCGCGAGTTCCTCGGTGCCCCGGACGACATCATAGATTGCCCGACCGAGGCCCAACGGAAGCTGTTCGGACCGAAGCGGCGCCGCGTGCCGCAGATGATCGACCTGACAAATCCGATTCTGCTGGGTCCGGTGCAGAACCAGGAACATTACATGAACGGCGTCGTGGCACGGCGCAACAATTTCGCCGAGCCGATCATGAAGTTCCTGGAAGAGGCCTACGACGAATTCGCCGAACTGACCGGCCGCTCCTACGGTCTGATTAGCAAGTACCGCACCGAGGATGCGGACTTCGTCTACATTTCGCTCGGTTCCGCTGCGGAGAATATCGAGGCGGCCGTCGACTACCTGCGCGAGACCCGCCAGGCCAAGGTCGGCTCGATTCACGTCAACGTGCTGCGGCCTTTCCCCACCCGGGCCATCGTCGAAGCCCTGCGCGGCAAGACCGCCTGCATGATCCTGGAGCGCACCGACGAGCCGCTCGCGGGGGACAACCCGCTGGCCCGCGATGTGCGCACGGCCCTGACGAAATCCTACATCCGCCCGGGCTTCCCCCACCGCGAAGGCATGGCTGTCATCACCCACGAGGAAATACCGCGTAACTTCACCGGCGTGTACGGCCTGGGGTCGCGCGACTTCCGGCCCGAACACATCATCGGCGTTTACGAATACGTGGCTGAGGAAGGCAAGCGGCAGGACGGCAAGGGGGCGGCTGACGGCGTGACCCACTTCAACCTCGGCGTCGATCATCCTTACGCCGTCGTCTCGGACGACCAGCCTTCGCTCCTGCCCGCAGGGGCCATCGCCGTCCGCCTGCATTCCATCGGTGGGTGGGGGATGATCACCACGGGCAAGAACCTGGGCGAGATCATCGGCCACTTCGGCGAGTCCATCGCCCGGCGCGAAAACGAGTACGACGATGACGGCCGCCTCAAAGAGGTCCTGCACATCAGCGCCAACCCCAAGTACGGTTCCGAGAAAAAGGGGGCACCAACCAGCTACTTCCTGGTGGTGGCCCCGGAGCGGATCCGCGTCAATTGCGATCTGCGGCACGTCACCGTGGTGCTGTGCTGCGATCCCAAGGCGTTTACCCATATCAACCCGCTCGATGGGCTGACCGAGGGCGGGGCCTTCGTGTGGGAGTCGGCGGAGACTCCGGAGTTGGCCTGGGAGCGGATACCGCAAGACCTGCGGCGGACCATCATCGACAAGAAGATCCGCTTGTACACACTGCCCGGCTTTGAGATTTCCCATGACGCCACGCCGCGCCCGGAACTGCAATTACGCATGCAGGGCAACGCGTTTCTCGGGGCGTTCTTTCGCGTATCGCCCTTCCTCGAGCAGAACGGGATCGATCAGAAGCAATACCGCGACGTGGTGCGGAAACAATACGAGAAGAAGTTCGGCCGATTCGGCGATGCCGTGGTCGAAGCCAACATGCAGGTAATGACCGCCGGGTTCGAGCGGGTGCGGGAAGTTCCCTACGGACCGGTGGAAGCGGAGGACCGCTCGAGCATGCGTGGACTTCCCATGCTGCCGCAGCCGGCGGAGGGCGGCGGAAACGGAGGGTGCGATCGATGCGTGCCGGCGACGGGCCAGCCGGATCGCGCCCCGGTGTTTCAGGTGGAAGTATTCGACAAGGAGTTCCGGGCCGGACTGGGTTATCACCAGCCCGCCTCGACGCTGGCCTCGGTGGGTATTATGGCCTCGGCCACGGGAGCCACGGCTTCCAAGTATGGCGCCCGGCGGGAGACGCCGGTGTTCATCGCGGAGAACTGCACGCAGTGCATGGAGTGCATCGCGGTGTGTCCGGACACGGCGTTGCCCAACACCGCCCAAGACATCTCCACGGTGTTGCAGACCGCGGTGCGGCACTATGTGACCGATGGCGGTGAGCGGAGGAAACTGATGGCGGCCATACCGGAGGTCGAGCAACGTGTGCGCTCGGCGATGCTGGGTTTGGTGAAGGCCAAGGAAGCCAAGCCGTTCAAGGACCTCGTTCGCCAGGAGGTTCGTGCGCTCGCAGAGGTATCCGAGCAGGCTAAGGAGCAACTGTTTTCCATCATTGACATCCTGCCGCTGGCGTACACAAAATCGAACGCCATCTTCTCCAACATCGAAAAGAAGAATCCGGGCAACGGCGGGCTGTTCGCCATCTTCGTCTCCGATCTGTGCAAGGGCTGTGCGGAGTGCGTGACCGAATGCGGCAGCCATCAGGCGTTGCGAATGGAGCCCGACAGTGAGGAGCTCAACACCCGCTACGCCACCACCATGGGGTTCTTCGATCTGCTCCCCGATACGCGGCAGAAGTTCCTGGGACTGTACGACGACGATAATCCGCAGGACTCGCGTGCCGCCACCTTACGCAACCATCTAATGGTGCGGCGTAATTATGAGGCACTGGCCTCGGGTGATGGTGCGTGTGCCGGATGCGGCGAGAAAAGCGTGCTGCGGGCGGTGGCCAGCGTGACCGAAGCCTACATGCGGCCGTTGTATCACGCCAAGGCGGATCGGCTGCGGGCCAAAGCCGACCAGATCGAGAAACAAGGCTCGGAGCGGCTGTCACAACTGGCCCAAAGCGACCGCAAGCAGTATGACCTGTTCCGCAGGGCCGTCGCACACACCATCATGGGCCTGGGCGGGGAAAGCCCGGAGGACACGCAAAAACGCATCGCCGAACACGGCCAGTTGTCCGACCGCGAGATCATCGACGCCCTGGTTTCAGTCATGCGGCAGGACGCGTTCAATCACAAGGACTTGCAGGCGGTCGATGGTCGCCTGGCCAACGGGATGTCGGTGATGGCCATGGGGGCCTGCACCGGCTGCAACACAGTGTACGGCTCCACGCCGCCCAACAACCCGCATCCCTACCCGTGGATGAACTCGCTGTTCCAGGACGGGGCTACCATCACCTGGATCATGGGCGAGAGCTTCATCATGGACCACGCCCGGCGGTCGGTTGTTCCGGAGCGGCTGGCCGACGCCCTGCTTCAGAGCCCAGAGCGCCAGCGACGGGTTGGCCCTCACCGTGACGGGGAAGTGATCGACGAGCAGGATTACTTCGACTACACCCACATGACCGACACGCTGATGACCGATCAGGAGATCATCGAGCTGCCCAAAGCCTGGGCCATCGGCGGAGACGGCGGATTCGGCGACATAGGCTTCCAGAACGTCTCCAAGGTGGTCTTGCAGAACCGCCCCAACGTCAAGATGTTGATGTTGGACACCCAGGTGTACTCCAACACCGGCGGGCAGAACTCCGACTCTTCCCCCTTGCCCGGCGGGTTCGACATGAATCAACTGGGGGCTGCCAGCCAAGGCAAACTGATTGAGAAAAAGGGACTGGCTGAAACCTTCACCTCCGGACACGGCTCTCCCTACGTGGCACAGGTGTCCATGGCCAACGCCGCCAAGCTTTATCGGGTACTCCTCGACGCCCTGGAGTACCGCGGGACCGCGTTCCTGCAATGCTTCACCACCTGCCAGCCGGAACACGGCGTGGCCGACGACGTGGCCACCATCCAGGCCAAGCGGATACGCGACTCGCGCGGCATCCCGGAGTTCATCTTCAACCCCTCCGCCGGTGAGAGCTACACGGAAACGCTCGATCTGAAAGGCAACCCCACACCGAAAGCCGACTGGTGGACGACGCAGTTCAAGGCCACGCGCGAAAGCTATCGGTACACGGTAGCCCACTGGGCAGCGACCGAAGCCCGCTTCCGCCGGCATTTCAAACGGATCGGCGACGAGGAGGCCGCCGGCATGATCGACCTTCAGGAGATGCTCCCCCGCATCACGCAGAACGACGTCGTGTGTCGCCGCCACCTGAACAAGCAGCATCGCTCCTACGTGCCGGACTTCGGCGTGTACATCAAGGCCGACGTCGGGGACGGCAAGGTCAGGTCCCTGGCGATTTCGCGGCAGATGGTGCTCTTCTGTGTCGAACGGCGTAAGTCCTGGCGGCTGCTGCAAAGCAAAGCCGGCGTTGAGAACCTCGAATACCAGGCTCAGCGTGCGCTGCTGGCCAAGGTTGACGCCGGCGAGATTCCGCTCGAACGATTCCTCGCCGGTACCACCGAGTTGTTCAGACAGGAACTGGTCGAGCTACAATCGCCGCCGGCTGGGAAATGAGCGGGAAGTGTAACTGCTACCGCGAGGCCTGGATGGAATGTAGCGCCACCCCTTGTGGGTGGCGCCCAATGAGGCTGTGCCGGCCACAAGGGGCGGCACTACAGATTGAAAAACGTGCCAAAGCCGCGGATTCTCGTTGCTGACGGTGATGCGTTGATGCGCTGGTCCATCGCCAAGCGCCTCCAACACGGTTACGACGTAACGCTCGTGGGCACGGGAGCGGAAGCGCTGGCTGCTCTAGGGGAATCGTCCTTCCATGCCCTGGTCATCGGCTGCCGCCTCGACGATATCACTTGCGTGAAGCTGGTCGATAGCGCCCGGCGCTCGCAGGCCGGGCTACGCGTGATGGTTCTACAACGGTATGCCTCGTTCCTGGGGGTTTGCAGTTGCCACGAGCATCCCTGCGATGCCGTGCTCACAAAGCCGTTCAAACTCTCGGCGCTCGTAGAATCGCTCGACTCCCTCCTCGGCAACCTTGAGCAGTCTGCTCAATGATCCGATCATCGCCCAACGGCTGGTCGGCCGGGGTTATGAATCCTCGCTCGCCAGCGGCTCGTCAAATCTGAACATCGTGCGGCGGACGGGCACCATGACCTGGCCCCGGTCCAGGCGCTCTTCAAACTGCGGGAACTCGCCCCGCTTCAGGAAGACTACCGCCTCCTCGCTCTCCTGATCGACACCAATGGGGGAATTGAGCTTACCGCTGTGGTACACCATTCGCCAGTCCTTGCGTTGCTTCATTCGCTCCAGCGCCGGCCAGTGCGCACCCATTAGCACGAGCTGAGTGTCGTAGTCGTCCAGGAGATTGCTCCACTGTTCCCGTCCCAGGTGAAATCGAAAGTAGTCGTCTTCCACCGTTTTGGGGTAAACGGTTCTGAAGCGGCCGTCAAACGCAACACGACTGGTATCATGAAGGTGCCAAATGGCGAATTGGGCCCAGTCGAACATCACGACGAAATTACCCTGGAGCTTGTTGGCTTTGATGAACGACAGCGCGTTGTAAGGCTGTGTTTTCAGGTCAACGAGAATGGTGGTGGGCCTGTGCCCACTCGTAAAATGAATGCCCACCGCAAACAGGGCGGCGATGATACAGGTGGCTGAAACGAACGCTCGGCTGAACGT
The DNA here is from genome assembly GCA_036477795.1 of Phycisphaerae bacterium. Taxonomy (GTDB): domain Bacteria; phylum Planctomycetota; class Phycisphaerae; order UBA1845; family UBA1845; genus JAZGDL01. Next base: position 14,668 of record JAZGDL010000321.1, read on the forward strand.
CGAAGGCCGGGCCAGCCCGGGGAAGGCGGATTCAATGTACTTCGGCAGGTACGCGATAACAGCCATACAAAAAAGTCCGCTGTGACGCGTCTGGAGCCATGACGCGACACACATGGCCGACATGATTCCCCACTCAAACCAATCCCGTTTTCGCCTGGTCAGTATCAAGGTTGCCACCGTCAGTGCTGAGATAGTGTAGAACGGTATCAGCGAGTACTGTCGTTCAAAACCCGCCGCCGTGGCCCACTCGGTGATCCGCATGCTGCGGGAAGTCGAAAGTGCCTGCCACATCCACGCCCACAAACCGAAACCGTAGGGGTTAATCAGGGTGGCCAACCACGCGGCGAGGATTGCGGCGGTAGTCACCGCCAGGCGAGACAGTTCCACGTTCCCGCGAAGATGCTCCACCGATTGATGAAGCAGCAAGAACGATAGAAAGCACAGGCCTACAACAAAGCCTCCGTGCCAATTCACCCAACAACACAACAGTGGTACAACTAGAAACGTCCACCACACGCTCCATCGGCGCTGCTGGTGGATGCGGCAGGCGAGCAGCATTACCAAGGCCAGGCCCATGTAGGTGAATAGTTGAGGTCGGAAGGAATAGCCCTGTGCCAACTCCAGGCATCCCAGGGGAAGGAGGATGAGCCCAGCCCACAGGCCGCGTGTCGATTCGTACGTGAGCGAGAGCACAATGAACAACGATAGAGCGACAAACATCAGGCGCATGGCCCAAAACCCGGCCGTCCCCATTTTCTGCCACAGCAGGCCGAAAATCAACTCGCACAGCCATTCATGATTGACCCAGGGCGCGTTCGCAGCCGTGTAACTGAAGGGATCGTTTGGAGTCGATTCTCCCAGACTCAGGTGGCGGATGCCGTACAGTGTGTGCCCCCAGATATCCGGATCGCTGTCCATCCGTGAGCACGTGCCGGCGACCAGCATCAACCAGAACGCCAGGAGCATTGCCCGATCCCGCGTCCACCCGCGGCGAAGGTCTTGTGTGGTATCGTGCACTGGCAACGTACCTATCTGCTCCATCATCGATCGAGGGCGCTGGACCCTTATTAGAATACGCTGGACCGAGAATCCCTTCTCGGTCCCCCCTCTTGGGGGTGTGGGACCGGCTTTCCAGCCGGTCAAATGACAGGCTGGAAAGCCTGTCCCACATATGGGTGCGAGAAAGGATTCTCGCACCAGCACTTGTCGGCGACTTGGCGCTGTACTGCTATCTGCTCCATCATCGATCAAGGTTGAAAAAAGGAGTGGAGCGGGCTTGTAAGCCGAATCCTGTTCGCCGCAGGCCCGTCGAATGCCCCGCGCTTGCGCTTGGGGCCTCTGAGGGCGGCGGCGGACGATCATTCATCTGGGCCGCCGGTCACCCGACGGCTCAAGCACTCTACCCGCGGCTTCGAGTGTCCGACGCGCGGAACTCACGAGGCGGGCCGCCTCTTGCCGCCTATTTGAGCTTGCTGGCGGTGGGGTTTGCCATGCCGTCGATGTCACCATCGACGCGGTGCGCTCTTACCGCACCTTTTCACCCTTACTCACTGCTAAGATCCAGTGAGCGGTATCTTTTCTGTGGCACTTTCCCTCGGGTTGCCCCGGGTTGGCGTTACCAACCACCGTGCCCTGCCCAGTCCGGACTTTCCTCCGGGCCAAGCGCCAGGCAGGTCCGAAAGGCTGACGCCGACCAGACCCCATGACGCAGCCCGGCGATCGTCACCGCCCGCTCCACTGCCTGATACTATACACGTAGTCGCCCGTCATGTCCCACAATCTTCAACCGGCGGACTACACTCTCTGGCCGGGTTGGATGGGACATTCCGGCCAGCCAGGCCACGGTTTGGGACAGCCAATATCACGCTTGAATATACGAGGTAAGCGTTCAGCGGTCAGCTTTCAGCAGTCAGCCAGCCGGGAAAATCGGCCCCGTCGCTGATCACCGCAACTCCAAATCAGCGGTCAGTGGCCAGCACTCGGCGGATCGCTGAAAGCTGACTGCTGATGGCTGAACGCTTACTATACGAGATGGTCCGGTCTATCGACGCAGGTCGGCAACAATCTCTTTGTCGAAGCCCGGTGTGGTGGCGATGAACAGTTCCATGTCAGTGAGATCGACCACACCGTCGCCGTTCAGGTCGGCATCCGCCGGGTGACTAAAGCCGCGCCGCTTCAACTCCTGTACGGAGATTGATGCAACCGGACCTTCCCTTTGAGTCAGCCGGCCAAACTCACAACAACCCAACGCCGTCTCGGTAAAGAAGTTCTGTGCGATGAAATCGACGTCAGACACGTCGACGATTCCGTCGCCGTTGATGTCGGCGTGGGGGCCTGGGTCGCTGCAATCCGTGTTCGGGTCGATGGGGCCGAACTGGGTGCTGAAGATCGTGAAATCAGCGATGTCGATGGAATCATCCCCGTCGAGGTTGCCGCCGATCAGCCAGTTGCCACCGAAGTCGGGATGACCCGTGAATGACGCGGTATACTCCGTGCCTTCAATCCGGAAATCCCCGGCCGTGCTCCGCAGAGTGTGCAATTCGTCACGTGCGGTTACACAATCCCACGTTCCGGCCGGCACCAGTACGACGACATTGTCGGCAAAACCGGGAACTGCAAAAGGCGCACCGAATGTGATCTCTTGCCGTATCGTCGTGTCACTCACGCCGCACCGCCCCAGCTCGAAGGTGATGCAACGAGTAAACGGGCCTGGCGCCATAGTCGGAGAGAGCTCAATGTCGACGACCATTTCGCTGTAAAGAGTCACTTCCACGTCAAAGGAGCAGGTGCCGGTCGCTCCGCAGGAATTGGGCGCCGAACAGGTGATGGTCGTCACACCCGACGGAAAAGTGGATCCCGAATCCAGTCCTTCGACGGGCGCCGAGGTGCATGTTACGCCGCCCGGCCCGTCGCAACCACCAGAGACCGTCGGCGGGTCCCAGGACACAACCGCCGTCACCCCACCGGCATCAGCGTTAACGGTAATGTCCTCTGGACAGTTCAGGTCGGGGAGAGTCTCAATGGCCACGGACAGATCACCCAATGTCGGAAACCACCATCTACCCGAACCGTCGCTGAGTATTGTCGGTGGGAGGTCGGAGCGGAAGTTTACGAATGCGCTACAATTAGCAATGGCTTGAAAGGTGATCACCGCCATGGTTGCCGGGCCGCTTGTGCCCGGGTGGTTCGCGTCGGTCGCGACTGAATAATCGATAGTCCCCCCAACGAGGTCGATAGACTCGAAGTTCTCGAACGTGAACGGAGGATCGCCCGGTTCGATGTCCACAAATGCCAACCTTACAGTGTCGTATTCGAGGAAGAATTGTCCACCGACTACGAACGGCGCGGAAGGCCCTTTCTCAATGCGGACCCTGATCAACTGTCCGATGTTGAAGCACGATTCGTCAGGCAGACCGCTGGGCTCAGCCGTCAGGTTAAGCGTCGGGGTGCATAGCGGGTCTTGCGAGCCGGAGGGACAGATTTCACCGGTGAAAGTTTGTTGAAACCAGGCCCAATCGGCCAAGTCGATGTGCCCGTCGTTATCGAAGTCGAACGCCTCGCACCCGGACGCTCCGCCTGCGTCAAAACCACCGCAACTGGGAGAACACGTGCAGAACGCGGCGTAGTCGGAGAGGTCCACATCGCCGTCGCCGTCGGCGTCAGCGCAGGCGCCGCCATGGGCGGCTTGCGGCTCGCACAGCCCAGTCGCGATATTGCAAACACCGACAGTACAGGGCGTGTTCAACCCGGTACAATCGGCGCCCGTGCCGCAGACCTGGCCAAACGCCGAGATGCACAGCGACCCGAGAACAATAGCGCTACAGGCAACGCGCCGGGTTGTTGAGTGTTCGCCTCTCATGTCTCTCACCCCAGCTTCGCATGCCGGAGTTCCGAAAAACGGACCGATCCGAACCAGCCGCTTGCAATAGCATGCGTGGTTCAGAAACCCCCGCCATCGCGCCCGTCCGATGTTACTCAGTGTAAGCTAGCTCGCCGCATAATTTCACAGTAGCGCAATAGCCTCAACTGCCGCACCGTGATTACGCGGTGAAATCCTAGCCACCTGGAACCCACGGCAGTGTATCTTAACACTATCTCCACGCGTTTTCAAAAGCAACCCGCTGATACCATGTATTAAGCCATGGAAGCCTCTTTGATGGTATCTCGCAGACCCGGATCGCTTGGCCAAGCGTTGGACCCGAGCCTTCAGTCTTAACGTCGCACTTGAGACTACAGCCTCGAGGCTTCAAGAGGCCATGGAAGGCACACAACACAACGTGTGAAAAGTCTTCGTGAGCACCACTTTCAACATGTCCGCTGCCTTTGTCGCCTAAGCCGGAGAGGCTGTCGGCCGCTTCCACAGGTAGCCGGTCATTTGACGGGGCTTATTAGCACTACAGCGCACGATCGCGCGGGACCATTTTTGAAATCCCTTCTCGGTCTCCCCTCCTGGCGGTGTGGGACCGGCTTTCCAGCCGGTCAAGTGACAGGCTGGAAAGCCTGTCCCACATATGGGTGCGAGAAAGGATTCTCGGACCAGCATTTGTCGGCGAGTTTGCGCTGCCGGGGCGTAGCGTGGTGGGCTGGTCGACACAGTTGTTTTTGAGTATCGTAGGGGTCGGATTTCGTGTTGGTGACGCGTTGGTGGATCCGCGGGTGTGAGTCGATCGAAGAAGAAATCTCGTATGGGTCAGCGCGGCGAAGCTCATGCCCCAGGCCGCCCGTCCGGCGGAAACGGCAGGCAGCGCGGTGATTCGGGCCGGGGCCAGGCAGGAGAGGGAAAACGCTGGTCGCCGGTTGCATGGTATCGCAGCAAAGGCCCGGTGTTTCGCTTTGTTGTGGGGTTCGGCATCCTGGTCGGTTCGTTCGCGGTATTCTTCTTCTCATACTTTACCCGAACACCGTCATTCGAAACCTATCTCCATCTGAACGCGGACTTGTCCGCATGGATTCTACGGCTGTTCGGCGACGACGCCCGGTCGTCGGGGTTCTCGGTGGTTTCCTCGCGGGCATCGGTGCAGATCCGGCATGGGTGCGATGCCATCTTTCCGTCCGCTCTTTTTGTGGGCGCGGTTCTGGCTTCGCCGGTCCGTTTCGTGTTCAAGTTGCCCGGAATGTTCATCGGCTCGGTAGTGCTGCTGTCGATCAACCTGCTGCGCATCATCAGCCTGTACTACACCCGTATCTATGCGCCGGACTATTTTCATATGATGCACATCGACGTCTGGCAGCCGGCGTTTATCTTCCTGTCGTTGCTCTTCTGGGTGCTGTGGGCCTTGCGGGCCACCAGGCCACCGTTGGTGCAAACCAATGAGCATACGTAGGCACGCCATCGGTTTCTTCGTGCGCCTCATAGTTTACTACACGATACTGGCCTGGCCTTGGCCGGCGTTCGAGGCGGGCTACGGCAGACTCTTCGCGGGAATCGCCGACGGGCTGCTGGCACAGGATCCGCGGAACCCCAGTCGCGGCCTGCTCGGCTCCGACGGCTTGGTCCGCGTTTACTGTGAGTACGACAAGGACCCCGAGCGGGACATCCACATCGTCGCGGGGAACCGTGCCAACAAAAAGTTTACGGACCGCAACCGGACGAGTAGCCGCCACCTGGGCTACATGCCCGCCGCAGTGCTTATCGCCCTGGTGTTAGCCTCACCGGTCAGGTGGCGGCGCAGGTTGTGGGCGCTATTGTGGGGGCTGGTCCTGGTTCACGCTTTTGTCGTGGTGCGTTTTGCGTTCATTCTTCTGAGTATCTTCCATGGGGACCAACCCTACGCCCTCTTCCGCTGGGACCCGCCCTGGGACAGGGTTCTCGAAGAAGCCTTCATAATCATCGCTGAGGTACCCGCCACCATCTACGTGGTGCCGCTTCTAATCTGGATCGCGGTGACCTTCCGCCGCAAGGACTGGGAGGCGGTGGCCGGCCGATTCGCATAGCGCGAACACAAGCATTCACAAACCGGGTTCGCTCCAAAGTAGGGCAGGCAATTCACCTGTCTTCGCTATCCCCCTGACACCAGGATGGCATTCACGTCAACACAGATGGTAATGGCAGGTCAATGACCTGCCCTACCTTGCTAAACGCGGCCGATGCTTGTGGGCGGCGCATGTCGCGCATCGAGGGGCGCATCACCCAAGGTGTGACGCTTCAGACCGGTTTATCCCGGCGTTTTCCCTGGCCCCTTTTCTCTTCAGAAGGACCAGCCGATCGGCATTTGGCCGAAGAACTCCTCCTGAATGGTCCGGTCGTTCCGCGCCGTGCGCGTCCCTGCAGGCAAGGAACCCGGACAGAATCACCGAGCCGGCCTCTACAAATGTTCAGTCCTGTGGGTAGACGCCTTCGATACCGTACTCTTCGGCCTGGAAGGAGTCCCAGGCGCTGACTTCCGCCCGATTGTCGGTTACGCGCTGGTCGCCGGTAAGCATCTCCGGCGACACTCTGCCGGAAGACTGGCACCCCGACAGGGTAATGGCGGGGATAGCGAGCATAAGCGCCGCAATTCGGGAACCGATTATTTTCGACATCTGCTGATCTCCTCAAGGCGTCTTAGTCGCCAACTTTCCACTAAGAGCCGCAAATGGTACGGCGTCCAGCGAGAAGCATTCTGAATACACTGAAGATACTAGGCGAGGCATGCCGGAAGGTCAACGAGGAGGTGGTTCAAATCGCCGCTGCTGCTGGGCAAGACGTTCAGCACGCCTAGCGGCCCAGCCGGTTGCTTGTGTCTGCTTCACGAGGAGAATAAGTTCGACCATCGCCTCCGGCCGATAACCGGCCGCTTGCAGGTAGCCCGTACCTTGTTGGTCTGCCGACAACTCCTTCGTAAGCGCACTGCCGAGCTCCCGGCATCGCGGCTTGAGGCTGTCCCGGGCTTGAAGGTGTGCCATCTCATGGGCCAACGCCGCGGCCAGGATGTCGTCGGTTTTCAGGCGGTCATAGAGTCCACGTGTGACATAGATGCGTGGTCCTGGAAGAGACACGGCGTTCATTATCGAGGAAGCCAGCAGCCGATACTGGTAAACTCCCTCAAGTTCAGGGGTTCCTTTCGCAAGACGCCGACCAACGCGGGCCATCCTGCTTTCTGCCGGGGCGTCACGAATCACCCCGACGAATCTCCGTTCCACGCTGCCAGCCGCCAGTGCGCCCGCGAGTGCCGATGCGCTGCGATCGTAAGGTCCCGAGAGCTGGAGGGCGGAGGGGGTTGCATGGCAGCCGGTGACGAAGATTAGAACGGTGGTGAGATGGCCGCGCAGTCTGGCTGTTCCGTACGGTGGGTACACGGAACAACCATCGAATATGAATCAGCGGGATGCAAAACCTGCAAACGTTATATGGAACAAGGAAGGTAGCAGCCTGCGCGTCCCGATAACCGGCGCAGTTTGTCAGCCTTCCGCAGTCAGCTATCAGCTAGCTGGCTGCACTGCTAAGGGATTAGAACTTGAACTGGTATTGCACATAGAACAGGTCGGCGTCCTCGCTGGGACCGGTGTTGATGATGAAGTTGCCCTCCCAGAAGTGCGAGTACCCGAAGAGGAGCTTGGAATGTACGTCGAGCTTCCAAGCAACGGTCAGGTCGAGTTCCTGCCCGACCTCCCTTCCGCTCCCACCGGCGGGGTCACGCCGACCCGGTCTCGCGCCGGCGTTGAAGAGCGAGTCCTCGGGGTCGGCCAACCAGAATGCGTGGTAGGCCATCGCACCCTTCACTTTGTTGGGAATCATCCACGCGGAAAGGTTCACATTGGCGGCGATGATGTTCTGGCGCCCGACGAGATCCAGAAAACCTAAATAGGCGTGCCCAAGCGGGAACATTTGATCGAAGGTTCCAACCGTCCCGTCGGTGGGATCGTCGTCTCCGGTGGCCCAGTCAAAGCCGACGCCGATGCGCGGCTTCGCCGGAGTGTCGAGCGTATAGCCGCCGACAGCAGACCAGCTCCAAGCCTGGATGGTATCGCCGGCCCATCTTCCCCATTGGCCTGCAAGCTCGGTCTCGTAATCGAAACCAGCCGTCTTGCCCGCGAAGCGCGAGCCCAGCGTGAACCGTGTTACGTCACCGGCCTTGCCGTTGGGGTTGGTGGGGTTCCCGGTGTTGTCGATCGCGAAGAGATAGAAATCGAGAATGTGCCGCGGGATCCCCTTGTAGGTGGTGTAGAGACCGTAGAAGTCGAAGTCCTCGTTGAACCGGTCTGCTTGTCTTCGCTGGACAGCCACTATTTTGGCGTAGAATGCGTCTATGTTCCAATTCTTGCTCTTCCAGAAGAGCTTGACGGCATCGAAGCGCCGCCGGATGCTGGCCCACTCCAGCGGCGAGACAAAGCGCTGGGCGCCATACTGAAGCTCCTGACGCCCGACACGAAGCGTCAGCGGGACTTCCTCACCAAGAACCCGCAGATCGAAGAAGAGTTGGGTTAGATCGCCGATGTTCTCGTCGATCCCGCGGGGCGCCAGATCACGGTCTTCGTCATGGACCACCGCGCCCTGCACGAACACGCGGAACAGGTCACGGAACTTGAAGTCGCCGTGCACGAAGTATCGATAGAGGGTGAAGGTGTCGTTGGCGGGTTCGGTGGCCCCGAAGCCCTTGTTCGTCTCACTCTGCATCTGGAAACGGAACTCGCCACCGAGCGTGAGCCGCCAATCTTCAGCAATGTGGATGTTCTTGAACCGGTCAAAGTAATCAGGCTGGTACGACCCCTCCGGCCCGTCGAGATAGCTGAAATCCTCATCGTAGCGAAGGTTAAGATACTTGGGACCCCGCAGAGGCTTCTTCGGCTCGACAAGCGTCTCGCGCCGTGCTTCTGCGGCCTGCGCCGCGTTTGGTTTCTCGGTCTGTTCCTGACCCCAAACGGCTTGACCGCACAAAAGGTTCGCCAACAGTACAGAGCCACAATAGCGAACCGCAACATTCCGAGTAATCATCGGCTTTACCTCCAAAGCCAGCTCAAATGACGGAAGCGACAAAGTCGCGCTAACAGCCGGTCAGCCCGGAAGGGAGATGTCCCTACGTTGAGCCTGCACGTCCAAATTGCTTTGAATCCGAGAACTTTCGTCAGACTCAACGTCCACGTCGCCGCAAGCGAGAGGGGCGCCAGTCCACCGACTCAGTAGCGACGCACCCGACCTATTAATTCCTGCCATCGGAACATACGAAATCCAGCCTTGAGAGAAAAAGGGACTTGGCGAGTAGGTTTTTCCTAATCGCACCGTCGGAAAGACCCGATCCGTAACATTGGTCGGCCGGGGTCCCCTTCCCGATGCACGACTTCAGGAGCACCCGTCATGATTTGCTCCAGGACGGCGGTCCACGGGATTTACGCTCTCTGTTACTTGAGCCGTCAGCAACCCGGCTCCGTCTTGTCGTCTGCGGCGGTTGCCGCAGCGCTGGGAATCACCAGGGAGCACGCGTCGAAAGTGCTCAAACGTCTCGCCTCGGTGGGAGTCGTCTCATCCGTCCGTGGAAGACAGGGTGGTTACGCGCTCATTAGAAAGATGGAAGAGATTTCATTGATCGAGGTGCTCGATGCCCTCAACCCATCGCAAGAAGAAAGCCGCCTGCGAGCGCAAAGCTGCAGAGAAGATAGAGCCGAACTGTGCAACGCCCATCGCGGCCTGCTGCATCTGGAGGATCGTATGCGGAAAGCCCTGGCGGGCGAAACGCTGGGCGGGCTGGCAGGGTCGCTATGCACCATTAAGGATGCATCCATGAGCGCCCGTCTGGCATGTCGCCCAAAAAGAGTTTGCAAGGCGGTCGCTGTTTCATAGGCCGGGCCAGGGCCGGCTGTCGGAAAACGGGGTTCAAGATAGAAGGCGATCCGCGTGGTCAAAGCCCGCGGGTACGTGTCGAGGATATGTACAGCTACGAGATTGGTCCCACCGGCACTTAGCCTCCCTTTGAATCTGAGAACGAGAATCACGATGTTGGCATGGCGCCGTAGACCTGGACTCGCAGTGAAAACCGCAAAACGGAGACAAATGATGACCCGAAAGAATCGAGAATTCAACTGGCGTTCGGTCTTGACCGCCACCCTCTTGGCATCGCTCGCGATCGGCAGCGCGACGCTTGCTGAGGAACCGGGCAAGAAATTCCCTGAAGGCATCAGCCCGAGTGATGTGTACGCGACCGTCGACCGGCTGAACCGCTCGGTGGATGTCCTTCTTGCGGCCAAGCAGATTCCATTGCCCCCGCCTCAGCGAAGTTTGGAGTCGGGGCTGGGACCGTTCCACGCCTACCAGCTCCAGTTGGCCTGCATCGAGAAGCTGCACGCCTTCCAGCGGAACACCGGCATGAGGCCAATCCCCCTGGTGGTCTCCACCCCCATGAAATACTTCCCGGCCGACGTCAAGAAAGTAGCAGACCTGATGCTCGCCGAGGTGCGGAAAGTGGCATCGACGTGGAACGTGGAAGGTCTGCCGGACGGCGTAAATAAGGTCTCCGGTAAGACGCCGACTGATGTGGTAAAGGCGACGCTCAACCTGTTCGCCAAGCTCAGCGCCCTGGGCGGCCTGACGAAGATCAGCCCTAGTGAGGTCTACGCGCAGATCACTCGGGCGGTGGTGGACGGCGAATCGATTCTGAAGCAGATTGATCCCGCCTCCCGCTATCTTGTGGATGCTCCGGTCAGCGAACCGGGTAAGACACCGGCGGATGCCTTCGCCCGATGCCTGGAGCTACGGCGCGAGATCAACAAGCTTCGGGAAGGACTGGGCCTGAACACGACGCCGGTCCCGAGAATCACCGCGGGCCAGCAACTGCAACCGGCGGACGTGTTCATGCAGACTCAGATCATCATCGCCGAGCTCAACCTGCTCAAGATGAACACGGACACTGTCAGCAGCACGCCGCTGGCGATTCCGGTCCAGGGTAAGACAGCTACGGACGTGCACCAGCAAGTGGCGTTTCTGCAGTACCTGATCCCGCAGGTTCGGTCGCTGCGGGCCATGGTCGCACAAGCGGGCGGACACTAGGAACTTCAGGCCGTTCCTTTTCTTAAGGGAGAATCAGCATGCTATCGATATTTCGTAACCGTGGAGTGGGGGCGAGGATCGGACTGGGGTACGCGTTGGTCGGGCTCATTCTCGTTGGGGCTATAGCCACCACGATCTGGCAGGTGCGGCGGACAGCAGCCGTGACCAACCGCGTGATCGATCTGCGGGCACCGACCGCTCAGGCGAGCTTGGGGATGATGAATGGAATGAACCATTCGCTGGCGGCCCTGCGCGGCTGGATGATCCTGGGCAAGGACAAGTTCAAGGAGGAGCGGGCCAAGGCGTGGTCGGAGGAAATCGAACCCTCCATGGTCAGCATGAAGGAGTTCGCCGCGAACTGGACCGACCCGAAGAACATCGAGCGCCTGGCGGCGATCGAGGCGAAACTCAATGACTTCAAGACCGTCCAGAAGGAGATCGAGGACATCGCCCGGACGGTCGAGAACATACCGGCCACGAAGATCCTGTTAGAGCAGGCCGCTCCGCAGGCGAAGATCCTGGGCGAACAGATCACCAGAATGATCGATCTCGAGGCGAGAATCGCCGCCACGTCGGAGCGAAAGGCGCTGCTGGGCATGATGGCCGACACCCGGGGCACGCTCGGGCTCGCGGTCGGCGCCATCCGCGCCTACCTGCTGTCCGGCGAGGAGAAGTTCAAACAGCAGTTCGATAAGCTCTGGGCCAAGAACACGAGGCGTTTCGGCGACTTGTCGAACAACGTTCATCTCCTGACGCCCGAGCAGCGGGAGGCCTACGAGCTCTTTGCCAAAGCCCGCAAGCTGTTCGACCCGCTACCGCCCAAGATGTTCGAGATTCGCGGAAGCGATGAGTGGAACCTGGCCAACAGATGGCTTGGGACGAAGGCGGCGCCCACGGCGTTCACCATCACGGAGAACCTCGACGCTCTGATCGCCAGCCAGAAGCAGCTCATGGTGACCGACACGACTGAGAGCAAGAGGCTGACCGCATCGCTTATGAGGGTGCAGTGGATCATGCTGATCGGGGGCGTCGTCCTGTGTGCGATTCTCGGAACGATCATCACCCGCTCGATCACGAAACCGATCAACCGCATCATCGCCGGGTTGAATGAGGGTGCCGATCAGGTCAACGACGCAGCCGGGCAGGTATCCAGTGCGAGCCAGCAGTTGGCTGAGGGTGCCAGTGAACAGGCCTCATCGCTGGAAGAGACCAGCAGCGCCCTGGAGCAGATGGCGGCCATGACCCGCACCAACGCGGAGAACGCCAAGCAGGCCAACGAGTTGAGCTCACAGGCGAAAG
>JAZGDL010000322.1:0-8664 GCA_036477795.1 Phycisphaerae bacterium
GAAATCGGTCGCGAACTCGCGAACCATCGTCAGTAGATCCACGTTGAAGAGCCGCGTGTAGCTGGCTCCGTGAATCGAGCGGACGACATCCTCCGCCGCGTACACCTGCAGCGGCTTCGAGCCCGGCGAGAGTGTTTCATCGAAGACCCGTCCGGCCGTTTCCGGCGCGAGACGGTTCACCGTGTCCTTGCTGACGCCCGCCAACTTGCACAGTTGGCTGAAGCTCCAGTCCGTCATGCGGAAGCTGGTACCGCCGTTGAGCCGCAGGTCGAGCCGCCCTGGGTCGGGATGCGGGTTGAGATCCTGCGGTTGCGGCCAGTGCTCTACCGGCCGCTCCTTCTCGTCATGGCAATGCTGCCACAGTTCGACGAGCGATCCGAATCGTTCGTCCGGCGAACGCCGGAACAGCTCATCATGAGCACGCGTGAGTGTTTGCATCGTTCGTTCCTTTCGTTTTGAATCGAGTTCAAGGAAGAACACGAGAGACAACCTTCGTTGCACCACCGGCCTCTCGGCCGCCCGCTGGGCATGAGCCCGGCAGGCCGACGAGGAGCCGCGTCACCGCTCGCTGTGAGCGGAACGGTCTCCCGTTAGCCGCTGAACCTCGATCATTGCTCGGATTGGCTCGGTTACCAAGGGTAGAACGGCTTCAATGTGCGTCCAGCTTGGTCGGCTGGGTGTCGTCGGCCAGCTTGGTGACCGGGTCACGGCGATGCCGGCTCCTACTCCTACCGAGGTTTGCGCCTACTGCCGTGTTCTTCTCTTCGTTCGAGAGAAGTAAGCATTCTCGATTGCTCGACACGCCGTCTGTACAAACCGCGGATGACGCGTGATGTAGCTGTCGTCGACTCCTTTCGCTACGTGGCCAGCGAGAACGTGATACTGCTGGACAGGCACGACAGGATCGGTCGACTCGGCGGCTGCGGTCAACGCGGAGTCACGCAGGTTGGCGAACGTGATTCCCCGAGTGATCTTGGCTCGCTCGCACATCGCAATCCAATGGCGCCGGACCGTCTCGACGTGGACCGGCCGACCGTACGTAGATACGAACACGTGATCGTGATGCCGATCGAGTTTCTTCATCGCTCTGATCGTACGTTGCCAGAGGACGGCCACGCGCGGAACGGGGCCCTTGGCCCGACCCGTAGCTTTCGTACGGTCGAATCGAATCGTTCCCTTGGCGAAGTTGATCATCGACCACTGCAATCGCTGACAGTCAACCGGGTAGTAGGCGCAGTTCAAGGCGGTGAGAATCAGCGCGGCTTCCCAATCATCAGCCTTCGAGAGGACCTTTCGCAGCTCGGCGGGCGTAATGTCGATCGGATTCGGGGCGGGCTTGGACGGCTGCTTGAGCAGCGAGCGAAGCTCCAGGACGGCGCGGTCCTCCTGGCTGAAATCCGCCTCATCAAGCGCATGGCTGATGATCGTCTTCACCTTCCCGAACCGCGACCGCGCCCACGCGTTCGACCTGGCGCGCGCCTTCATTATGTCCAGGATTTCGATGCGATACTTCCTGAAGCGCGGTCGGTCGAGCTCGGCGACGGTCTCGGCCCCGGTGATTTCACGGAACTCGTCCCACCAGGTTCGTGAGTTTTTCCACTCCGCCGGCGTGAGTTCGGCCCTCTTGTCGTCGAGGTAGAGGGTCACGATGTCTTCCAGGGCCTTAGAGGGCGGCGGCGGTTGGAGTCGGTGGAGATAGGCCAATTGCTCGATGCCCGTTTTCTGGGCCGCGAGCTGTGGGTTGGTCAGGATCTGATCGCGAACAACTTCCCAGAAAGCGTCTGAAGGAATCAACTGAGCAACGTCGAAGTCACCCTCCCCGTCGATGGTGATCTCAATCTCGCGCTGTCTGTCAGCCGCTTCCAGGCCGCCGTCGATTTCAGAGAGTTTCAGCTTTTTCCCGGGGAAGGAAACGGTATCGCGCTCCTGTCGAGCCTCCCACTGACGATACCTGAGGATGGCGCCCCGCTTGTTCTCGCTGTTGCCGAAGTACTTTCGCTTCGCGTCGCCGTACAGAGCGTAGAACCGGTCGATGGTCCTGCCATCACGGTTCTTCGCTGTTTGGATGCGAAGCCCGTTGATGACGTTTCCACGGGCGTCGCGAACAAAGCTTGTCGGTGGCCCTTTGGGCATACAGCCAGCTCCCGAACTTCACCCGCCAATCGGGTCCGGATCGCTCTAACTATATCCCCTACTATATCACCCGTCAATACTGGCTCATAAACAACGGGAGTGGATGGGAATCGAACCCACCAGGAGCCGCGTAAGCGACCCCTCAACGGCTTTGAAGGCCGCGGGACCCACCAGGCGTCCGGACACTCCCACGGTGCACACGTAAGATGGCACGGTACCGGTGTGTAATAATACAAGCTCACCCATGAACAATCGAATCTCCCACATGACCGTTGGAAAGGGACGGAGGGAAAGAAAGGGACGAAGGAACGAAGGTGAATCCGCAATTCCCAATCCCCAATCCGCAATCCCCAATCCCCGCTCTTCACTCTTCAACCTTCGCCCTCGCCGCTCCAATTGGTCTCCATCAGTCGCCGGAGACCGAAATCCTCCTCGGTCTGACCGTCTCCGACTTGGGCATCGTGACTTTGAGAAGACCATCCTTAAGAACGGCTTCAGCCCGTTCGGCGTCAACCAGCACGGGCAGCTTCACATGGCGCACGAGCTCACCGGTGGCCCGCTCCTGTCTGTGATAGGTGACGCTTTCGCTATCCACCTCAGGACGCCGGGCCTTGATACTCAGTTCGCTTTCGGTAATGTGCACCTCAACGTCCTGGATGCTCAAGCCGGGAAGCTCCACCTCGACATGTACGTGTTCCGCGTCTTGCCACACATTGACGGGCGGCTCATTACGGCCGACAAAGAGTGACCTGCACCCTACGCCACCCACGAAACTGTCCAATACACGATCCACTTCACGACGCAGTTGGTGCAAAGGGCCCGACGGATCAGTCTCCCAACGCGACATGGTACACGCCTCCTTTCAATGTTTCTCCATGAACCAATCATGCCCAACCGTACGATTGACGATTGACGATTGACGATTGCGGATTCACCTTCCTCACCTTCGTCCCTCCGTCCCTTTGTCCCTTCGTCCCTTTCCTCCCTCCCCTTCGTACCTTCGTGCCCACTGTTATATCGGTCGTGTCTGGCCGTTCTCTTATTCGTCGGCCTTAGCAAGTTCAACGGCCTCCTGCAAGGCCCGACCCGCCAGGACTCGGTCCTGGCCCGGTGAGGTGTAAAGATACTGGTGCTTGAACTGTTCGTTGCTGCTGCGAAAGCGGGACGCCCGTTCCCGATCGAGCGATTGCAGCGTGCCCGCCTGGACCACACACCCCTCAACACCACCGAGGCGGCCGCTGGATCGTTTTGAGGCGTACTCAATGTTGAGTTCGGCTAAGTGCCGGTCCACTTCCAAAGCCAGCCGCCGCACCCAGTCGGCTGGCGCACCAGACGGCGAATCAACGTAAAGTCGGTAAAAGGGCGGATCCGCCCAGCGGGGCGCCAACACGAAGTCCGAAACAGCCCATGGATCCTCGCCGGACGCCTTCTCAAACGCGAGAACTACCTGGCGCTCGGTGATCTTCTCACCGATGACGGAGCCGACGTGGGCCCCCTTGTGCAGAAACTCTATGAGCGGTGCCTGGCCTTTGAAACCGACTACACGCACGCAATCGCTGATGTCGTAGCGGTACAAACCCGCCGAATTGGTCAGGAGCAAGAAGTATTCCGCACCTACCATTACTTCGTGTGTCCGGAGTGTCAAGGGGTCGGCCCTATCATGCTCCGCTACGGGAACAAACTCGAAGAACACGGTGGACACCGTGGCGATGCCCGCGGGAGTGTCGTTCTCTATGGGGATGGACATTCTTCCTTCGGTAGCGATGAGGCCGATGTCCCTGACGGGCGTATCCCCGAAATATTCCGGGTACTCGCGCAGGTACAAGCCCATGGTGCCGCCCGTCCAATTGGCCAGGAAACTGAGGTTCCAATAATCCATGGGTCGCAACCGTCCGTTGCGGCGGTACAGCCGTTCCAGCCGCCGTGCCGCATCGGGGGAGGCACGCAGACACGGCTTCAGCGCCTTTCGCACGTTCTCGGGCACCGGCATCTCCTTCGATAGGGTGCCGTCAAGAACATCCCGGATGATCGATTCGGCGTGGGCCTCGCCCGTGCGGGCCAACTGCAACACCGTTGCGGGACTGGCGGTGACCATCCACGAAACATCCTGCGGCATCGCCAGACGCATGATGGTGTATCGGCGAGCCAACGAGTCAGGGATGTGCGCAACCGGCAACGGCGCAGCGTAGTACTTGCGCACCAGTCGCATCTGATTAGCAGCCATCAATCCAGTGATGGCACCGCATGGATAACCGCCCGTGCTTCGTTCTTCGTCCATCGGTGAGGTCACCTGCAGGAGGGGGCGGGCGAACGCATCGGGGTGATCGGTAAGCGCCTTGCCGGCGAAGGCGTGCCATCCCTGACGGGTGTCAGCCAGAAAGCGGTCGGTGACCGGCACATACTTGGGCTTATCCACCGTGCCGCTAGTCATGGCAAACATCCGTATCCGCTGCCCGCGGCCGAACATGGCCCGCACGTCACCGGCCTTGGCCCGTTCAACCAGGTCGGAAATGTCCGCGTAGGTCGTGATGGGCACCTGCGAAACGAAATCCTGGTAGTCGCGGATGGAGGCGAAGCCGTGACGGCGACCGTATTCGCTGTCGGCATTGGCCCGCAGTAGCGACATCAGTACCCTCTGCTGCCTCTTGGTGGCACTTTTGACATCAGCCATGAACCGGGCATACGCGCGCCGGGCACGAGCCCGCGCTAGAAGTGCCAAGACCTCGTCACTTATCGACCGCGAACGCACCATGCCAGCCGCCAATGGACAGGGACGAAGGGGAAGAATGACACGAAGGTGAGCAAAGGGACGAAGGGACTAAGTGATGAACGGAATCCCCAATCCCCAATCCCCAATCGTCAATCGTCAATCGTCAATCGTCACCCTTCACCCCTCGCTCTTCACTCTTCACCATCCCCCGAGCAGGTATGATAGGCGTCGGGCACCGCCAAGGCGAGCCCTTCCGACCGAATCTTCCCCAAAGCCCACGGATTGCAATCCGTGGGTTCTTTGCACAACGGTTTCAGTTCCCCTATCGAGCGTTCTTCCCCATCGGAGCGCTGTCATGTTGAGTTCTAGCGCTGTGAGATGGAGTGTACGGAAAAGAGGAAATGGACGAAGGTGAATCCGCAATCCCCAATCGTCAATCGCCTTGTCGCGCCCCCCGGGCAGCTTACGCCGCAACGATTTTCCGGTCGCCGTGAGACCGGGCATCTTCGAGGGCACGTTGCACCTTGAGTTCGGGCTGGCTTGAGAGGTCGATGAGCTGCCCCGTCGCGTGGTCTGCAGAATCAAGCACATCGACCAGCGGACGGGTGTGGACACCCGGATTCGCCCGAATGACCTGAGCTTTGGCGCCGTCGTTGAGTTCCACGTAGCTGCCGATCGGAAACAGCGAGACCGAGTCGAGAAACGCGCGAACCAGCGTGGGGTTGTACTTGTTCCTGCTACCGTGATAGAGGATCGTTTTTACAGCCTCATAAGGTGATATGGCCTTTCTGTGCGGTCGGGGTCGGGTCATGGCCGCGAATGCGTCCGCGATCGCGACCACCTTAGCGAAGGGATGCAGGAACATGTCGGAGCGACGTTTCGGGTATCCGGTCCGGTCGCCCCGCTCGTGCGACTGATAGGCGATGAAGCGCGCCGTTTGCGGTGCTCCCTTGATCCGTTCCAACGCTTCCAGCGTATAGTATGGATGACGCTCCATCTCCCGGCGCTCGTCGGGTGTAAGCGGCCGGGGCGCCATGCGAATGTCTTCTGGAACGCGCAGCATTCCGACATCCTGCATCAGGGCCCCGTAGCCCACCTCCATAACCTGCTCTGCGTCCCAACCGAGTTGAGCCGCCATCGACATGCTCAACAGCGACACGTTCACACAATGGTCAAACAGATACTCGCGCTGTGGTTGCTGCATACTCACCACCAGCAGGAGCAGATCCTTATCGAGTTCCATCATCGTCAGGAACTTGTCGACAGTCTGGCGAATGACGTCACTGGAGGCCTTGTCCCCGGCACACGTCTTTTCGTAAATCCCGTTAACGAGAAGGCTGGCATCGGCATGTCTCTTGGCGCCCAGCTCCGCTTCCTCCCGCAGGGCGGCTACGGACAGTGTTGATCGCCGGACCATGTTCCCTGTTCGAGTCAGAACACCTTCGTTGAGATCGGCGGTGTTGAACTCGTCGACTTGTTTCGCAAGATCATCCTGCGCGCCTTCGTCTGTTCGCTGCGGACCCGGCGTTGAGAGATAGACCGTACTGATCCGCCGGCGGTTCAACAGCTCAAGGAAACGAGGCGTGATCACGCTCCCGCCCGCCAGCAGTAATACGTTGGACTCCCCATATAGGTCTTCAGGAATGGGCACCCCGACACGGAGTTGATCCGCGCTGTTCTCCCGAACCACAAACGTGCGTTCGGCTGGATTCGCGGATTCGCCGGACGCGTCGTCCAAACAGGTGTTTCTGCCGTCACCGCCCTCGTTCATTGCGCTGCCCCCGGTTTCCGGCAAAGACCGTCCTGGTGCAATCTGCGCCTCAGGCTGCCGGATCATCCCCTTTCAGACTCGACCATACGATTGCCTTGAAGCGCTGGCAAATGGCGCGACCACCGACCAGTAATGTCCCCCTCGCTACCGACGTGGAAGCTTACGGCCGGATAAACTGAACGGGCGCAGTGAAAGGAAGGAACGAAGGGACAGGTTGAAAGGGTGAAGGTCGAGGGGCGAAGGTCGAACGTCGCGCCTCGGAACCTTTGTGTCTTTCCGGTAAGCGTGTATGAACCTGTTTGAGCGGCGTGGCATCGCTGCTTTGGGACCGAATTGAAGGAGCACCTATGAAAAACCCCCCACCGGCGTACCGGCGGGGGGCCACAGTTTCATCTGATCGGAAAACCTCCCCAACCGCCTACGGCTGCGGGGGCAGGGTCTCGCCGGCCCACGACTTGGTCGCTAGCCCGGTGCCAAACACCAACTGACGCAATCCGGTCAGGTCCAGCGGGTTAGTCGACCCATTGCGGTTGATGTCGGTGAAATCGTTCTTGATGCCGAACTCCGGGTCGGCGATGTTGTTGACGTACTGGCGGAACCGGGTCACGTCGAGCGGGTTGCATCTCCCGTCCTGGTTCACGTCGCATGGCAGGAACCCGATGTCGATCGAGCCGCTGAACGCCTCCGAGGTGCCCGCGCTTCGCCCGTTGAAGCCAACGGTGGTCCACTCCTGCACCGTGATGTGGTCGCTCAACCACAGGGTGACGGTCTTGCCCCCGTCGGCTGTAGTGGTGAACATTATCGCCGGAGGCGTACCAGCCGTATCAGAGATCGAGAAGGCGGCCGCACTGATCGGCGAACCGTTCTTGTTCTCCATCGCAGTGGTGAACTCGATGGTGATTTTGTCCAGGCCCTGGTTGAGATCCGCCCCGTTGTTGCTCTCGCGCCGATTGTCGATGTAGCCGTTCCAGGCCCGGTCGGAAAAGGAAACCCCAAACGCAGGGGCGGCGAAATCCGCGGCGACCGACTGACGCACCGTGACGGTCACCCCGATGAAGGCATCCGGGTTGTTGATGATGTCGATGATCACGCCGCCCGTCCCGGCGATGACCACGTTACTCGCATTTTGCAAATAGCCGATCACCCAATCACCTTCCGCATCCGCGAACGCGTCAAATGTGACGGTGCCGAGATGAGCCAAGAAATCAACATCCTGCGGCGAGCCGCCGATGTCGACGATACCAAGCACCGACGGGGGACCGCAAACCGCTGCGCAGAGGCTGCAAGTATCCAGGAGGAAGTCGGCGCGCGTGTCATCGAAGACAAAACCCGAACATCCGAACGTTCCCGGGTTGCCGGCGGTGGGGTCGGTGACGGTCAACATTATATCAGCCGCCACCACCTGTGGCGCCGTGGTCTCGGTAGCGTCCAACAAGATGTCGAGGGAGATCGAATTGCCGGCGTCCACCGACGGGTTCAACGGGTCCGTCAGGTCGATGGTCGGCCCCGGCAGGGCTTGCATGAACACGGTCTGACCCCAGCATGGCATGCACAACAGTCCGAAGACAAGAACACTTGCATAATACCTTCTCATGATGCCTTCCTTTCGACGATTATCCTTTCTCCCCTGCGGAGGCACTCGGCCGCAACTTCCTACGCGCTCTCCGCCAAGCAACTACGCATTATAGCATAACGGCTGAGAACAAGGCAACGGGCATCCTGTCAAAACTTGGAGTTTCAGCCGACAAGTGCAACTGCAAGAAAACAGCCACGAACCGACTATTCCGCCGTATCGATAGAGCGAGAGGCGAACACGGCTCCGCGACAAGGCCCTCAATTGAGAAATCCCTCATGGCCCCAAGACGACGGACCACAGAACAAGAAAAACGCCGATGCATCAAAAGGCCGCGACGACTCTCACCACCAGGTCACACCCGAATCAGCACCATGTCCACTACCCCGACGCTGACTCACTTCACTACGGATCGGGGCATTGGGCAATGCAGATCGTTCCCGCCCACTGCTCTTCGCCGCCGGCTAAGGTGGCTCC
>JAZGDL010000323.1:0-2270 GCA_036477795.1 Phycisphaerae bacterium
GTATCGACGCTCAGTTCGTACCGGAACACCGCCCACGCGACATTCCCTCGAACCTGCGGCTCCACGTCGTAGTACCGGTATCTCAAGTTCTCGAACTCGGCGAGCTCAGGCTTCAGGTGGTGGTCTCGATAATCGACCCACCCGCGGTTGATTCCCGCGCCCTCGATGACTCGAACCCAGGGATCGTGTGCATGCAACGTGTCGAGCGCCGCTACATCCTTGGTCGCCACGGAGGCAGCAAGTGCCTCGACCACGGTGCGCACGGCGGCCTCTTCCTGTGCCTGCGCCTTGAGCGCCGCGGTCAGGACCGGAAGCATCAGCACACAGGACAGTGCCCTTCGTCGGATGATTGTCATCGCGTCCTCCGTTACGAGGCGGGCGTCGCCGGCCGGCGAAGCATGATGCCACCTAGCACGAGGGCCACCACGACCACACCGAGAGCTGATCCTGTGACCAGGGGGCTCCGTGCCCTTTCGAGGCCGAGGGGTTCGGCGGTGGGCTCGGAATGCTGAACCGGCTCATGAACGACGGCATCGTCGGGGGCGGTGGGGGGCGACCCCAGGGCGATCTCAATATCGAGGGTCCCTACCACGTCGCCGTCAGATGCGATCGCAACGAGACGGTACGATCCCGGTTCGATGTCGCCCGGAATGCTAAGCGAATCTGCGAACGTGCCAGCTACGTCTGACTTTACGGTATGCAACGTGAGCCGACCATCGATGCCGATGAGCACGAGGGCCAGGCTTGCACTGTGCGGAAACTTTTCACCGCTGACCGGGATGGTGGTTCCGGCCACCAGGGAACGGCTGGCAAGCTTCAGAACACCTGTGGGATGAACTGCAGCGGCTGCTGAGGCCGTCGCAGCGACCAGCACCGCGATTCCCGTCACTAAACGTACGCGCCAGCGGGGTGCGGTAATCATGTCGAACTCCTTCCTGTAGAACGCTCTTCACTCTCACATTTCGAGGTGGGCTTGTGCCGGTGCGATGACGGCATACACGATCGCTACGATCAAGAGTACCAGCAGGACGACGCCCGCGATTCGAACGATGCCGGCAACCCGTCCGTCCCCCCGGTCGGTCACCGGCACGAGCGCAAGGAAGCCGAAGAGGACTGCTGGTGCAAGCAGCATTCCGGTCATGCCGAACAAGTTCTCCGCGGCATAGATCCAGAGGAAAGGCCAGAAGGGCTTCGTGACCTCGAAGCCCTCCACACCCGGTGGCAGGAGGTCCGTAGGCGACGCAAGCGCGAGCGCGGCCACAACGGCGACCAGGAGCAGTGTGAAGCCTCCAAGCGGGCGCAGATGCGAGCGGAACGGTGCTCGGGCATCCCCGCCGGCACTCACGCCCAGGTGCCGAATCAGCCAGAGGTGTAGCGCGAGGAGAAGGATGAGCGCTAGTGGCAGCACCGACACATGAAGCGCATACATCCTGCTCAGCAGCGGACTGGAGGGCGTAAACCCGGGTTGAAATGGGGCACCAACCGGCCCGGCAAATTCGGCTCCCGCGACCGCGTGGGCAAGCGCTTCGACGGCCTCTTGGTCCGCCCGCAGGACCGTCCCGGTGAAGGCCAGCCCGAACAGCAGTGCGAGCAGCAGCACCCCGCTCCACCACAGTCCCTCCCGCGGCTTCCGAAAACCTCGCCGCCAGAACACCGCGGACAGGTGGATGAATACCAACACGAGAGCCGCCGCGGCACTCCAGACATGCACATCTCGCAGGTACGTCACGAGCGGAACCTGCGTGATGATGAACCTGATCGACCCATGCGCGCCTAAGGGGGCCGGGTTGTAATACTGGGTCAGGAGGATTCCCGTGAGGGCCAACAACACCAGGGCGACGAGCGTCAACGCGCCCAGCATGAAGTCCAGCCGGTTCGCCCGGGCTGGAACCGGGTAGTCCAGGCCGTGGAGCGCTACGCGCTCAGCAACTGTCTCGCTAATGCGGCGCGCCGCGCCCGGTAAGCGCAGAGCCATGATCTCTCCTTAGGAATCATCAGGGCGACCGACGGGTCGCCCTAGTTAATCCTCGGATTGGGATATGGTGGAACTTTGATCAGCCACGCGATGCCAAACACGCGTGACACCCCGATCACGAGTCCGAGGTTCGCTATCCCATCCGTCCATTGATCCAGTCTGCTGGTTATCCCGAAGTCCAGCACCGTTGAGTTGCTCAGCTGGAATCTGGTGCCGAACTCTGCCCAGACGCTGGCGTCGCCACCGTCCGCTGGAATCTCGGCGTATACGTCGCCCAACACGGCTTTGCTGAACA
>JAZGDL010000324.1:0-26589 GCA_036477795.1 Phycisphaerae bacterium
GAATGATGTTGAACAGAACAATCATGCCGGAAGTCGCATGGGGCGTCACTCAATTTTGGTTGCGGCCGAGCGGCGTAGCCGCGAGGCTGCTCTAAGCTCTCTGCGGTTTGAATAATCCGCGCTAGGATGAACGTTCAAGCGGAGATGAAGGCGACCGTTATGACCGGCGCTCAACACATTGAACTGGTCGAACAGTACGCGGCCCATAATTACCAGCCGCTGCCGGTGGTCATCGCCAGAGCGCAAGGAGTGTGGGTTGAAGACGCCGACGGGAAGCGCTACATGGACATGCTGGCGGCCTACTCGGCGATCAACTTCGGCCATTGCAATCCGGAACTCATTGCGGCGGCAAAGGCCCAGCTCGATGACGTAACGCTGACCTCACGAGCGTTTCATAACGACCAACTGGGGCCGCTGTGCAAGGAGTTGGCGGAACTTTGCGGTATGGAAGCGGTCCTTCCCATGAACACCGGCGCAGAGGGTGTTGAGACGGCGATCAAGACGGCCCGCAAATGGGGCTACACCAAGAAGGGGGTTCCAGCGGACCAGGCTAAGATCATCTGCTGTGCGGACAACTTCCACGGCAGAACCACGACCATCGTCAGCTTCAGCACCGATCCGCAGTGCCGTGAAGGGTTCGGGCCTTTCACCCCGGGCTTCGAGGTTATCAGGTACGGTGACATTGATGCCCTGCGCAATGCCATCGACGATCGCACCGTCGGCTTTCTGGTGGAGCCGATTCAGGGTGAGGCTGGGATCATCGTGCCGCCGGCAGGCTATCTGACCGAGGCCCGGGAGCTTTGCCGCCAACGCAACGTGCTGTTCATCGCCGATGAGATTCAGTCCGGCCTGGGCAGGACCGGATACACCTTGGCCTGCGAGCATGAGGGTGTACAGCCGGATATCTACATCCTGGGCAAAGCGCTGGGCGGCGGGATTATGCCGGTATCAGCCGTGGTGTCGTCGCGCGAGATTCTCAGCGTCTTCACTCCGGGCGATCACGGCAGCACCTTCGGCGGGAATCCGTTGGCTTGCGCGGTCGCTCGGAAGGTCGTGCAGATGCTCAAGACCGGGAAGGTCCAGAAGAACGCCAAGGAACTGGGCGAATACCTGTTAGCCAAACTGGCTACGCTGAAGTCCGACAAGATCAAGGACATCCGCGGGCGTGGGCTATGGGTCGGCATCGAATTCCACCCGCATGCCGGCAAGGCTAAGGATTACTGCGTCAAGCTGATGCACGAAGGCCTGCTGTGCAAGGACACCCACGAGCAGACCATGCGCCTGGCTCCCCCGCTGGTGATCACCCGCAAGGAGCTGGACTGGGCCTTTGAGCGGCTGCAGAAGGTCCTGACCTGACAGGAGCTGAAACCGTCTCCGCCGGGTGGCCGACCGAGCTACACTGTCTTTGGGTGCCACGCAACGCCGTGGCCAAGGGCGGCCTGATCGCTTTCACCAAGGACCAGTAGGGTCCGCCGTGCGGACCCTGGGGACAGGCACGAAGGGGGAAGAAGGGACGAAGGGACGTAGGGACGTAGGGACGCAGGGACGGAGGGGAAGCCGCAATCTCCAATCCCCAATCCGCAATTCCCAATCCGCAATCCGCAATTCCCTATTCGGCAGCCCCGTCTCTGCTTGACTCGGGGCTGGCGAATGTCGTACGATAGCGGCATCGCGTTGACACGGTAGTTTCGCACGGGCGCGACGGCCACGGGTTACAGGGGCCGGACAGACCGCCGCACCTCACGCGAACTACCGCAACAGTAAATGAGCAATAGAGATGTCCTGTGCCAGATCGATTCTGATCCTGCTTGCGTTGATTGGCGTCGCGTTGACGGGAGCGCCAAGCGCACCCGGTCAGACCACGTGGTACGTGGACGATGACAACTGCCCGGGCCCCGGGACAGGGACCGAAGCCGACCCGTTCTGCACGATCCAGGCCGGGATCGATGCCGCGCAAAGTGGTGATGCGGTCCAAGTGGCGGACGGAATGTATACGGGTACGGGGAACAAGAATCTCGACTTCGGCGGCAAGGCGATCACCGTCCGGTCGGAGAACGGGCCCGACAACTGCACCATCGACTGCGAGAATAGCGGGCGGGGTTTCTACTTCCATAGCGGGGAGGGGGACACATCCGTTGTGGACGGGTTCACCATCAGGAACGGCAACGCTGACGGCGGGGGCATCTTCTGCGAGTCCAGCAGCCCGACGGTGACCAACTGTATGTTCAGGGGGAACTCGGCATGGATTGGGGGAGGGATGTACAACAATAACGCCAGCCCAACGGTGGCCAACTGCACGTTCAGCGGGAACTCCGCCGGGTTCTGGGGTGGGGGGATGTTCAACTATGAGAGTAGCCTGATCGTAACGGACTGCCTCTTCGTCGGGAACTCGGGGGACGCGGGGGGCGGGATGCTCAACGGCGGGAGCAACGCGACCCCGACGGTGACCAACTGTATGTTCAGCGGGAACTCCGTCGAGCACTTCGGTGCGGGGATACGCAACTTGGATAGTAGCCCGAGGGTGACGAACTGCCTCTTCGTCGGGAACGCGGCGGGTATGGATGGGGGCGGGATGCACAACTACAGGAACACTCCGACGGTGATCGACTGCACGTTCAGCGGGAACTCCGCCGTGTACGGGGGTGGCGGGATGCAAAACATTAGCAGCAGCTCGACGGTGGTCAACTGCATCCTATGGGGGGACACCCCAGATGAGATCACAGACCTTGGTAGTTCCGGTATAACGATCACCCACACCGTTGTCCAAGGTGGGTGGCCGGGGGGCGGGAACAACGACGCGGATCCATTGTTTCTGGTTGGACCGTCCGGGACGTGGACATCTAGTGCGATGTATGATACGGCGACGGGGGAGACGACATTCACCGACTCCGGCGCAACCCTGACCGACGGCCAGCTGATCGGGAAGACTCTTAACCCCGATACGGCGCAAGCCCTACAGTCGGTCATCGTGGGCAACACGCCCACCACGATTGCCGTCTGGGCCGACTTCTCATCGCTCGGTGTCGTCGGTGCTTCGTATCAAGTCAACGGCTATCGTCTCAGTGTCGGCTCTCCTTGCATCGACGCGGGGGACAACACAGCGGTTCCGCTCGATACTGCTGACCTCGATGGTGACGGGGACACAAACGAACGAACACCGCTCGACCTGGACGGCAATCCGCGATTCATGGATAACCCGGATACGGCGGACACAGGGGTTCCGGATCCTCCCGACTACGTAGAAATCGTGGACATGGGTGCGTACGAGTTTGAGGGAGCGTGTGCGAACGACAAGGATTGCGACGGGATCCCCAATGCCGACGACAACTGCATGTACACGCCAAACGGTCCGGGGTTAGGGACTTGCGTGGAAGGAGGGAGCGGGACTTGTACGCAAAAAGAGGCGTGCGACACAAGTCCGGGAAGCGGAGACGGCGCGTGCAGTTTGGTGCAGGAGGATTACGACGAGGACGGGGTGGGGGATGTGTGCGATACGGACGATGACCAGGATGGGTGGCCTGATGAAGAGGACAACTGCCCGAGACACCCGAACCCGGGGGTCGATTGCGCCCCTGTCCCACCGGGTACAACGTGCTGCACTATCGCTGGCGGTATTGCTGAGGGACAACTGTGGCAGGTGGACTCAGACTGTGACGGAAATGGGGATGCATGCGACAACTGCCCGGGATTTGACGACAATGTCGATGCCGACACCGATGGTGTACCGGACGGGTGCGACGGTTGTCCGGGGACGCCCCTGGGGGAAGCGGTCGACGGGAATGGTTGCTCCTGTAGCCAGAACGACGACGACAACGATGGAGTGTACAACTGTGACGACAATTGCCGTTCGATTCCGAACGCCGGGCAAGAAGACGAGGATGGTGATGGAGTCGGCGATGCTTGCGACGGTTGCCTGGGGACACCTGCGGGGGAAGGGGTGGACGCATCTGGTTGCTCGTGCAGCCAGTATGACGATGACAACGACGGAGTGAACAACTGCACGGACAACTGTCGAACGACGCCGAATCCTGGGCAGGAGAACAACGATAGTGACGGACTCGGCGACGCGTGTGATAACTGTCCCAACGATAACAATCCGAATCAGGCAGACTTTGATGGAGATGGTGCGGGTAACGCGTGCGACGAGGACGTTGACGGGGATGGAATCGATGACGACGGTGACGGCAGCGGGACTATCGGTGACAATCCGTGTACGGGCGGGAATACCGTCAACTGCGACGATAACTGTAGGTGGGTTTCCAATTCTGATCAGGCGGACGACGACGGGGATGGGGTTGGTGATGCCTGCGACGCGTGCCCGGGATTCAACGACAACATCGATGACGACGGAGATGGGGTAGCGAATGGGTGTGATAGTTGTCCTGGAACTCCGCTAGGGGAACCCGTGGGTGCGGATGGTTGCTCCTGTTCGCAAGACGATGATGATGCGGACGGGGAGGACAACTGCGTCGACAACTGCCCGATCACACCCAACGGTCCGAGCCTTGGAACCTGTTTTGCGGGAGTGACGGGGACGTGCCTCTCGGCCCCAGAGTGCGACAGTAGTCCGGGAGACGGCGTGTGCAGCTTGGCCCAGGAGGATTCCGACGAAGACGGGGTGGGTGATGTGTGCGACAATTGCCCCGATGATCCAAACCCCAATCAGGAGAATCTTGACGGTAAAGGGGACGGGGGTGACGCTTGCGACCCGGACGACGACAACGACGGTTGGCCGGACATGGGTGACAACTGCCGGACTACGCCGAACGGCCCAGACCTGGGGACATGCATTGCTGGGATCAGTGGGCTATGCGTAGGAGACCAAGACTGCGACACGACTCAGGGAAGTGGGGACGGGATCTGTGGGTTGCCGCAGCGGGATTACGACGGCGACGGGATTGGGGATGTGTGTGACAACTGCCCGCTTGTGGAAAACCCAAGTCAGACGGACTCTGACGAGGACGACGTGGGGGACGCCTGCGACAACTGCCCGAGTGTTCCCAACCCAGCCCAGGAGGACAGCGACGGCGATGGGGTCGGTGATGCCTGCGCATGCCTCCCGCCGGCAGTCATCGCCAACATCGCGTCTCGGTACATCGAAATCAGACCGAATACCAGCGATGCGCAGCCAGTGGCCTTCCGTATTGAGTGCGGGGCGGTGACCGAATGGGTGCAGCTCGTCGAGACGGACTACGACGACGGCGGGGACGTGTTCGTGAACATCGGTACCGGTGTGGCGGACTGCGCCAGTGCCGACTTTCTGACGCCGGATCAATGGACCAGCAGTGCGGGTAACGCCCTGTATGTGACCGGTCTGGCTGTGTCCCCCAACTCGAAACCGACGGTGACCGCAGTGTGCATCGACTGCGACGGGGCGGAAGTTACTCCGGTAACGCCTGTCGATCCCACATGGGTATACTGCGATTGCAGTAATGACGAGCAGGTGACCTTCTTTGCTGACCTTTTCAAGCAGTTCAGTAACACTGCCGCCGCTGGATTCTCGTTCTTCACGGGGCCGGACCCCGGCATCGAGGTGGACACGCAGGGCAACTGGGACACCGTACCTGAGCAGCAGGTGACATTCTTCGCCGACATCTTCGCCTGTTTCGGGGCCACTGCTGCCGGAGGGGGTGACACATGGACGGGCGAGGAGTGCCCTTAGTCCTGCTCGCGCGTGCCCCGCCCCGTTGCGAAGCACGGGGTGGGGGACGGACTTAGCCCCAACACGGGCGGACAAGCCGCCCGTGGCACGCGAGTTGACGCGCACGTGCTATTCCCGATTCGTGTTGTGCCACTTGTCGAGTGGCGCACGGCCTCCGCGGGTGACGGAATCATTCAGCTCGCCGTAGCGCTTATCCGGCCCCTTGGCCGATTGGATCGGCGGACCGGTCTGGGGACAATGTGGCGGTGTACCCGGCGTTCCTGACGGCTTCGATTACCCGGTCGGAAGGCACCGGCTTGTCCGCCGGGTATCGAACGACGGCTGTCTTCTTGGCGTAGTCAACGCCGACGTCGGCCACGTCGGGCAGCTTGGCAAGAGTGCTGCGAAGCATGTCGGCACAGCCGGCGCAGGTCATGCCTTCGATGTGAAACTCCGCTGACACCAGGTGAGCGCCGGCACCGGATGTGGCCGCCGGAATCGGTGCGCCGAGTCTGCCGAAGGCGGACCCGACATAGTTGGGAAAGAACACGAACCCCACCACCAGGGCGGTCGCCGCCCAAAGCGTAACTCTGTTAAACGTCCTCATCTTGCGGCCGGCGGCCTCGCAGGCGGAGCCTGGTTTACAGGATTCGGCGCGGAAGTACGCCATGTAGAAACCGGCACCGAGCAGGATCACGGCTGCCGCGATGAGGTAGGGGCGATAGGCTTCGAAGAACCCGGCCACGCCTGCCGCCGAGGCTCCGAAAGTGATTAGCAGCAATGGCAGCCAGCAGCAGGCCGACGACAGCACGGCCGCCAACACCGATCCGCCGGCTACCAAGGCGCCGGATCGGTCACCTCGGGCGGCCCCGGCTTGAGAATCGTCCTGTGTCGCGCTGCAGCACCCACCACTGCCACCCCCCGTCGTCTCGCAGTAATCACTCCGACTGAGATACTTACTGCCCCGAATCCGTTCCAGGACGAAGGCCAAGATGGTCCCCCCTATGATGGGGATTGCCATCCAGCTCATAGGAAGCGGCACGATGCCAAGCCCGTGGAGGAGTATGGCCACACCTCCGAGTACCCAGAGCGGGCCGGTGATATAGCAGTGCAGGCGCCCGCAACGGCGACTGTTGATCAGACATCCGGTTCCGGCCCACATCAGCGCCCCAGCCCAGACGAACAGGCGAGGCGTCGGCGGAAGCAAACCAGCCGCAACAAACGTTACGATGGGCAGGCCCCAAAAAAACCAGAAGGTCCCAGACCCGGCAATCAGATCATTCTGCCGACAATCGTTGGCGGAGCCGCGATCGATCCCGGTGCGCCGGGGTTGTACGGAAACAGCCTCATGGAGCATTTCGTATGCTCGAAAACCTTCCTGGACAACCTCCTCGACTGTGTTCAAACAGCAGCCCCCGAGCGGGTTGGTGGATTCGCAGCGACAGCCCGACTTGTCCATGTCCGCCTTGATGCTGTCCGAAACCGTGGATCGGCCCGTACGGCGAATCTCATCGTGGATCTCCTCCACGGTGTGGTCGAAGCAGTAGCAAACCGGACGAGGTGGGCTGGCCTCCTTCAATCCGAAACGTACCGCAAGGTCGCGCTTACCGAATGTCTCGTCGCCACCGGCGCTGAAATAGACCGTATCGCAGTCCGGCGTCACACAGACATGGTACGGCCCGTCACCAATGTCGGGGCGGCGCCCGGCACACAGTAGGCTGTCAAGCGTCGCTCGCTTGACCTTCCGTCCGGTCTTCCTGCATTCGGGACAGCGCGGCATTTGTGCTCACTCCGGCCTGGAAAGATCGGTCCCCAGCAATCATCAATGAGTGCATGCGTTCAGCGGTCAGCTTTCAGCAGTCAGCCAGCCCGAAAATCGGCCCCGTCGCTGATCAGCGCAACTTCAAATCAGCGATCAGTGGCCGGCACTAAGCTGATAGCGGATCGCTGAAAGCTGACTGCTGATGGCTGAACGCTTACTAATGAGTCTAGCGAGATCATAGAGAAAGTCAATCGCGATGAGCAGGAGATTCCACGGGCCAAGATACATGGCGCACGCGACGCCGCAGAGTACAGAGAGTATTGACGTTCGTCTCGACACGCTTCGGCGGTCAGCCCAGGACGAACTCTGAAGCACGCCGTCGCCCGCTGGCGTCTGATGGTCTGGCGGCCTGCAAAGCGGCCCGCCATCCCGTTCTTGGTCTCGACGGATATTCGACCAGGCCTGGGGTTTGTCTCAAGGGCAAGGCGCTCCATTCCGATATTACGGGCTGACCAGTTGGGTTTCGCATTGCGCCAAGCATCGGTGCTGTGTTCGTCTATAGCCAGAGCAGGAAGGCTCGGTCTTCGTCGTCTCCCCAGCGAAGGCAGCGGCTTTGATTTTGGATTGGCCCGACGGGTCCATGGTCATCCACGTACGAGTCGTCAATGCCGTGGATAGCATATCCATCGCCACACACGCGCTCAGCAGGCCCACCGCACAGTCCCCGGGACCGCGCCGGTTGAAGCTACTGAGTAGCAGGCCATTAACCCCACTTTCCACAGGAGATACTGAGATGACGTCAACCAAGTTCTCGTCGATGAGTTCAAGAAACGGGCGGGTGGCCCGTCTCTTTAGAGATGGGGGACCCGATGATCGAGGCAATCCCCGGGGAGCGATTCCGGCGGACGCATCATCGCGTCCCCCACGTCTAAAGACGTGGGCCACCCTGCCGTGGACCACCCTGCCGGCCCTCAGCCCTCGAGCCGCCATGCTGGTCGTCGGGCTGGCGGTCGCGTTGGGCGCGGCCCAGGTACAGGCTGCCGTGTGGAACACCGGCGCTGGAACCTTCACCACGGCTCAGATCAACACCAACATCGCCAACGGCGACACCGTCAACGTCGACGGCAACACCACGTTCAACATCGACGGTGTCACGGACACGGACCTGATTGCGGTACTCGTAGTCGCCAACGCAGTGACCCTCACGGTCAACTTCAGCAGCACCGGTGACCTCAGATTCGGCAACGCCACCGATAACGGGAATGCCTCGCTCACGGTCAATGGCACGATGAACGTCGCCGGGACGGGAGGTGGAAAGTTCGACTTCAGCCCCACCACCACCGGTAACATCCTCACCGTCATAGGCACGGTCGCCGGCACCGATACGGGCAACGGGTTTGTGGTGGGCAACAACACCCTCAAGACCATGGCCAGCACCACCTCTCTCAACGACGTCACCCTGAGCGGTACTGTCGCAAAGCTCGATATTGACGCCGCCACCTCGATCGACACCCTGACCGTCACCACTGCCGGCCAGAATGTGGGCCTCGACATCGCCGAAGGGCTCACACTCACCATCGATGATCAGTTCTCGATACCCGCCGGTTCGGCAGTTGACCTCATCGGCGCCAACGGCGGCGCCGCGGAGACCCTGACCGTGACGGGCGGTATCGTCCTGAACGGGAATGCGGCGGAGCTGGTCATCACCGGCGACACCGGCAACAGCACGGTGATCAACGCCGCCCTCACGGTCAATGTCGACGGCGGCATCATCGACATGGCCAACGGTGCCACCCTTACCTCGATTGGAATGAACGCCGGTCTAGGCAACCTGACGATCGAAACCGGTGGCGCCGCCCTGACCACTACGGTCGACGTCAACGACAATATCCTGACGCTGTCCGAGGCGGGTACTGTCACGACCGTGGGGTTGGATACCGCCGGCGGAACGCTGGATGTGGATGCCAGCGGCACGTTTACCACTCTGACGTTCACCTCCAACAGCACGATCGATCTGGATACGGACGCCATCAACTTCACGATCACCAATCCCGTTTCTCTGGGTGCCTTCAAGATGTCGATTCTGGGCTCCGGCGCCGGCGGGGCAGAGACGATCGCGGCGACCGTCAACATGACCAGCGCCAGCGCGGAGATCGAGGTCACCGGTGTGGACGCGGACAACATCGATGGCCTGACCATCAACGTGCAGGCCGACGGTGCGACCCTTGACACGGACATCGACACCAACTTCACGGCCGTCAACATGACCGCGGGCGCCGGTGATCTCACACTGGAGCTGGCGGCGAACGTGTTCACCGGACCGATCAACGTGAACAACAACACGCTGACGGTCACCGAAGGGACGACCGGTACACTGTCGAACATCGACCTGGACGACGGCGGAGGAGTGCTGGACCTCAACGTGACGGACATCACAAGCTTGACCGTTGACGTCGAAGCCACCGTCGGCGGGGGAGAGACGGTGACCATGAATCTGGGCGGGGTGACCCCAACCGCGGGAACCGTCACCATGAGCGGCGCGGGCACGTTGACGATCGCCGAGGCGGGAAGTGTTTTCAATGTCGCCTTACAGGCGGGTACGTTTGACGTCGATGCCGCCACGACGGTGGTCAATCTATTCGATCTCGACACCGGTGCTGCGGCCATCGACGTGGCCAACGGCGTTACGTTGACGGCCACCAACGGCGTGGATACGCAAACCAACACGCTCACGCTTTCCGGGACGGGAACGATCAATCAGGTCGACGCCGACGGCACGGCCGCGGGAGTCACGTTCAGCGCAGCCGGCACGGTGACCGCGTTGAATGTCACCGGCGCCAACACGGTCATCACCGGCAATGCCAACGGAACGATCACGACGCTCACGATGGGCGCCTCTATGGGCATCACGCTCGGCGACAGCGTCAACCTGACCATTACCAACGATTTCAACGTAGGTGCCAACACCTTGACGCTCACCGGCTCGGGAGGAACCAGTCAGGACACGCTTACGACGAGCGGGGCCAACGGCATCGTGCTGGACAACAACGCCGGGAATCTCACCATCGCCGCCACCAACGCGGCGGACAACATCACCGGGTTCAAGGTGACGGTGAACCAGGCCATCACACCAGACATGGATATCAACGAGACGTGCGCGCCGTCAGCAATCAATCAGACAGATGGGGCTGGAGCGTCGACGCTGACCCTGTCGGTGGCCGCCGGAAAGACGGTGACCACCACGGTGGACGTTAACGACAACGTCCTCCTGCTGGACTCGACCGGGACGGTGGGGACCGTACAGATGGACACCGCCGGAGGTGAAGTTGACGTAAACGAAAGCTGCACCATCACCACCTTTACGCCGACCGCCAACTGCACGCTGGACGTCGTGGGGACCAAGAACCTGACGATTACCAACGCCGTGACCGTCCCAACCGGCGTGATCCTGACCTTCGACAGCGCCAACGCCGCGAACACGGAAACGCTGACTCTGACGAACGGTCTGACGCTGAACGGCAATTCGGCGGAGTTGGCCCTGACCACCGACGTGGCCGGCACGATGGCCATCGCCGGTCTGATCACCTCGGCGTCCAATACGACCCCCACCATCCTGGACCTTAACGTCAAGAACGTCACCCTGACGGATCTGGAGGTTGATGACAGCATCAACATCGAATGCGACTCCAGCGCCGGCACCTGTACGCTGACCATCGCCAACGCCGTCAACGTGGACGCCGGCGGAGTGCTCAAGTTCACCGGCACCAACGACGCCAACGCCGACACGCTGGCCTTCACCACCGGCCTGACCCTTAACGGGGCGGCGGCGGAGCTGGAGGTCAGCGGCGACGCAACCACCGCGATGGTTGTCAACGGCGCGATTACAAATGCGGTGTCCGCAGGGGTGATCGACGTTAACAACAACACCACCTTCGGCGGAACCGTTGACCTCTCGGCCAACATGACGCTCGACGTGGCCAACACCATGACCATGACCATCGCCAACGGCGTGGACACCAACACCAGCACCCTGACGCTGAACAACACCGGAACGGTTTCCAAGGTGGACATCGACGGGAGCGCCGGCGCCGTGAACACCACCGCCACCGGCGGGACCATCACCACCCTCACCGTCACCAGCAACGGAACGCTAGACATCGACGATACCTTCACCATTACCAACGACGTGGATCTGGCAGCCAATCTCACGGTTGACGTGTTAACGGGCAAGGTACTGACCGTGGGCGCCACCGACGGCATCGACACCATCGGCGCCAACACGCTGACCTTGACCGGCGATGGCACGGTCAGTGAAGTTACGCTCAACGCCGCCGGCGGCCAGACGTTGCAGATCAACGACGGCGACGTGACGGTAACCACACTCAACGTGAACGGAGCGGGCACGCTCAATGTGGCTACCGGTCAAACCTGGAGCCACACCTACGCGGCCGGGTCCCTCGACCTCACGCTGGGCGGTGGCGGCACGCTGGCCACCCTGACCATTACCGTCCCCAACGCGGGCACCCGGACCATCACCGCTGCGGCCGCTGGCAACTTGACTGTGTCTACGTTTATGTCCACTTGGACCGGTGGCGGTGGGGCAAACGTTCTGGAGTTTGCCGGCACCGGTGATCTGACCATCGCCAACCAGATCGTACCGGACACCGTCGACGACGTGAAGAAAAGCGGTTCGGGAACGCTGACTCTGACCGGCGGAATCGATTTTGTCACCAACAATGACGTTGACCTGGACATCGACGGCGGCACGGTCATCCTGGGCAGCGCCGGTTCCGTTGTGGATATCATTTTCGGTCACGACAATGATTCCATTGACGTGGCCAACACCGCCGGAGCGACGCTGACCACCTTCGGGGCCATCAGCGGCTTCGCCGGAGCCAACACGAACGTTCAGATCGGGGCAGCGGGCACGCTGAACCTCAGCGCCAGTGCGGGCAAGAACTTGACGGCGACGGCCGACAATGACCTCAACCTGGGTGGCACAGTCAACATCAACGGAACAAACAGCGACTATACGCTGCTTGGCGCTTTCATATACCAGTTTGGCAGTGTAAACATCAATACGACAGGCTCGCTGATCTACACTGTGAACCAGGGCAAGATCGACTTCCAACCCGGTTCCACTGTTGCCCTGGCGGGCAATGCAACGCTTACTCTGGGCAGCAACACCAACGGGCAGGAGGTAATCCTTGATACTGTCGGGAACACCGGCACCTTCACCATAGATCGCAACAACTCCAGCAATCTAACCATGAATCATGTCGATCTGTCGCGCTGCACCTATGCCAGCGCTACCGGCAAGACTGCTCAGTGCGATAGCATCATCCATACCAATGTTGACTTCACCACGAGCAATACCAACTGGATCGGCGCCTGTCCGAGCTCCGGGAGTAGCACGACGCCTCCGCCGACTCCGCCGCAATTCACCACTGATACGTCAGAAGGTACGACTGACTCAAGTGGTGAGACCACCACAACGGTCGAGACAGCGTCTGGTACGTCGGCCCAAGTACAGGTGAGTGGTGCAGATGTGGGAGCGACTGTGTCAGTTACGCTCGAAGACGGCAACTCCAAGGGCACTGCCCTGGGCATGGCTGGCGGTGATGCGGGCGAAGGGAATGCCATCCCGCGCACACTGACCGTGACGAGTACGGCTGCGGCGGGAACGTTCAGCGCCGTCGTGGAGATCGTCTTGACGGACTCGGATCTGGCCACCGCGGGCCTGACCGACCAACAGATCGGTCTGTATGTCTTCAATGACACATTGGAAACGTGGGAATTGGCGGGCACCAACAACGTGGGTAACGCAGTTCCCACAGACGTTGTTGGTGACTATGGCGTCCATGCGGAGGCTGGCGGCACAACGCGCGTCTGGACGGTGTTGGACCACTTCTCGGTGTTCGCGCCGGGAGAGGTGACGACATTCACGCTGCAGACGTCTGTCGATCCTGAGAGCGCCGGCACGGTGACCGTGCAGCCGTTGCAGGATGTGTATTCTGATGGGATGGAGGTGACTGCAACGGCCAGCGCGGTTTCTGGATTCACCTTCTCCGGCTGGTCGGGTGACGCCGGCGCTACCGAGTCTTCGCTTGCGGTCACGATGGATTCTGACAAGAGCATCACCGCTCTCTTTGTCGAGGAGGAAGCCACCGACGTCGGTGGTGACGACGAGGAACTTGAGCTCTTTGCGCTCGTTGTCCTAACGGATCTTCCGGAGGGCGGCAGCATCGTCATCTCACCCTTGCAGGATGACTATAGTGCTGGGACGGAAGTGACTTTGACCGCGTCCGCTAATGAAGGATTCACGTTCTTGGGCTGGTTCGGCGATGTCAACAGCACGGACAATCCGCTGACGGTGACGATGCATTCCGACCTGGCCATCACCGCTGAGTTCACTGAAGACCTCTCCCTCACCATCGATGAGCCTTCGAAAATTGACTGTGGCGGAGGCGGGGGGATGTGTGGCGCTCTGGGCATGTTGTGCCTGCCCATGGCCCTGATCACCATGATGGGACTGCGGCGCCGGACCTGGCGTCGTTGAGATCATGCTCGATCGTCACACCATGAGTGAAATGCGGCGAGAGCAGCGATTCATCGTTGATCAAACCAGTTGTCCGGAGAGATTCGCCGCCCTCCAGCCGGGTGAATTCACGCTCCCATGAGAAAGAGCCAGCCCGGTTCGCGTGATTGCCGGCATCATCCCGTAGCATAGGAGCGTTTCACTCGACGGCGGTGGGTTGGATTCGGAGGGCCGGCCGCGCAGCAACTGCCCCGGCCGGTTCACCCGACCCCCCACCAAAGGACGAAGGTCGGATTCCGATACACCGGTCAGGCTTGGTCCCGGCGTAACCGGTAGTCCGTAGAGGTCTTTCGCAGAATTTTCGGCGTCTGCAAGAACGGTGACTCTAACGTGATCGGGACTCCCTGCAAGCGGTGTTTCAAGGCCTCTGATGATTGGGGCAAGCCACCTATGCAAGACCTTCGGAGCCATCCGATCAAGTAGCCAAGAAGCTGCGCTCAGCCTGGGCAACGCCTTCCGCAGGGTCGGCACATGATCGATCAGGTCGGAATCCAGGCCGTAATTTAACAAGGCTTTGATCACGGCCACATGCCGATTAACCATGTTCGGAGCGTATCGCTTCATCAGCGCGGCCCGGCACCCGTGCAGCACCTGCGCCGCTATTTCCGGTCATCTACCTCTTTTTCACCACGGCAGCGGCGAACCTCTCCAGAATGGTCCGGCAATCCTGGAAGTGGACCACGCTCAGCTAGCCCACATTTCTCCTCGCCGATCGGTATCTGAGATATAATGGTTGGCCAGATCCTTGACGGTGATCTCTGCCCAGTTACCATTGCTCCACG
Organism: Phycisphaerae bacterium; assembly: GCA_036477795.1. Lineage (GTDB taxonomy): Bacteria > Planctomycetota > Phycisphaerae > UBA1845 > UBA1845 > JAZGDL01. The sequence goes on from JAZGDL010000324.1 coordinate 14,784, forward strand.
CGAGGTTTCCCCGCATGCAGGTTGGCTGTAGTTCAAGGTTGTAGCCCGCACTACCGTACTCCGGGCGGATACGTAAGTCGTAGTTGCAAAGTAGGTTAGGGCAGGTAGCTCAGTTGGTAGAGCAACGGACTGAAAATCCGTGTGTCGGCGGTTCAAGTCCGCCCCTGCCCATTAACATAAGTCATTGAAAACAAACCGCTTACGACGATTATACGTTGCTGGGTTTGGGCGTCTCCTGACAATGCCCTTGCCAAGCTCTGCCAAACACCGGCCAGCCGCTAACAACGGGGTGGAATTGACACGGGTGTTCAGCAGACTTATCGTGCCTGCAGTATATCCTCGGTAATCGGCCGAGCGCCTTGGCGGCCAATAGGGATGGCAATGTGATGCAACGATTTACGATCTTGTTGGCAAGTATCGGGTTGGTCAGTCTCACGGTCGTTGCCGGCTGTACCGGGCGATCAGTGGCGCGGATAGCGGACGCGGGCAAGGTGATCATGATGTCCCAGGATCTGGGCCCAACCATGACCCAGTCGACCGGAGACCATTTGCACGTCATAAACACCGCCATCGACTACGACGCCCGCGCATTCTTCGATGATCTGGATTTGTTGTATCAAACGAACCGCCCGACGCGCCTGACACGCTGGATCGAACGATGAGCAGGCAGTGACTTTGTCGTTTGGCAGACGCCCGAAGCGTAATCTCCGCTCCCTCATCCCATACACCAACTCACAATTCGAACGTTGACGCGCCGGCTAGGAAGCCGCGTGCTGCAACCTGTCGGTGAGCCCGACGAGTTGCTCGACGTGCCGCCGGTGGTGTTCGAGGACTTTGCTTATGACCTCACCGGCTACCTGGTTCGCGGTCACCTGCGAGGCCGCTTCCTCATAGGCTGCGAGAAGACGCTTGCGATCATCGAGCGCCTTGGGGAGAACAAAGCTCAACTCCAGATAATGAATATGAGTTGAGCCGATGTCCGCCCATACCGGGCGTGGCTCACCACCGAGCTTATGAATCGCCTCGACCAGCCATTGGCGATGCCGATCCTGTTCTTCCACCATGCGGCCAACGACTTGCCTTTCATCAGCCGACGCCCACGAAACAAACGCGTTTGATTCCACAAGACGGTGCAACACACTTTCCGACTCGTACTTGAGCAGTTCATTGAGAATGTCGATTGTAGTCTCGCTGCGACTCATAGTACCTTCAACAACCGATTCGCCTGATACTGTCCGCCTCTTGCTACACTCCGGCAGGCCGGACTTCCGAACTGGATGAGACGCCCGGCCTGGCGAACGCAGCTTGCATTGGTTCCTGTAAGCGTAAAGCTCGCGGAACGAACAGCTCCCGCGTACAGCGTTGGGCCAGGTCCCGCGGTTGTGTGATGAAAACCACGCCCAACAGCAGCAGCACCATACCACAGACGTTTACCATAGCCACTCCGGTCACCGGCGGCGCGAATGCCTCCCTGCCGTCATCGGTGAAAAACATCGCCTTGACGATGCGCATATAATAAAAGAGACTGACCAGCGTGTTCACAACCACGACCACCAGCAGACCCCAGTAGAGAGCACCTCCGGCCTCGCCAAGAGCCATAAGAATCCAAACCTTGCCGATGAATCCCGCAAACGGTGGAATACCGACGAGTGACACAAGACAGAACACCATCGGCACGGCAATCCAGGGCGCCCGACGGCCCAGGCCGTTGAAGGCTTCAATCTCTTCACTACCGGTTTGCCATACCACCATGGCGGTCACGGCGAATGCCCCAAGATTCATGAACAGATATATCAGTATGTACACCAATAGGGCGCTGCCCGGCGTGAAGCTGAGTGATGAATCAGGATGCACGAATACCGTGGCAGCCATCATCATATAGCCGGCGTGCGCGATCGAAGAGTAGGCCAGCAACCGCTTGACGTTCTTCTGTCGATAGGCGGCGAAGTTCCCCCACGTGCATGTGATAGCCGCTACGATGCCCAGGCCCCAGGCTAATCCAGTGATGGTCGGAATCTGAGCGGCGCCTGGCTGGGTTCCGGTCGCGGCTGCCAATACATCAACAACCCGCAGAAGCAGCACCAACGCAGCCGCCTTGCTCGATACACTGAGCCACGTGGTGACTTCCACCTGGGCCCCCTCGAAAACGTCCGGGCACCAGAAGTGAAACGGCACCGCGGCAATCTTGAACGCAATGCCCGCAAAGAAGCACACCAATGCCAGCCCTGCCGCAATGGTGTTGTGCCCTGCGCTTAAATCCGCCACCATGCGCACGGCAATATCACCCAGATTCAGCGTGTGATACATGCCGTACAACAGACTCACACCGTACAACATGATGGCTGTGCTGATGGCCCCGAACATGACGTACTTTAGTGACGCTTCGGCGGCCAGCCGGTTCCGCTTGTTGAACGCTACGATGGCATAGCTTGGTAGTGAGGCCAACTCAATCGCAATCACCACCATCAGCAGATTCAACGTGCTGGTCATTAGCGTCATGCCCAGCGCGCTACCCATGAGCAGAACAAAGAACTCCTCCCCATGTTGCTCCTTGGCCGCTGAGCCGATAAACCACAAGACCGTCACCCCGGCAAAAAAAAGCATGAGGACGACCTTGAAGTAGACCGTCATGTTGTCAAGGATCAGCATCCCCTCCGCCGCGCCGGGGGCCAATCCACTCAAACCCGCGACTCGTGCCTCATCAGCCACCCGTAGCGTGAGAACAATCGTCACCAGCGCGCCCACCAGGGCCAACCTGCCGGCATTGCGCGACGAACGACCCACGATCAGCGGGGCGACCAAAATGACTACCAGCGTCCCCACCATAGCCAGTTCCGGCGAGAACCAGTAAAGGTCGGTGAGTGTTGGGAACCAGAAGTCCTCAAACATGTATCACGTCCAAACAGACCCCCAGCATCACATGCCCAGCGCCACCGCGCCACCCTGTTGCGTCACCAAATGAACCGCGTCGACAATCTGGTTCAAAGTTCCGTTCATGTAGTCGAACAGCATGTGCTTCGGCAGGATTCCCAACAACACACAAAGCACGGCAAATGGAACCAGAATAGCCATTTCCCGGCCGGTGGCTTCGGAGAAGTCGGCATGCTCCGCACGCTCCTTGCCCAGGTAAACACGTTGGATCAGCCAAAGAATATAACCAGCGGTCAGAATGACCCCGGCTGCTGCCAAAATGGCGCAGGGAACCGCCCACGCGAAGGTGTGACGCGCTTCAAAAGTACCGAGCAGGACCCACACTTCTCCGATGAAACCGCACAGTCCCGGCAGACCCAAAGACGCAAAGAAACCGATCGTCGCCATCGTGCCATACTTGGGCATGGTCAGCCACAGTCCTCCGAAGCGATTGATCTCCCGGTGGTGGGCACGATCGTAAATCACTCCCACCAGGAAAAAGCACATGGGTGAAGAAATGCCGTGGGCGATCATCTGAAACATCGCCCCCTGAAAGCCGGTATGCGTCATCACCGCGATTCCCAGTATCACATACCCCATGTGCGACACCGAGCTATAGGCAACCAGCTTCTTGAAGTCCGTCTGGGCCATCGCGCATAATGCGCCGTACAGAATGCTCACCACCCCAACTCCCGCCACAAAACTCGCCCAATAATTCCCGGCACTCGGAAAGATCGGGTAGCACAGCCGCAGAAACCCATAGCCGCCCATCTTCAGCAGCACCCCAGCCAGGATCATGCTTATCGGCGTCGGCGCTTCCACGTGGGCGTCGGGCAACCAGGTGTGCAGCGGAACCGCCGGCAGCTTCACCGCGAAGCCCACGAACAGAAGCATGAACATCAACGGAGCAAAGGCCCGTCCCAGGAACAGTGTCGTCGCAGCCCCAAAATGCTTCTGAATGGCCTCATTGGTGGACAACTCAATGAGATCAAAGGTGCCCTGGGTGACCACACCAACGCCATCACGGTAACTCGTCGCCAATTCCGGATACCGGCTCACCGCTTCGGCGCTGTAGAAAAACATGGCAATCAGAGCCACAATCATCAGAACCGACCCGCCCAGTGTAAAGAGGAAGAACTTGATGGCGGCGTATTCTTTCCGTGGTCCACCCCAGACGCCGATCAGGAAGTACATGGGCAGCAGCATTACTTCCCAGAAAATGTAGAACAGAAAGAAGTCCAGAGACACAAAGGTCCCCACCATCCCCGTTTCCAGCACCAGGAACAACACGAAGTAGCCTTTGATGCCCTTGTTGATCTTCCACGAATTGAAATTCCAACTGGCTAGACATGCCAGCACCGAGACGAATGTGGTGAGCACGATCAGAGGCATGTTCAGCCCGTCAACACCCAAGAAGTACTCAATATCAAATGTTTCACCGGTGATCCAGGGCACGCGCTCAACGAAGTGCAGCTTCTCGCCATACGCTCCGCCGAACGCAGCCACCGCCCCTTCGGCATCTCCGGCGCCCATGAATGGAGGAATCAAGAGCAGGGAAAGACCAAACGTGACCACAGTGGCCAACAAGGCCACGCCGCGAACCATTTCCTTCGGCATCAGCAAGCACGCCAACGCTCCCATGGACGGCACGAAGACAAGTAATGTCAAGAGCGAGTTTTCCACGGCAAGTATTCCCGTTCCATGGCCTACAAATCCAAAGACAACAATACTGCATCGCCGCCGCGCGACCCATCCAGCAACAGCAGCAGAAGCAGTATCACAATGGCCGCCCCGGAAGCGGCGAACAGCAGGTAATTGCGAATGCGCCCGGTCTGCGGGCTGCGGAATAGGTTGGAAACATCCATCGACGTCGCAGCCAACCCATTGTACACCCCGTCGACGACGTTGGCATCAACACCGCGACCGGAGAACGCCGCCAGCCGTTCAATGATCTTGGCAGACAAGTTCGCGAACATGTCGATTACATAAGTATCGAAGAACCGGCACACGTAGGCAAACGCCAAACAGCCCTTGACCAGGAAGAATCCGTACATCTCGTCGAAGTAGTATTTCTTTTCGAGCAGCGTCGCGATGGGGCCCAAGGCGGCTTTCAACCTCGCCGCGGTGCTAAGGCCGTTGCGGTAGATCAGGATGGCGACGATGAACGAGATGAGCCAGGACCCGCCGACGCCGATGGCGAGCCAATCGTGGGCGCCGTGCACGTCGATCAGTTCCCCATGAGCTTCGAGGCTCGATTCAGCGACACCGTCAAGCCCCACGATCACCGCCGCGTCGGTGGCGGCGGGTGCGGCGTCGGCGATCAGTGGGCGGAACCACCAATAGCTGGACACCAACGTAAAGACGGCCAGCACTACGAGCGGGACCCACATCAGCGGCGATTCGTGGGCATGCTTGTGTACGTGCTCGTCGCGCGGCTTGCCCATGAAAGTCATCCACCAGGCCCGCATCATGTAGAAGGGAGTGATATAGGCCGTGATCAAGGCACACCAGAACATCCACTTCGGCAGTCTATCGACGCGGGCCATGATGCCGGCCTTACCGCCCGCTCGTTCTCCATGCGACACCGCCCCACTGTCCTTGTGCTGACCATTGTCCGAAGCAAGCCTCACCCCAGCGGGCCTGCCCGCAGCCCCGGCATGTTCATCGACCGGCTCATTCCAGGTGTAGGTCCGATGCCAGGCGACCGCCAGAATCTCGTCCTTGCTGAAGTAACCGCCCAGCCCGATGTGTGCCGTGGGAATCCCGACCCCGGATATAGCAAGCACACCCACCAGGAATGTCAGCCCGGTCATCGGCATTTTCCTGATCAACCCGCCCATCTTGCGCATGTCTTGCTCATGGTGGCAGCCTTCGATCACCTGGCCCGAACCCAGGAACATCATCGCTTTGAAAAACGCGTGCGTCATCAGGTGGAACAGGGCCGCTATCCACGCCCCCACGCCCATCCCGAAGATCATGTAACCGAGCTGCGAAAGCGTGGAGTAGGCCAGGCATTTCTTTATATCGACCTGAACGATTGCCACAAGGGCCATCGACGTCAGCGTGATGCAGCCGATGACCGCAATGAAAAACTGCGCATCCGGTGTCAGCAGCCGGTAGACCCGGGCCACCAGGTAGACACCCGCGGCGACCATGGTGGCTGCGTGGATCAAGGCACTCACCGGTGTGGGCCCCGCCATCGCGTCGGGCAACCAGACCTGAAGAGGGAACTGAGCACTCTTGCCAATGGCCCCACAGAACAGGCCGATGCCCATCATGGTGGCCAATGTCATACCTGAAATGTGCCACCCGAACAGGTCAATCACGAAGTTCTCGTCAAATAGCCCGCTCTTGCTATTGAACTGCTCGGCGAAATTCGCCGCCGCCTGATCCAGATCCAGCGTCTTCAGGAAGAAAAACACCATCATCAAGCCGAAGAGGAATCCGAAGTCTCCCACCCGGTTGGTGATGAACGCCTTCATGGCTGCGTCCGACGCGAACTTCTTGTCAAAGTAAAAACCGATCAGGAAATAGCTGCACAGACCCACCAGTTCCCAGAAAATGAACAGAAAGAGCAGATTGCTGCTGACCACCAGGCCCAACATGCTGAAGCCGAACAGTGAAAGGTAACAGAAGAACCGATGGAACTTGCTCTTGCCGCCGACTTCATCGCTATGGCCCGACATGTAGCCGACGCTGAAAACGAAAATCCAGAAACTTACGAAACTGACCATGAAGAACATAATCACGGTGAGGGAGTCCAGCTTTATACCGATTCTCACCGGCACGGAACCGATGCTTGCCCAATGGAATTGATTGTAGGCCGCGTTGATTGAAATCTGGGCCGCCGTGCCCGCTTCAACCTCACCCATCCAGCCCACAAGCACTATGGTCGCCAATACACAACTGGCCCCCATTCCCGCCACCGCCACCCAGCCGGCCATAGGCTTGCCCAGCCGCGGACCGAACAACAACAGCACAACGAAACTGACAAACGGCACGACTACGCCGCAAAGCAGGTATGTTTCGTAGTTGCTCATGAACGTAATCGCGCCCCGTGGCGCTGGAAACTCTTCATCTGATCAACACTAACCGTGCAGAGCATCACCGCGATCAACGTCGATGGTACTCAAGCTCTTATACACATTCATGCAAATGGCCACCGCAACGGCCGCCTCAGCCGCCGCCATCACCACAACGAACAACGCCGTAATCTGACCATCGATACCGCCGGACAAACGGTAACGGTCGAACGCGACGAAATTGATGTTGACGCCGTTAAGCAACAGCTCAATGCCGATCAATATGCCGATGGCATTGCGCTTGGTCAACATGACGAAAATGCCGCAGCAGAACAACGCGGCAGCAAGAACCAGATAATGAAGCAAACCTATCGTCAGCATGTGTTTCTCAGCGAATCCCTAACGGTCTATCTCTCCTGACGGGCCAGGTACGCAGCGGCGATCATCACCACCAGCAGCACCACACTGGCCACCTCAAAGGGAACCAGGTAAGTCGTCAGCAATTCCTTGCCAATATCAGCCACTGTCGCTTCCTGGGCGATACTCGCTTCTTGCGGCCAGTTCGCGCCCGCCAGAACCGTGACCAGCCCCACAAACAAGACACCCGAGACCATCGCCGCCGCGACAAGCTCCGTCTTGGGGCAGTCGAATCGCACCCACGGCGACTTGCTGGTCAACATGACACCGAACACCAGGAGAATCAACGTCCCCCCGGCGTACACGATCAACTGAATGGCACCCAGGAAAAACGCCCCCAGGAGCAAGTACAGTATCGCCACCGCGCCCAGGGCGAAGAACAACCAGACGGCCATCCGCACGATGCTCTTGCTGATGCACACACCCAAGGCCGACGCCATCAACGCCCCGCCGAACAGATAGAAAAACAACGCCTCAACCGCGCCGCCTTGGTGCCGGATAGGGGCCCCTTCGAATCGAGGCCCTTCTGGGACAGGCTCATCAACGGTCGCAGCCTCCTGTAGTGATAACGGCGCTTCATTCACTATCGGCTCCTGGGCGAGTGTTGGCAGCGCAAAAGCGGCCAAAGCCAACGCCCCGGAGAACACCTTCATCTGACAGTATGACGGATGCAAAGCCGCGTTCCCTGCGTCCCGACCGGATGACCACTACGATCCCGGCAGCATTTCCCTGCCCAGATAGCCGACCAGTCTTCTGCGATTCCATAAACCGTAAGATGCAACAAACAGCATGCCGATCATAACCGCAGCGCCGATCAGCGAAAGCAACAAATTAAGCACGGTCCAGACAACACCGCCGACCGGTACGAACAATTCGTATAGCGTATGTCCCAACAATAGGAGCATCATAAGCGGCAGCATCACCTGCACACAGACGTATAGAACCTGATCAATCCGCAGCCGAGGCAGCGTCCAACGAATCCATATCTGAACATAGATCAGGAATACACACTTGGCTATGAACCACAGCGGGCCGGCAAACAGAACACCCTTAACCGCCCGCGCGAGCAACGAATCACTCAGGCTATCAGCCCATGACATCGGCAGCGGCGAATACCATGCCCCCAGAAACAGGATCACGCACAATCCGCTGACCACAAACATGGCGGCATACTCAGCAAAGAAGAAAAGCGACCAACGAAAACCGGAATACTCCGTGTGGAAGCCGGCCACCAACTCACTATCAGACTCGGGCAGATCGAACGGCGCTCGCTTGCAACTGGCCAACGACGCCACGTAATAACCGACACCCGCGGCAAAAGTGAATGGGTTGCGGAAGATGATCCACGTCGTCCACCCCCCCGACTGTGCATCACCAACTATCGTTAAACTAAGCGACCCGACGGCCATGATCGGTATCAGAAGTGCCATGCCCATGGGAATCTCATACGACACCATCTGGCACGCTTCCCGCATGGCGCCGTAGACACTCCATTTGTTGTTGCTGGCCCAACCTGCCAGTATTACCCCGAGCACTTCGATTCCGAGCATGGCCAATATGAACACCAAGGCCACGTCAAGCTGCCGGAACACCCAATAAGTGCCGAAGGGCAACGCGAAGAATGCGAGAATCGCGGGCACAAAGGCGACATAGGGGGCAAGCTTGAACAACGGCCGGTCCGCGGAGGCCGGGCAAAGGTCCTCCTTGCAGATGAGCTTGAGCCCGTCGGCGATGCTCTGCGACCAGCCGTGCCAGCCGCCCACACGCATGGGGCCCATCCGTGACTGGATGCGGCCGGCAACCTTTCGCTCCCACCAGATGGTGTAGAGCGGGATGATGGAAATGAACCCGATCACGCCGCCCAGACCGAACAGATCACGAACGATCGAATACTGAAACGGATACAACAGGTAACACAGTACACCGGCTGCCGGAACGCCGGCTTCAAGCAGTCCTGCCGACAGTTCCGACAGGCTCAACGGCCCCCCCAGCAAGCCGCTTTCAGTCGTACTGTTGGTCGCCGCCCCGATCAGTGCGGTGTCAACAAACTCAAACAGAAGGTAAGTGGCCCAAACCCCAAGGATGACCGTGACCACCGCCCCAAGCATGATCGCGCCGGGGGAGGCGCGAACAATCGGCGCGAGCGCTGCGTAAGTCGCCTTGGCTATGCCCGCGACCAAACCTGCCACGCCGCGATTGTGCTCTTGGGCCCTGGGCTTCCAGGGAACCGACAACTGCGTCACCAAATCACTCCAGACAATCCGTCGACGTCGTCACCACGATCACGAAAGGCGGACGATTCCATAGCATCGACCCCAAACACGGAACTGCTGCACGGAATCGCACTCACCGATCAACCTCGCCCATGACAATGTCGATGCTGCCGATGATAGCGGGTATGTCGGCCAGCAGGCATCCCTTTCCGATGTGGTTTAGAATAGAGATGTTGCAGAAGCTCGGGCCCCGGGCCTTGACCCGCGCTGGGATGGCCGATCCGTCCCCACGAACGTAGAAGCCCAATTGCCCCCTGGGATTCTCGATTTCGATGTACACCTCGTCGTCAGGCAGCTTCAGGTTCTTCAGCTTGTCCGCGATATGCTTGCCCTCAGGAATCTCCTTCATTGCCTGGCGGATGATCCGACACGATTGCTGCATCTCGCACACTCGCACGAAATACCGACTCCAGCAATCGCCCACTACAACCGCATGGGGTACGCCTTCGCTGCCGCCGGCCTGGCCCAGCGGAACGTCAAAGTCAAAACGGTCGTAGATCTCGTACGGGGTGCTCTTACGCAGGTCCCAGTTCACGCCGCTGCCACGCAAACAACTACCGGTTAGCGACCAGGCAATCGCATCCTGCGGTTCAATCACGCCGACGTTCGCCGTCCGCTTGACGAATATGTGATTGTAACTCAACAGTTGATTGTACTCGTCGATTTTCGGCTCGAAGTAATCCAGAAACTCCGCCAGCACATCGAGGAAACGATCCGGAAGATCGTCGTGCACGCCACCGATGGTGATGTAGCTGTACGTCAGCCGTGCTCCGCAGGCGCTCTCGAAGAGGTCCAGGATCATCTCCCGCTCCCGGAAGGTGTACCAGAATGGGGTGAACGCACCCATGTCCAGTCCGTACGTTCCGAGGGCCACCAGGTGGGACGCGATCCGGTTGAGCTCCGCGAAGATCACGCGGATGTACTTGGCCCGCTCAGGGATTTGAATCCCGACCAGCTTTTCAATAGCAATGGCAAAGGCCTGATTGTTGTTCATCCCCGCCAGGTAGTCCATGCGGTCGGTGTAGGGTATGAACTGGTAGGGCTGTAGATTCTCGCCGATCTTCTCGGCACACCGATGCAGATAGCCCACGTGCGGCACGGCTTCAAGCACCAGCTCCCCGTCGGTGCGCAGCACGACGCGTATCACCCCATGTGTGGCCGGGTGTTGCGGCCCCATGTTCACCAGCATCTCTTCGGTACGGACGTCGCCCTGTTCCGCCTTGTCCACGTCGACCAGCAACTCCGGTTGTGATTCAAGAATCGTTTCGCTCATGGGTTTCAACGAAGGTACTAATGCCGGGGGTTGGTCAACTGATGCTCCGTGGTCGCGGGAATCCCGTGATACTCCACCGGAAATTCGTAATCCTTCCTGAGCGGATGGCCTTTCCAATCATCCGGACAGAGGATGCGAGTCAGGTTGGGATGACCGTCGAACACGATCCCCATCATGTCAAAGGCCTCGCGCTCGTGCCAATCGCCGGCCGGCCAGACGTGACTCACCGAGGGTATATGCGGATCGTCTCGGTCCACCTCCACTCGGACCGCAAAATGGTGTCGAAGTACCGCGCAAGGCCCAGGCCCGCTGACGGGAATCGAGAACAGCTCGTACACCGCGGCTAACTTATTGTCCTCCAGCAGATCAACCGCCGAAATGCACTGTAGCATATTGAACCGCATGCGCTCGTCATCGCGCAGGAACCTCGCGACTTCGAACCAGCGATCAGCCGCAACGACGGCGTACGGGCGCCGGGCGCCCAGCACGGTATCGGTGATCGCCTCACCGAATCGTTCCTTCAGAATGTCACAGAGTTCCTCAGGTGCCACGCTAGGTCATCCCCGACTCACGGCTCCACCACAGTTAAAACGACGCACCGTTGTCATCCCGGGTGCGTGACACTATCGGCGGCTTCAGCGCCGCACGCTGATACAGCCTGAAAGGCTGACCTACAGTAGCCGTGGGCAAGTTCCGCCGAGGCGGGACGCCGCCCACGGTAACACCAACACCCGTTTCATTCGACCCTGTAGGGGTCGCATAAACGTCCCGTCGCACACGGCGGAGAGAATAGACGACCCTTTCAGGGTCGGGTGGTTCGGTGGCGGCGCCATCCGGGGGCGGCGCTACGCTTGCCCCCGGCTATTACAGAGCAGGCCTTCAGCCTGCCACCCCACCCGCCGATTCTGTCA
>JAZGDL010000325.1:0-7209 GCA_036477795.1 Phycisphaerae bacterium
GCTGCTTGATTGCCAGGCGGGCACCGCGCCGGTGATCGACGACGGCGTGGCCTGCACGGACGACTCCTGCGACGAGGTGAACGACGTCGTGGTGAACATGCCCAACAACGCCAACTGCGACAACGGGGTGTTCTGCGACGGCGCGGAGACCTGCGACGCGCTGCTTGATTGCCAGGTGGGCTCCGAGCCTTGCCCCCCGGAGTCATGCGATGAGATTGATGATGAGTGCGCCTGCCAGAACGATACGGACTGCGACGACGGGCTGTTCTGCAACGGGAACGAGACGTGCGATTCGGCGATCAGCACTTGCCGGGCGGGCACGCCTCCGGTGATCGATGACGGGGTGGCCTGCACCGACGACTCCTGCGACGAAGTGAACGACGTCGTGGTGAACACGCCCAACGACGCCAACTGTGACAACGGCCTGTTCTGTGACGGTACGGAGACCTGCGACGCGCTGCTTGATTGCCAGGCGGGCACCGCGCCGGTGATCGACGACGGCGTGGCCTGCACGGACGACTCCTGCGACGAGGTGAACGACGTCGTGGTGAACATGCCCAACGACGCCAACTGCGACAACGGCGTGTTCTGCGACGGTGCGGAGACCTGCGATGCGCTGCTTGATTGCCAGGCGGGCTCCGAGCCTTGCCCCTCGGAGTCATGCGATGAGGGCAATGATGAGTGCGCCTGTGTGAACGATACGGACTGCGACGACGATAACCCCTGTACGGAGGACTCGTGTGACGAGGTCACCCACACGTGCGAGCACCTTGATGATAACGGGGCCTTCTGTGGCGACGGGATCTTCTGCACCGGGATTGACAGGTGCGTCAATGGGACGTGCGAGCGCACCGAGGCGTGTCCGGGTCGAGCTTGTGACGAAGTGACCCGCACGTGCCGTGACTGTGTCAGCGACGCCGACTGCGATGACCGGGCAGGCTGCACGGAGGACACATGTGATACGGCCACCGGTAGGTGCACCCGCGACGCCGACAATGCGGAGTGCGATGACGAGCTGTTCTGCAACGGTGCCGAGACGTGTAATCCGCTTGACCCGGACGCTGACCCATCAACTGGTTGCGTGGCAGGTGCCGCGATCATTTGTGTTGATGACGGCAGGTCGTGCACCGTCGAGTTTTGTGATGAGGCGATCGACTCGTGCAGCCGCGACGACTCGAACTGTGAGCCGGGGCCGGAGCCGGGGCCGGGGCCGCCTGAGCCACAGCCCGTACCGCCAAAGCCCGGGACCGCAACGGGCACGGTCGACCCGCTGGGAAACGTTGATGTCGAAGTGACAAGCGTCGATGGCGAGACCACAGCAGCCGTGGAAATCAGCAACGGAACCACGGACCAGACGGTGACCCTCGAGTTGCTCCAAAACGCAAGGGGCCCCGGAGTCGACGGTATCGCGACATTTGTCGGGTTCGCCGGCAATCGCGCCCTTGACGTCACGCTGCGTGTTACAACGGATCTGCTGCGACCGGGCACGTTCATCGCGGTCGTTGAGCTGGTCGTCCAGGAATCCGCACTGGCGGCCCTCGGCATGGCGGTGGAAGACGTCGCATTGCACGTCCTCAATGAAGCCGTCGATCCGCCGACGTGGGTTCTAGCCGGTGACAACTTCGTGGGCGCGTTGGCGCCAACGGCCGTGCAGGGCGATTATGGATACCAGCGCAACAGCGACGGCACCGTGACCTATTGGGTGGTGCGGAACGAACTGAGCGCTTTCGCGGTCGGACAACCAGCCCTGGAAGACACGATCGACTGTGATAATGATGGGGTCCCCGACGATACCGAATCCGACACAGACGGTGACGGGGTGATCGACGATTGCGATCCTTGCCCGGCGGACAATCCGGACGACACGGACGGCGACTCCGTCTGTGACTCAACCGATATCTGCCCGGGATTTGATGACAATGCCGATGCCGATGGCGATGGCGTGCCTGACGGGTGCGACCCCTCCCCGGACGGGGATGACACCGTGGACGACGCCGTGGACACCAACGGTGACGGCGCGGACGACGTCAGCGATCCGGCGGCGGAGGAGACGACGCCGACGGCGGATCAGCCCACACCAACAAGAAGCCCGGAGTGCGGGGCCGCTCCATGCGGGAGCCTTGGAATGCTCACGCTTCCCATGATCATGTTGGGTCTGGTGTCGATGCGTCGTCGCGTCGGCTACTTATCCGAGACCCGACCGTAAGGGAGGGCAAACGCTACCGCCCGACGGAACCGCTCCCTCACGGTCGCGGCTCGGTTCGAGGGAATCGGGGGACATAATACCGAAAACATCTCATTATCGCAGCTTGCCATATTCTGTCTCCCGTTTTATTCTTGGAATATGCCTGACCTGCAGAACAACGCAGTCCTCCGGGCCCGGGAAAGCCTCGGTCAGCGCATTCGGCGGATTCGCAAACAACGGCGGCTTACCCAGAATGAACTGGCGGAGCGCGCTGGAATCAATCAGGGGTATCTTTCCGCCATCGAGCGCGATCAGCGCGATCCGTCCATGCGCACGCTGGATGCCTTGGCGGTGGCCCTTGACGCTCCCCAGGCGGTGCTGATTGGAGCGGGCCCGGAACATGATGCCCCGCAACCGCTCGAAACACGGGAGGTCCCTTTGCTCGGCTCCATCCCCGCCGGCAAGCCCTCGCAATCGCAGGCCCAACTTGAGATGTTTCCGGTGCTCCGGCACCTGTGGGCTGCGGATCGCTACTGCCTGAAGCTGAGCTTCGACAGCATGGAGCCCACGCTGAAGCCGGACGACATCGTGCTGGTGCACTACCGGCCGGACGCCGATCCGGAACACGTCCAAGGGCGCATCTGCGCCTGTCTGGTGGACGGCAATCCGACGCTCAAACGGGTGTCCGTGGAACACCGTGGGCCCAGGCAGGTGGTCATCCTGCGGGGCGACAACCCCGCGGCGCCTCCCATGACGGTGGACGAGGGCAGTGAGTTCTCCATCCAGGGCATCGTCGTGAAGCTGGTCAGTCGCGACCTTTAGCAGCCCGCCTGCGGCGGCTTAGCGGTGTCGCGTGCGACACCCTTACAGAGGTGATCGCTCCACACCCCCCAAGGAGGCGGCACCCCAATACTGTTCGGCACGTGAATTGTCTCCGGTCTTGGCCATCCCCGCCGTCTCGGCGCGGGGGCTCATGATACTCTCGCTGTTGACTGTCGGGGCCATCGTCATTCAGGAACGCCGGCGTACGCTGGCTTGCCGGAGTTGGCCGTGACGGCTATACTGGCAACTTGACAAGTGCTCAAGGGAGCCGCGGGCTTCTGCCCGCGCGGACTCGCCGTATTCGATGTTTCGGGGGGACTGAAATGACAACCCCTAGACCTACCCATCCGGTGGCTCTCATCCTAAGTGTCAGTCTTGTGACGCTTGCCGTGCCACCAATCCGAGCCGCGACCGTAAGGGAGCGGGCGGCGGGCACCGTCGTAACTCGAAAGCGATACAATGAGCGTCGATTATAATGACATAAGAGACATGTGAACGGAGGGCAACAAATGAAGAGTAATGTGCTCGTGCTCGTTTCGGTCGTTCTTGCAAGCTGCACCCGTGGGCTAGCCGCCGGCGAGCCGGGGTTGGACAAGAACGTTGCTCCACACAACGAGGGCGTTTCACCCGGTGCGCACAACCCTGTGGGACCGGCTTTCCAGCCGGTCAAACGACAGGCTGGAAAGCCTGTCCCACAACAGGCTGTTCCTCCGGGCGAAGTGAGAAGGCAGGGGGATCCGTCGCTATTATCCGAGCCCCAAGCGCCAGCGCGGGGTCTGCCAACGCTTGTAGGCCAGTGGGACGGGCCTTACGCCTGGCCCGTGGAGGCGATCCACGCGTTCCTGCTGCCCACGGGAAAAGTGTTGCATTTCGCTTTCCCCGGCGAGATCCAGTTCCCCAGCGCCTACGTGTGGGATCCGGTGACCGGGGAGTTCACTGCGGTGCCGGTCAACCGCCCCCTGTTTTGTAGCGGGCATTCGTTCATGGCCGACGGGCGGCTATTGGTCACGGGGGGCAACGGCCCTGCGCCCAAGGGAGAATTCCGCGGTATCAAGGACACCCACATCTTCAACCCCTTTGACGAAACCTGGACGCGCGTCGAAGACATGGCCGACGGCCGCTGGTACCCGACGAACGTCACCCTGGCCGACGGCAACGTGTTAACGTTCTCGGGCCTGGACGAGTTGACCGGCGCAGTCAACAGCGACATCGAGTTGTACGAGCCCGGTTCGGGCCTGGGCTGGCAGATTGTTGCCAACCAGGCGCTGCCGCTCTACCCCCGGATGCACCTGCTGAGCACGGGTGATGTGTTCTATGCGGGGCCCTCGTGGTGGACCGGGGTATTCGGAGTCGATACCTGGTCATGGTACGACGAAGTCCCGAACAACTACGGAGGTCGATACGAAGGCATCTCGGTGCAGCTTCCCGGACAGCAGGACGCGGTGATGATCATCGGGGGGCAGAGCGGGGGCGTTGTCACTGCCACGGCTGAGATCATTGACCTGGGTGATACATTGCCTGCTTGGCGGTACACGCTGCAACCGATGAACTACGCGCGCATGCACGCCGATGCGGTGATTCTACCGGACGGCAAGATTCTGGTGGTCGGCGGGCACAGCGAGCAGCACGACGAGGGCGGCGGCGGGCCACCGGCCTCCACGGTCTACGAGGCCGAGATGTATGACCCGGCCACCGAAACATGGTCGCTGATGGCAGCCATGCAGAACCCCAGGGTGTATCACTCGACTGCCGTTCTGCTGCCCGACGCCCGCGTGCTGGCGGCTGGTTCCCTGGGGCAGTTCAACGCTGAGATATATTCTCCTCCCTATCTGTTCGGCGGGCCTCGACCGGTCATCGCAGCCGCTCCCGCACAGGCTCCCTACGGGGATTTTTTCGAGATCCAGACACCGGACGCGGCTGACATTGAATCGGTGGTGCTGATCCGCCTGGCCAGCGTGACCCATTCGGTCAACATGGATCAGCGCCACGTGAGGCTGGACTTCGTGCAATCACCGGGGTCACCCGGTATTCTCCTTGCCGACGCGCCGTCCAACCCCGCTCTCGCTCCTCCGGGGTACTACATGCTGTTCTTGCTTAACGCGGATGGAGTGCCCTCGACCGCGAAGATGATCCGGTTGAGCGAGGCTACCGAAGTCATCCCCACGGTATCTGAATGGGGCGCGGTCGTCATGGGCCTGTTGTTGTTGGGCGCGGGAACGATCGTTATAAGGCGGCGCTGTGAACTCTCTGCAAGACAACTGTGATCCGAACAATCCGCCGCGGAGCACATTGCCCAGAGTAATCCCCAATCGTCATAGGAGAGGCACGAAGGCACGAAGGGAAGAAGAGACGGAGGGACATACGGACGGAAATGAACAATCCGCAATCCGCAATCCGCAATCCCCAATCCGCAATCCCCAATCCTCCCCCCTTCGTGCCTTTGTGCCTTCGTGCCTTCGTGCCTTCCCCAAACAATCGTCAATCGGCTGTTCTCTGCGCTCTCATCGCCGCTGTCGCAGGGTGCAGACCATCCGACACCGCGCGTCAGCCCGACGATAGTCTACCGGAGAATACACCACGCCGGGCCGCAACCGCCGGAGGTTGGTTTCGCGACGTCACCCAGGCGGCCGGTATCGATTTCGTCCACGATCCCGGGGCCACCGGACAATTCTACTTCCCCGAAAACATGGGCAGCGGAGGCGCCTTCCTTGATTTCGATGGCGATGGTTTGCTCGACATATACCTTATCCAGTCGGGCCGCGTTCCCGGCACTGACAGCGGTTCCATCCTCACCAATCGGCTCTATCGAAACCAGGGCAACCTGACTTTCACAGACGTTACCCACGGCTCCGGCTCTGGAGACACCGGCTACGGCATTGGCTGCGCCGCAGCCGATTACGACAACGACAGTGATATTGATATCTATATCACGAATGTAGGTCCCAACGTCTTACTCAGGAATGACGGTGGTGGACACTTTACCGATGTATCAGCGACAGCGGGTGTCAATGACAGTGGGTTCGGTGCCAGCGCCGTCTGGCTGGACTACGACCGCGATGGCTACCTGGACCTCTACGTCGCCAACTATATCATCTGGAGCGTCGCTGTCGAAGGGCCCTGCTACGCCGCGACAGGCCCCAGAGATTACTGCAAACCCCTGGCCTACCGCCCGCAAGCCGACGTGCTCTACCGCAACCGCGGAGACGGATCGTTTGAAGACGTCACAGTCGCTGCCGGTATTGGCGCGGTGCGCCGCAATGGTTTGGGCGTGATAGCAGCCGACGTGGACGGCGACGGATGGGAGGACATTTACGTGGCCAACGACCAGCATTCTAATATTCTCTGGATCAACCAGCGCGATGGGACATTCCGCGACAACGCACTGGTCGCCGGGTGCGCCGTCAATGCCGACGGCAGGCCGGAAGCCAGTATGGGCATCGCCGTGGACGATCTGGACAATGACGGCGACGTTGATCTGTTCGTGACCCACCTGCGCGGCGAAACGCATACCTACTACCGCAACGACGGCGGCTTCTTTGAAGATGCCACCATCGCCGTGAATCTGGCATGGTGGAACGTTCCGGACACGGGTTTCGGCACCGGGTTCTTCGACTTGGACAATGACGGCCGGCTGGACCTCTTCGTCGCCAACGGCGCCGTCAATCTCGGCGGCGAGCCCCAACGGGCGGACAATCCTTACGCCGAGCGCAACCGGCTCCTGCACCAACAGCCTGACGGATCATTCGCCGATGCCGCTGATCAATCCGGCGATCTTTGCAAACCCATTGAGATGGGACGCGGCGCCGTGTTCGGCGACATTAACAATGACGGGCGACCGGACTTGCTGGTGACCAACAACCGCGGGCCGGCCAGGCTCTTTCTCAACAACACGCCAACCAATAACCATTGGCTGACAGTCCGGGCACTGGATGCCCGCAGCAGCTGCGACGCTATCGGCGCCCGCGTCGACATCCAATACGGCGCCAACAAGGCAACTCGCACAGTCCGTAGCCAATACAGCTACTTGAGCAGCAGCGATCCTCGCGTACATTTCGGCATAGGAAAGTTCACCACGATCGACCGATTGACTATTCATTGGCCCAGCACCGCGATCGGACAATGGATGGATATTGCGGCAGATCGCATCATCGTCGTTCGGGAAGGACAAGACGAACTGGGCACCGCGCAAGAATGAACCACTA
>JAZGDL010000326.1:0-7834 GCA_036477795.1 Phycisphaerae bacterium
GAGAACAAGGCCGCCAACTACAAGGCGGAAGGCGACGCCCAGGCCGCCCGGATCATCGCCGACGCCCGGGCCAGCGAGCAGCGCATCATGGCGGCCGCCCGGCGCAAGGCTGATGAAATCCGCAACGAAGGGCAAAGAATCGTCAGCCAGATCTATTCACAGTTCCAGGAGCACCAGGATCTGCGCATCTTTCTCGACAAGCTCAGCGCTTTGGAACAAGCGTTCAAGGATGACGCCACGATTATTATGGACAGCCGGTTCGCTCCCATCGACCTGTTCAATATCGAGGAAAGCGAAACGACCGGCACCCTGGACCTGGACCAGTCCGGGTCGGTAAAGACCATCACCAGAAGCGGGCAGATAACCGGCCATGAGTAGTTATCCTGAAGAACAACCAACGCCGGCGCCGGGCGGCAGCGACGCCCGGGTGGACACCGCCAACCAGTCGCTGGCTGATGCGTTGAGCACCAGCTTCCGGATTCTCAAATTCGCCATGGTGGTGCTGGTGGTTCTCTTCCTGGCCTCGGGCATTTTTGTGGTGGAGCAGAACGAGCAGGCCGTCGTGTTACGGCTGGGCAGACCGGTGGGCAACGTGCGCAACGCGGGATTCAACTGGGCTTTTCCCGCGCCCATCGACGAGGTGATCAAGGTGCCGGTCAAGCAAAGCAGCACGGTGGCCATCGAGAGCCACTGGCTTCATCTTAGCGAGAAGGAGAAAGGCCGGCCGTTAAGCAAGCTCAATCGCGGGCGGCGGGGGCTACACCCCATGCGCGACGGGGCCTTGCTCACCGGCGACAAGGGATTGGTGCACATCCGCTGGCGGCTGACCTACGCCATCGACGATCTGCGCCGCTACGTTTCGCACGTGTCCGACGCGGACGTGGCCAAGGCCGGCGAGCTGATAACCAAGGTCCTGGAAAACGCCGCCATCCACGTGGTGAGCGGTTACACCACCGAGGACGCCACCCGCAAGCGATTGTCCGAGCTGCGTGCGGAGGTGAAGGTAGCCATCAATGAGGCCCTGGACCGCCTGGAGACCGGCATCAAGGTGGAATCGGTCGAAATCCCCGAATCCACCCCGCCGGTGCAGATCAAGCTGGCCTTCGATCGGGTGATTCAGGAGGAGAACAACAAGCGCACCACCATACGCAACGCCGAGCAAGAGGCCAGAGGTTTTCTCAACGCAGCAGCCGGTGCCGCCCATACCCGCTTGATCGCCTACCTGGACAAGCGCCAAGCCGCTGAACTGGCTGGCGATACGGAGGAAGCCGAGCGTTTGACGGCGGAAATCGATCATATCGTAGAGTTCGAAGCCTCCGGCAAAACCGGCAGCATGATCGGCGATGCCAAAGGGTATTACTCGTCGGCCGTGCAGGGCATGCGCGGTGACGTCGAGCAGTATCAGGCTCTTCTGGAGGAGTACCGCCGGAGCCCCATGCTGCTGAAGACCCGCTTGTTGCAGGAAGCCAAAGCCCGCCTGTTCAACAGTCCCGGCGTCACCAAGGTCTACAGCCCGCGGGGCTCGGAGTTTCGCATTCTCGTCGGCCTGGACCCGCGACAACGCCGGAAACGGGAACGCGACCAGTACCTCAAAGAGGTCGAGCAGGGCGCCCCGCCGGAGTTGGAGATCAAGATTCCCGGAGGCCCACTCACCGTACCGTGACATCAGGTTTCGGATTGCAGCGCATGAACCGAGCGGACCTTCCGGTGGTGCAGACCGCCGGCCTGACGAAGGTTTTTAAGGATTTCTGGCGGCGCGACCGCGTCGTTGCGGTGGACGATCTGAACATCGAGGTTCAGCGCGGGGAGGTGTTCGGCCTCTTGGGCCCCAACGGTTCGGGCAAGAGCACCACCATCAAGATGCTGCTCGGGCTCCTGTATCCCACCCGAGGCCGCATTTCCGTATTCGGGCGGCCGCCCACCGACGTCGCCGTCAAGGCCAAGATCGGTTTCCTGCCGGAGGAGTCGCTTCTTTATAGATTCCTGAACGCCCGTGAGACACTCGATCTTTACGGCCGGATTTTTCAGCTCAACGGCCGGTGCCGCAAGGAGCGGATCGACAAGCTGCTCGACATGGTGGGTCTTTATGCCGAGGCCAACCGCCGTATCGGCGAGTATTCCAAAGGCATGGCCCGCCGCATCGGCCTGGCCCAGGCACTGATCAACGACCCGGACCTCTTGATTCTCGACGAACCCACCGCGGGGCTGGACCCCATCGGCATCCGCCAGATCAAGGACGTCATCCGTGAGTTGGCCCGCAAGGGCAAGACGATTCTGTTGTCCAGCCATCTGCTGGCCGACGTGGAGGACGTGTGCGATCGGATCACCATTCTTTACGGCGGCCGCAAGCGGGCTTCGGGGCCCATCGCCGAACTGCTCAGCCGCGAGGACCGCACCCAGATCACCACGGAGAAGCTCTCCGAAGAAACCATTGAGAAAGTGCGCCAGGTGGTCCATGAATCGGAGGACAAGAGAATTCTCAAGGTCGGTGCTCCGTCCGATCGGCTGGAAACGTTCTTCATGCGGACCATTGAGGAGGCGGAAGCAGCCAATGTTCAAAGCTCCGGGGTCCGGCGCAGTGGAGCGCTGCCCGACTTCATTGGTACGGCCAGTCCACCCGACGTAATCGACGAATTACTATCTGCTGCGGACGACAAGTCACCCGCTGCCACTCCCCAGCCGATCGAAACCAGGCCGCAAGAACCGCCCGAAGAGCCCGCCGGGCAAATCATCGAACAGCTCACGCGGGGCCGGCCCGAACCTGCCGTTCCCGACGCGGGCATCGCCGAGACGGATGAGGCTGCTCCGCCCGAGGAACCGGCCTACGATCAGCCGCAAGTGCACCAGGCGGATCGCTCGGTAATCGAAGGCCTGGTGGGGGGGCACAAGGACGGGAACGATGGGTAGAATCTGGTCCATCGCCCGCCAAACCATCGCCGAGGGCATACGCATGAAGGTCGCTTTGGTCTTCATCGCCTTCATCGCGTTTCTGCTGATCAGCCTGCCCATCTCGCTCCGGTCGGAAGACTCGGTCAGCTCCGCCGTTCAGACCTTCCTGTCATTTTCGCTGGGCGGTCTGGACGTGTTGCTCAGCGTGCTGACCATATTCCTGGCGCGGTCCATGTCGGAGGAAATAGCCGGCGGCCACATTCAGATCCTGATGGCCAAGCCGATTCCGCGGTGGCAATTTGTCGCCGGCAAATGGCTGGGCATCGTCGCGATCAACGTAGCCCTTTTGGTCTTCGCCGGGCTGGGCATCTACGGAATCACCAAGTACATGACCCGACTGGAGCCGCGCGACGGCTACGATGCCTTTCGTCTGCACAACGAAGTGCTCACCGCCCGCCATCCGATCCCCATGAAGAAGCCGGACTTCACTCTGGATGCCGAGCGGCTCTTCAATGAGCGGCTCGAAACCGGCGGCTACGTGAACGTGGCTGATCTGGATGAAGAAGCCGAGAAAGACCATTTCAAGCGGGGTCTGGAGCAGCGTTTTCGAACCATCCATCCAATGGAGGCCCGCGTCTTCACCTTTGAAAACGTGCGCTGCGATCGCTCGCCGGATAAGACCGTGCAGATCCGCTACAAAGCGGAGCTCTGGCAATACCCGCCCGATGAAATCCTGCGTTGCGAATGGTACGCGGGCAACCCTGACCTGGGGACGCCGCTCTATCGGATGCCGCGGCGTGACGTGATCCAGCGTTATCACTCCATCTCCGTGCCCGCCGACGCCGTCGCCCCGGACCGCACCCTGCGGGTCGAACTGCGCAACCGCAACCCCTTCGAGGGTGAACCGCAGTTCGCCAACACCATCAGTTTCACCTCCCTGAACGACATCGAATTGCTGTTTGCCGTGGGGACCTTCGGCGGCAATCTGATCCGCCAGCTCTCCATGCTCGCCTGCAAGCTGCTGTTTCTGGCGGCGTTCGCCTTGATGAACACCTGCATCTTCTCCTATCCGGTGGCCTGTCTGGTCAGCTTCTCGTTCCTGGCCATATGCTCGATGACCGGTTTCTTGAGCGACGCGATTGAGTTCTTCGACGATGAAGGGTTGTACGGCATTTTCAAGACCGCGGTCGCATTCCTGTACCAAATCGTGTTTTTCCTGATCCCCGACTTTTCCCGTTACGACGGCACCAGCATGCTGGTCAACGGTCGCAACGTGACGTTGATGTGGGTGCTGACCGCGGTGCGCGATCTGGTGTTGTTCGGCACCACGTTGATCGGCCTGATCGCCTGTATCCTGTTCCAGCGCCGGGAGGTGGCCGAAACGTCGATCTGACGCAAGAGCTGCGTGATTCCACGGCGGTGCAACTATGTCGCGAGCGATTCAACATCAAATCCCCGAGTACCTGGTTCGGCGGCAAAGCGCCAAGCGGAGCGAGCGCCTGGTGCAGATCGTCGCGTTATCGGGGGCACTGGCGTGCCTCGCCGCAGCCTCCGCCCTGACCGGCCCGGTCGACACCATTCGAAAGAACAAGCAGCTCACGCTGGACCCGGAAGATACCCATGGGCTCCCGCCGGACATTTCCCTGATCACCAAGACAGGCACCTTCCGGGCACTGGCCATCGATGTACTGTTCATGCGCCTGGAACGTCTCAAGCAGGACAACAAGTGGTACGAGCTCAACAAGCTCTCCTCGGCCATCTGCAAGCTGGCCCCGCGATTCCCCTCGGTGTGGAAGTACGCGGCCTGGAATATGGCCTACAACATCAGCGTCACCCAATACTCGCCCAGCGGAAGATGGTACTGGGTGCGCAAGGGGGTCGAGCTTCTGCGCAATCAGGGACTGCGATACAACGAAAAATCCATCGGCCTGTACCTCGAGCTCTCCTGGATTTTCTGGCACAAGATCGGCGGCTATCTCGATGACCACCACCTTACCTACAAGAAAGAGCTGGCTGTGGAGATGGAACGGGTCCTGGGCCCGCCGCCGGTGGTGCTGACCGAACAAGACGTGGTAAGGCACTTCGCCCGGATCGCCATCGCGCCGAAGCGGCTTGATGATCTTCTGGCCCAAGACCATGAGGCGGTCGACTTCGTAGCCAAGCTCGCCGACGTCGGATTGACTCCGGACGAGGACCTGCTTGGGTTCGTCGCCCGGTATCTGCGCAGCGAGCTTCAGGTGGAAGACGTGCTCAAAGACGTGCCGGCGGATGCGGAGCGCACCATGCACGAAGCCCGCGTCGAGCTACTCTCCGACCCGGACAGCGCACCGGTACGGGACCGCCTGCTGGCATGTCTGAGAAACGGTGTGCTCCGCGACAAGTTCAATATGGATCCGGAGTGGATGCACCAGCTCATGGAGGACTTCGGGCCGTTGGACTGGCGGCTCCCCTTCACCCATGCCATCTACTGGTCCACCCGCGGCGACATGATCACCAAAGGCCAACTGATCCTGGACGAGAACGACTCCATGAACACCGTCCGCTACATTTTCTTCGGGCTGGCGCGAATGATCGATCAGGGGCGGCTGGTTCTGGAACCCGATTTTGAGGACCCCAAGCGATCCTACCTGGATATGCTCCCCGATACCCGGTTCATCAAACACATGCACGAGACTTATCTGCGTCTGGGCAAGGAGCAGTTCGGCGACGATCCCAGATTCATCGAAGGCACCGCGGGCCCCAACTACAGGGCCGGCCACGTGACTTTTCTTGAGGACGGCATTCACCGGCTTTACACGGAAGGCGGCTCCGAAAACATGAAGCTGGCCAGACGGTACTACGCCTACCTCCGCGAGTACAACCCCGACAAGGTCACGCACAAGGTCCAGGATCGCTATCTGCAGCCGCTCGAACGCTTCGTTATGAGAGAGTTCTGGGACGAGCTGACCAGCTCCAAGCGCGCCACCGCCATCATCGGCGTATGGATACTGCGATCGCTCAAGAACTTAAGCCTCGGGGAGGTGGACCAGAGCATCGCCGCCATGGAGCGGGCCAAGCAGGGATGGATGTACTACATGGAAGACAAACGCTTTGAACCCGGGCAACTTTCTCGACGGGGGCTGCGGCCGCTTATCGACATGCGTGCCAATGCATTGGCCCAGTTCATGCAGGGGCAGTCCATCCACGTGCTGCACAAGGCCCGCTTGTGGCAGCGTCTGGACAAGACCACCCGGCAGATGGCCTACGACCGGCTGGCGCCCTACTTCCGGCGAGTGTGCCAGGGGCATCGTCCCCCGCTGGATCCGGTTAAAGCATTTCCCGAGCCGCCCGGCATGGAGGAGTTTCGGCGTAGCCGTCCGGAAGGCTTCGGCCCCGATCCATCCATCGACCACGGGGAAAAAGGATAAGACACCGTAGGGTCCGCCGTGCGGACCGCCCTGCCGTGCGGACCGCCCCGCCGCCGCCCACCAATCTCGCGTTCGTGGTCCGCAAGGCGGACCCTACGCCTCTCAGATTCAACTGGAACGGGTGGCGGCCTTGACCAGGGTGATAACCCGTTCGTAAATGAAATCGGCGAAGACCTCATCTGTAAGGTGGCGGGTGCGTATGGTCGGACCAGCCGCCATCGTGCCACCCATGTCGCCCACATAACGTGTTTCATGAAAGGCGATCCTGTCCTCCAAGACCGTCCCCTCCAGGCGCAGCCGATGGTCGCCATACTCGATGTCGAGGAACAGGCTGCGGCCATCGCTGAGAAAATCAGCGGCGTCGATACTCACACGGACCCCTTTTTCGGCATATCGGTCGTTCAGGCGGCGGACGGTTGGAATGATTCGTTCCACGAACAGGGCCCGCAGCTTGTCGATGGGGGATGGCTCGGGAGGCGTCTGCAAGGCGTCGCCCTCCCCGCTCCCGTCGTTTTGGGAGGACGCCAGAAGCGAATTCAGCTTGTCTTCCAGTGCACTGCCGGGGTCGTCGGCGCGCTGTTCCGGCGTCCGTTTCCTGTGCAATGCGTCACGACTAATGGGACCGGGCACCTACAATCTCCGATCTGGCGTATGGTCTCGCCCGCCGACGGCCGACAACGAGCGCCCCACATCCTCCTGGAACCAACTATTCCCGACCGTCGTAAGGGAATCACCCTCTACATCGTCGGTTGCCTGGCACAGCTCCTTTAGTCCGCATGATGCCTCCAGCACGGGATTTGGAAGAAGAAAGGCACGGAAGGACGAAGGCACGTAGAGGAAAAAAGGGACAAAGGGACGTAGAGACGAACGGACGTGGGGACGTAGAGACGTAGATACGTAGGGGAACCCCCAATCGTCAATCCGCAATCCCCAACCCGCAATACGTAGATTGACACCCACACCGCGCCGCCTTAGAATGGCTCTTGAATGGTGGCTGTGGATGACTGCGCTGGCAAAGACCGCAGAAGCAGCCGCATATCTGTTCAGAGCCAGAAAAGAACGCCCTTCACAGGCGGGGAGCAGGATCGTGCCCGCACCGTTTCTCTACGTACTGCAGGGCCCGGACAGAGGGCGGGTCTTCGGTACGCCTGAAAAATCAGCGGTTCTGGGACGACAATCCCACGAGATTCCGCTCACCGATCACTCCATTTCCCGGCAACACGCCAGGGTGATTCGAAAGAACGGCCATTGGGTAATCGAGGACGCCCAAAGCTCCAACGGCACCTACGTGAACGGGACGCGCATCCATCAGCCGACAACCCTCAACCGCGGCGACAAGATCAGGCTGGGCGGCACCGTAATGGTGTTCAACGGGGATGATCCTTTGGACCGAGCGACCGATAGCCAGCGAAGCGAACACCGCGTTGAATGGGACCTGGAGGACAAGCCCATCGATTCGTCCATCCTGGCCAGCGCCAGCGCCAGCGAGGAAAGCGTCATCCTGGCCTCGCCCGAAGCCTACGACGCCGTCCACGCCT
>JAZGDL010000327.1:0-4472 GCA_036477795.1 Phycisphaerae bacterium
TCGGTGCAATACACGACGGCGCTGGCCTTGCTCGACCGGCGCATCCGCGTCGAGAGCTTCTCGGACGAGCGCCGTTTCGCGCCCGACGTCGAGGCGCTGCTGCCCCGGGTGCGGCTGAACAAGCTCGTCTCGATCCCGATGGACTTCGACCATACCTACGCCATCGTCCGGGTGAGGATGCGCGACGGGCGGCGCCTGGAGGAGCGCTGCGACAAGCCCCGGGGGCTCTGGGGGGTGCCGCTGACCCGCGACGAACGCCTCGCCAAGTTTTACGACTGTACCGAGCCGGCCTTGCCGAAGCCCGATATCGAGCACCTGGTCGAGCTCATCGAGGGCATGGACCGGCTCTCCACCGTCGCCCCGATCATGGACATCGCCACCCGCGCCAAGGCGGACGGCGCGGAGGATCGGGCCGGCGAATGAACCGGAGCATCGCCGGGGCTGCCCTCGATGTCTTCGACTCAGAACCCCTGCCCGCCGATCATCCCTTGCGCCGGGTCGGGAACACCATCCTGACGCCGCACATCGGCTACGTCACCGACGGCACCTTCGAGGCCTACTACCAAAGCGCCGTCGACAGCATCAAGGCCTTCGTCGCCGGCGACCCGGTGCTTTATGCCATCGAGGGGTGAGGGGGATGTGCATATGATGGCGATGGCCAGGTCCCTAACAGCTAGGTGCAACAACTTCTAGCAGACTGATCGGTCCTGCATCCGGCCCCGGCGGCCCTTGGAGTGTGGCGGCGATGGGGGTTAGGTCGTCTCTCCCCACGGCTTTCCGTGCGGCGGATCAGTCATCCATCCTCAAGGAGTAAGCCGAATCCAGCGCCCCACGGATGGCACGCGGTTTCCATTGAGAACGAACAGCATGTAGTGACCGGGCGGGGCGACATTGGCGCTGGCGGGCGATTGCGCCGTGACAGTGCCGCCGCCAGCGGCGGTGATTTCGCATTCGATAGCACGCTGCGACATGTTGAAGCCGTGGGTAACGGCACCAGACCGCATGAGTATGACCTCGTCGATACCCGCTGCTTGTGGCGTATCGATATCGAACGGCACACCGTATCCGATTGTCGCCGGTGCGTTGGTGATGTCCGGCCTCGGCACGAACGAGTACCAGGGGTAGTACCGTTCATGCGGGGTGGACGCTCCCATCACCTTGGGGTTCCCCCCGGCTAAGACGCTGCCGTCCAACAACATGACAAACGACGAGTGATAGGTGCGCACGTGCTGCATGGTCGGCCCAAACTGCCATCCCGCTCCAGGATTCCGCGGATCGTAGATTTCGCAGGGCCCGCCATCGGGACCGCCTGAAACTCCACCCGCGATAAAGACCCGCCCGTCCGGCAGCAATACGGAAGTGAACTGTTGTGCCCGGGCGACGTTGAGATCTGGCAAGGATGACCAGGTAGGCGCCGGCTGTGATAGATCGATGATTTCCGCTGTCTGCTCCGCGGGAGCAAGATTGCCACCTGCGATAATCACGCGCGGTTCGTAGTTCGGAGGCCGCAATGTGAGAAGGACCGACGTGCCCTTTTCACCCCCCGTGCTGCGATTCCCGGCTATGGTCGGCCAGGAATCGAACGCGGCCAAGTTGTTCCAGTCGAACCGGTGAGTTGGAACGTGCGGCCCGGCAATGAACAGTCGTCCGTCGGGGAGCAGATAGGTCCAGGGATAATACTGGTGAACGCTGAACGCGGCAGGCAGATTGACGGGGACGTCCCATCCCGCGCCCGGTGTATAGACCTCGATCGATTTGGAACCGGAGCCGAACAGCGTGAGTGCCCGGCCGTCAGCGAGAGTGATGGTCGTGGAATAGAACCTCCGGTGCGCCGTCTCGTCGGTCTCCGACCAGGTCTCCGTCGTTGGATCGAAGAGAAATGATTTGGTCGGTCCCGCGGTGAGCCCACCATGCGCGAGCAGAGTTCCTTCGGGCGTATCCAGGAAGGTGTGCTCTGCCGACCAGAGATTTGAGCTGTTTTGATCGTGTCCGGGCAAATTCGCCGGTTGGTTGGCGGGCACTGAATAGACACCTGGATCGACGCCGTCATCCCAGAGCCGCGATTGGTCTGGCCTTGTTTCACCCCAATAGAGCACTTTTTGGGTATTCGGCAGAGGCATGGAATGCATAAAGACCACTTCGGGGTCCCCAGACACTTCCTCCCATTGGCCGCCGCCTTGCTTACTGCACCTTTCGAGGTCGATATCAGGGCAGGCGTTGCTGCCGTCATCGATCTGGAGTCCCTGGTCTTCCGAGATCTGATTCGCCATTTCATCGGTAAGCCACACGCTCTGCTTCGAGCGCACGAGACCGACCATCCCGTTCATGAGGTGATGGTGCACATGGCAATGGAAGACATAATCTCCCTTCAGGTGATAAAGCTTCGCTTTCCTCGGGCGATACTTGGAATTCTGAATTTTCTTCATTTCCTTGGTCATCACAAGAACCGGTGGCGCCTCGGTCTCGACCATGAAGGATTCGGCGGGTCCCATGCTGCGCACGTCGATGTTCTCATCGGCGAAGCGCCAGCGTTGAGCGTGAGGGTGGAAGTTGTGCCAATTGGCGCCGAGGTCGAGATTGAATACATACCAGCGGATTTTCTGGCCGGCCTGCGCCACGATGGTGGGACTGTTGCCCACGAATGCCCGGCCGTTGATGCAATGGCTGGACATGGCGGCGCCTTCGGTAGACGTCACCGTATGATGGAGCATGCTGTGATTTTCCCAGCGAACCGTGCCGCCCACATTCACGGTTACGGTGGCGGGATAGAAGCCCATGACGGGCCCGTCGCTTATGTTGACCGTCACTAGGCCCGGACCGCCGGCGGCCACTTCGACGGTTCCCTGCATCCCCGGATGATACTGGCAGAAGTAGCCAAAGCTGCCTTCGACATCGAACTGGTGCTCGAAAACGCCGACATTCTCTTCGATATCACCACTGTCGAAAACGGGCTTGGATTCGTCGCTGGCCATAAAATGAAAGAATACGGGGACGTGTAGTGTCTGTCTCGTGGGGGCCGGTCTTGTAAATCGTTCGAGCAACCACTCTTTGAGAAAATCCACGGAATCGTGGACCAAGACCCTGTCCGCCGAATCAATGCGTTGCTTGCGTTTTGTGCGTTCCAGCACCTTCTTTCGGACCTCGACAAAGATATCGGGCAAATCCACCGGTGGAGGCGGCTTTATCCTTTTGGGCAGAACGATGATGCCGCCAAACAGACCACGATTGATTGCTTCTGACGGATGTTGAGCGTGGTCATGGAACGGCCAGGTCCCGACCATGGTCTCGTCGATATCGTAGGTATATGTCCATGATTGATTGGGACAGATTTCGTCCGATCGCCGCCCGTCGGCACTTTGCGTACCAAAAGGCCAAGCGCCGTCGGATTCGATGCCGTATTCGAGCCCGTGCAGGTGAAACGAATGCGGCTCGTCATCGCAGTTCAATACGTGAATGCGGAGCCGGTCGCCCGGATAGGCATAGATCACCGCTCCCGGCACCCGGCGATTGAAGACCGGTTCGTTGATGTCGGCCTCGACTAATTTGTCCGCATTGGGAATCAGATAATTGGGGTCTTCGTATTCGCGGTAAACGAGTGCCGTTAACGCGCGCGCGGCGACCTCTGGCTCCGGTATCATTCCGTTCTCGTGACCTTGGTTACGCATACAGTCACGCCGATATTCGATCGGAATCGCCGATTTATCTTGTGGCTCTACGGGGCTGTAATCCTTGATCTGCTCGATCTTCAAATAGACATCACGGATCGCCATTGTTCGACCCTCCCTTGTAGATTGGCGTTGGGCGTGTAGGGAGTCACCTTCGGACGATCGTCGGCTCCGTTGATCCCCGATATACCGGATGACTCTTCCCGGTTAGCGCCCTGCTGCACCACAGGCAGCGCGCATCAAACCACGCTCTTCAATCCGCAGACCTTCGGCGGGCACGCGGAATCCTGTTGTGCCGCTTCGACGGTCCTATCAGATCAATATGGAAGCGCCCCTGCGTCATCCCGCGCCCTCCTCCCGGGCCGGAGATGACTTCCCGTCTTGTAGACGGAGTTTTTACCAGCCCCACGCTAAGGAAGAAATTAGCGACAGCCTGTCGCCAAAATCGTGCTCAGCTCCCAGGGGCATTTACAATGCCTGGTAGCATAACGCTACTAACAAAAATTGTAAACGTAAATTATTGTTCTATTATAAATAGCCATCGCATCGCCTTGGGGTGCACAGTGCCCCCCGCCCGCCACTACCTGCCTCCCGGCCATCAGGCGTGGGCGCCGGCGCCGGAGCCGCCGCCTCGCCTTACGTCGCGCCGGCGA
This sequence comes from Phycisphaerae bacterium, assembly GCA_036477795.1. Lineage (GTDB taxonomy): Bacteria > Planctomycetota > Phycisphaerae > UBA1845 > UBA1845 > JAZGDL01. The sequence goes on from JAZGDL010000327.1 coordinate 4,319, forward strand.
GCTTGCGCGTCATCAGGCCGCTGAGCGCCTTCTTCGGCCACTCGAGGTAACGGGTCGGGCGCGTCACCCTGTCCGGCCGGGCGCCGCCGTCCGGCCTTAGGAAAACGGCGGAAAACGGCGGATGCCACCGATCGGGCGAAGATGAACGCCAGAT
>JAZGDL010000328.1:0-6538 GCA_036477795.1 Phycisphaerae bacterium
TCGGCAGCGTGGGTCCGATGGGAAGCGTACATGTGTGGGGCGACGTCGAGACGGGCGGCACGCTGAAGGTCAGGGCAGCCTGCGTCGGGGGGATCGAATTGGGCACGCTCGCCTTCGGCCTCGGCAATATCGGCGGCTCGATCGATGTGGGCAGCGTTTCTTCGACGGGAATCATCCGAGTCTGGGGGGACGTGGCTGACGGGTCGACGGTAAGCGTGGCCAGCGACATGGCTGGGCAGGTTCACCTTCTAACGGACCTTCACGGCTCGCTCTACGTGGGTGGGGACATGAGCGGAAGTGCGTTCCACGTACACAAGACAGTCAGGGACCCTAACAATACCGAGCCGCGCCCGTCAGGAAGCGGGAAAATCGTCAGGCATCGACCGCTCCCTTACGGTCGCGGCTCTGATTTCACCCCGTTTTGTTAGAGTCCCTCAAGAGCACGGGCACAATAACCATTGTGGGGGCGCTAAGCGCGGCTGTCAGTATAGGTGCTGCTACCGAAGCCGGCTGGTTGGTGAGCATTGGCTCAATAACCTCGACCGGCTCGGTCACCGTTGATGAGACATTGCCCTTCGACGGCGGAGACGATTTCGACGCCTGGGGCGACATCTATATCGGCGGGGGTGTGGCGGACCAGGGTACCATTCACATTGCCGGGACCCTTGTCGGTGATATCACGATTGACGGGGACCTTAACGGGCACCTCCTTATCGACGAGAGTACGGTGGCGTCCTACGCCTTCATCCATCTCGGGGGGCTGGGCTCGAGCGGCCTGGTGTCCATCAACCACGCCCAAGGCGGAGCCTGGGACGCGGGGGGCGACATCGAGATCGGCGACCCCAAGGCAGTCTTCCCGCCGGGGGAACCCCCGCCGGTCACCTACGACGGGTGCATCCAGATTTTGGACGATGGTGGGAATCCCCCTAACGGCGGTGATCTTGACGGAAACGTTGATGTATATGGCTGTCACAACGTGGGCGACTTGGCAATGAGCGTGTCTGGCTCGATCTTAGGTACGAGGACCATTTATCAGGCCGACTGCACCAACCAAGTGGACTGGACGACGTGTCCCTGACGGACCAGGCCCGTAAACGTCCATGACAGGCCGACGGTTGTGGTTTGCGCGGTGGCCGTTGGGCGGTGGGCGTTGGTTTGTCAAGATGTTTCTGCGCGGTTTCTACTTGCGCGGGCGCCCCGCCGTTATTGACGGCGGGGCGCCCGCTTCACGAATGCTTGTCGGCCGAGGCTTGGCGTGGGTGAGCGGTCTTGTCGTCGATGGCGCGGCTGGACGAGGTTCGGATGGCGAACTTTTCACACCTGTTCGACAGAAGGAAAAGGTGTCAGTCGAGTAGGGTGCGCCACGCGAACCAGCGATCACAAACGACAGGCTAGAAAGCCTGTCCCACATAGTAGTGAGTGGTCCGCACGGCGGACCCTACTGGCGGAATGCGGGTGGGAGCGGAGTTTACGGTTCCGGCGTCTGCCAAACGACAAAGTCACTCCGCGCGTCACTTGCGCTGACAGTCCATGAAGTTGCATACCACCCAACGCAAGACAGGTACGCGCGATGCCAATGCAGCGTGGCGTGTGCTGAGTTTGGGAGCGTGCGGAGGGAGTCTCGGTTCTGCGATACCCGGGGGGTGTTGATCATCCGGTGTTCTCGCCCGCCAAGTAGTCCTGGTTTTTCGGATGCGAATCTGGTAATAGAGGCGGTTGCGGGCACCGATCCGTCAGGATCCGGCAGGGCGGGGGGTGGTGGAATCGTTCAGCCTGCCGGATCCTGATGGAGCCGCGCCACGCGACCATGATCGGTATGCCGATCAAATGCCGGTGAGGGCGGGAAGTTTTCGGCGAACTTGGGCAACTTCCCTACAAACAGTCAGTGCGAGGGATATCATGGCCGATCAACGGGTCCTGAAGATCGAAGTCAGGGAAAGAGCAGTGGTGGGCGTGGTGCAGTGCACCGAGTTCGATCACGCCAACACGGCCAAGCTCAAGGAGGAGGTGACCCAGGCTGCCGCGGAGCATCCGGCACTGCCGTTCCTGCTGGAGCTGTCCAAGGTCGAGTCCATGCCCAGCGTGGCGCTTGGAGCCCTGCTGGAGTTGGCCGGCGACTTCAAGGTCGGCGGCAGGCGGATGGTCTTGGTGGGCCTGGCCCCGGCCATCCTAAAGATCATGGAAATGACCGCGATCCAGAATCTGTTCGAGATTCAAGAAAGTGTTGACGATGCTCTGAAGTACAGATTCGGCGTTTGACCGGAAGGGGAATAGCGAATAGCGAAAAAGGAACAACCGGACTTCAATTCGCTATTCTGAATTCGCCATTCGCTATTCGCTCAACTCATCAACTATCGTAGTAGAGCTCGAACTCGTAGGGGTGCGGCCTGAGACGCAGTTCGTCGATCTCGTACTCCTTCTTGTAATCGATCCAGGTTTGGATCAGATCTTCGGAAAAGACTTGGCCCTTGAGTAGGAACTGGTGATCCTTTTCGAGTGCGTCCAGGGCATCCTCCAGCGAAGCCGGCGTCGAGGGGATCTCAGCCAGCTCTTCCTTGCTCATTGCGTAGATGTCGCGATCGAGGGGCTTTCCCGGGTCGATCTTGTTTTGGATTCCGTCGATCACAGCCATGAGCATGGCTGTCCAGGCCAGGTAACCGTTGCAGGCTGGATCGGGGCAACGAAACTCCAATCGCTTGGCCTTGGGCTTGTCCGAGTACATGGGGATGCGGATGCCGGCCGACCGGTTCCGCATGGACATGGCCAGGTTGACCGGGGCCTCAAATCCAGGCACCAGCCGATGGTAGGAGTTCGCCGTAGGGTTGGTAAAGGCGATCACCGCCCTGGCGTGTTTGAGCAACCCGCCGATGGCCCAAAGGGCCAGGTCCGAGAGGCCGGCATAGCCGTCCCCCGCGAAACAGGGCTTATCCCCCTTCCACAACGACAGGTGAGTATGCATGCCGGAACCATTATCCTGGAAAATAGGTTTGGGCATGAAGGTAACAGTCTTGCCGTTTCGTTTGCCCACGTTCTTGATGATGTACTTGTACCACATGAAGTTGTCGCCCATCTTCAGCAGAGGAGCGAAGCGCATGTCGATCTCGCACTGGCCCCCGGTGCCCACCTCGTGGTGGTGGGCTTCGATGTCGACGCCGATCTTCTTCAGTTCCAGGACCATTTCGGTCCGCAGGTCCCCATAGGTATCGGTGGGGGAAACGGGGAAGTATCCGCCCTTGTAGCTGGGCTTGTATCCAAGGTTGGGCTCCTCGAATCTGGAGGTGTTCCAGGCCCCTTCCACCGAGTCGATCTTGTAGAAGCCGGTATGCTGATTCTGTTCGTACCGGACCTCGTCGAAGATGAAGAACTCCGGTTCCGGCCCGATGAAGCAGGTGTCGGCGATCCCGGTGCTCTTAAGGTATGCCTCAGCTTGTTTGGCCACGTGTCGCGGGTCCTTGGAGTATTCTTCCTTGGTCACGGGGTCGAGAATGTCGGCGAGAACGCTGATGGTGGGTTCCTTGAAAAACGGGTCGATCACCGCCGTCTCCGGTTGCGGGATGGCCAGCATGTCAGACTGGGCGATATTCTGCCAACCCCGAATGCTGGAACCGTCAAACCCCACACCGTCGACAAAGGTGTCCTCATCCCAATCATCGACGGGGTATGCGCAGTGTTGCCAGGTCCCAAGCATATCGCAGAATTTGAGATCGATGATTTCGACGCCGGCTTCCTCAGCCTTGGCGAAGATGTCTTTCGGCGTAGCCAAAGCGCCCTTGGGACCTTTAATCACGGCAGAATCGTGCACGCGTGCCATATGGTTTTCCTTCTCGAACAGTGACCCAATCCCCTTAACCGGAGATTTCTCATTCCGTCAGGATCCGGCGGGGCAACCGATTCCACCGCCCCTGCCCTGCCGGATCCTGACGGATTACCGGACTTCGATCATCATCCTACCGCCAGAAGCCGCTCGATCAAGCGGGAGCGGGGGATTGCCCCGTGATTCCGGGCCGTCGGGTAGCGAAATCGCGTGCCCCGGCCAGTTCCAACGCTTCGGTCGCATTGCGGGCCCGCGAGCAGCGGAATCCCTCGCTGTGAAAAAAGTCAGCCAACTCCTCGCGTAAGGCGCGCTCTTCATCGACGACGAGAATGTGGTGTGACGTCGGTCTTATGACCGGATGGGGGACTCGATGATCGTCGGGCGGTTCACCTGAGCGTATCATCGCGTTCCCCATGTCCAAGAGGACATGGGCCGCCCGGCCTGCTGGAGCGTGATTCCTGTCTCGCTCCCCGTCCGGAGGTGCGAGAAGGGATTCTCGCACCAGCGACGTGCGAGAAGGAATTCTCGCACTAGCGACGTACGAGAAGGGACTCTCGCACCACCGACGTGCGAGAAGGGACTCTCGCACCACCGACGTGCGAGAAGGGACTCTCGCGTCCGCCAAACCGCTTGCGCGGTCTGCAAAAGCCGACGGTGGGAGTCGAACCCACAACCTCAGCTTTACGAAAGCTGTGCTCTACCATTGAGCTACGTCGGCACCATAGAGCAAGTCATCATGCGCGCGGGCGGCGTCAAAAGCAACGTCCGAACGCGGGAATTACATCGGCCCGGTGCACGGGCGGGACTGGAAACCGAGGAAAAGCGTTGCAATCCGCGGCGGCAGGGACTATGGAAACCTCCGGTATGAACCGGAAAGCCCACGGGTTGTGACCCGTGGGCTTTAGCGAACTGCGTTGGATGTGCACGAAAGCTGGTTGTGTGGGATATGATGCCCGGGACGCGATTTCAGGGGAGCAAGCGCAAGCTGGCTGCGTGGATCGGCACGGAGCTGCAAGGCGTGGAGTACGACACGGTTCTGGACGCATTCGGCGGGACGGGGTCGGTGGGCTACGAGCTGAAAGCGCGGGGCAAGGCGGTCACCTACAACGATATTCTCAGGTTCAACTACCTGATCGGCAGGGCACTGATCGAAAATCGGGGCCAGCGTCTGTCGGATGAGGCCATCGACCGGGCGGTGACGCGGGATCCGCGGGAGGTCTACGGAGACTTTGTCGAGCGCACCTTCGGCGGCATCTATTTCACGGATGACGAGAACCGCTGGCTGGATACGGCGGCGCTGAACATTGAGCGACTGGCGTCGGCGAGTGAGCGGGCCATCGCGTACTACGCCCTGTTTCAATCCGCGATGGCCAAGCGACCGTACAATTTGTTCCACCGGGCCAATCTGTACATGCGGGAGGCCGACGTGGCTCGCACGTTCGGAAACAAGGTCACCTGGGATCGGCCTTTCGAGTCTCACTTTCGCAAGTTTGCGGCGGAAGCGAATCGGGCGATCTTCGACGGCGGCCGCGATTGCCGGGCGCTGAACGGGGATGCGTTGCGGGTGGAGGGGAAGTATGACCTGGTGTACATCGATCCGCCGTATGTCAGCGCCCGTGGAGGCGGCGTGAACTATACGGACTTCTATCACTTTCTGGAGGGATTGGCTGATTATGAGCGATGGCCCCAGCGCGTCGATTTCTCGTCCAAGCACAGACGATTCATACCGGCTGCCGACCCCTGGTCCTCAGCGGCGCACATCTCGCAGGCCTTTGACGCGGTGTTTGAGCGATTCGCCGATAGCGCCTTGGCAGTTTCCTATCGCAGCGACGGCATTCCCTCGATCGGCGAGCTACGGCGTATGCTGGGGCGTTATAAGTCGCGCGTGCGGGTGATTGAGCAGGCCAGGTATCAGTACGCCCTTTCCACCAATAAACGTTCCACAGAAGTGCTTCTGGTGGCGACGTAAGAAGGCGGCCATCAGGCGGTTGTGCGGCCGGCCAGAAGCGTCTTGACCAGGTCGACCAGTGCTTTGCGGTCGATGGGCTTGCTCAGGTAGTCGTCGGCCCCGCACTCGGTGGCCCGTTCAATGTCGCCGGTTTCGTTGAGGGCGGTGATCATCACCACCATGATCTCGCGGGTCTTGGGGCTGTGTTTGATCTGTTTGCAGACTTCAAACCCGCTCATCCGCGGCATCATTATGTCCAAGAGCACCAGATCGGGCCGATCTTCGGCGATCCTGGTCATGGCTTCGATGCCGTCCTCGGCGGTCACTATGGTCACGCCGGGCAGGTCCTCCAGGTAGACCTCCAACAACTCCAGGTTCTGGCGGTTGTCGTCGACTATCAGGATTTTGCCGTTACCAACGGTGCTTGGGTTTCTCTCAGCCAACTGGTCCCTCCTGCGTAAGCGATCAGGCGATATCGAAGCATAAGCGAGCGAACCGGACAACGCAACTGTACAGCCGAAGGCACGAAGGGAGAGGAAGGGACGGAGGGACGAAGGGACGGAGGGACGGAGGAACGGAGGGACGGAGGAACAGAACCGCGACCGTAAGGGAGCGGCCCTGAGGAGAACGTCAATCCCCAATCCCCCCCCAATCGTGAAACGAAAAGCCCCCCGCCGGCATACCGGCGGGGGGCCGCAGTGTGTCTGATTGGAGAACCTTCCCAGCCGCTTACGGCTGCGCCGGCAGTACCTCGCCGGCCCACACCTTGGTCGCGA
>JAZGDL010000329.1:0-2134 GCA_036477795.1 Phycisphaerae bacterium
CATCGCGCCTGCCATGGCCCCCGCCGCGCAAATGCTGATGAGACCCAACCGGGCGTCGCGCCGAGCCATCTCGTAGGCCAGCGTGGTCACGATGCGTCCCCCGGTAGCCGCCCAGGGATGCCCAATAGCGACCGAGCTACCGGACACGTTCACCTGATTCCAGTCGACGGGTCCGGTGGGATCCCCTTTCCAGCCTTGTTCCCACGCTATCACGTTCGCCAGCACCTGGGCCGCAAATGCCTCATGGATCTCGATCAGGTCTATCTGCTCGAGGCTTAGCCCGCTGCGCTTCAGTAGGCGAGGGACCACCACGGCAGGTGCCATCAGCAGTCCCTCCTTCGGATCGATCGCGCCGTAGTCCATAGCGCGGATAAAGGCCAGCGGCGTCCGACCCTCCTTCAGCGCCCGTTCCTCGCTCATGAGCAGGACTGCCGATGCGCCGTCGGTCAGCGGCGAGGCGTTGCCTGCGGTGATGGTTCCTTCCGGCTCGAATACCGGCTTGAGGGCCGCAAGCGCCTCCAGCGAGGTATCAGTCCGAGGACCGGAATCGTAAGTGACACCCTCGACGGGAAAGATCTCGGCAGCCAGACGGTCACGAGCAGCGATGGCGTTGCGATGACTCGCCAGGGCGATTTCATCCTGGCGTTGCCGGGGAATGTCCCACTCCTTGCACGTGATCTCCGTATGCTCGCCCATGGACAAGCCGGTGGTGGGTTCCCGAAGCGTGTTGGGATCGGAGTGAGACAGGGAGTCGACCCCCCCTGCAATGCCCACCTCGATGCGCCCGCTGGCGATCGCATCGGCGATGGTCGTCACTGTGCGTAACCCGGTGATACAATACGAGGAGATCGTCTGCGCTTCGATGGCCTTTGGCAGTCCAGTCTCGAAGACGATCTCGCGGGCCAGATTCGGTCGGCCGGGTTCCGGCACCACGACCCCGTAGGCGATCGCCTGGATGCCGTCTGGATCGACATCGTGCCGCTCGATCAGACCGTGCACCGACTGGCGCGCGAGCGCCAAAGGCCCGAGGTCCTTGAACGCTTTACCGGCCTTGACGAACGGGGTTCTCCCGCCGGCGACGATCGCGACGCGCCGTTTGGTATTACCCTCGGCGGTTTCGTTTGCGTGCATACCTCAATTGCCTCTCTCGGACGCGCTCCACTCTACGCCGCCCTGCGCCCATGCTCCCCGGCCATCAGTGGTCAGCCCGCCCGCAGAACACGGCCGGAAGCATAGCGAGCCTCTCCATACTCCTATTCGCACGAACGATGCGATCCCGGTCGATGCCGCCCACGGATGGATCTCCGAGGGGCCTCTAATGCTCAACATGCCCGCTGAACTAGACCTCGCTAGGGCACACGTTGGCAGGCGACTCTACAGCTAAGGGCGTCGATTCGAGACAACTGGAGGGTGGGCTTGCAGGGGTGCCAAATCCCCCACAGCCAGCTAGGTGACTGTGGCGGATTTTGAGCGGCCCTGAAGGGGCACATTCCCCCTCTGATGGCCAGTGGGGACTACAGCACAAGCGGCGCGATGAGCATGAGTAGAACGGGCGCTCCCGCATCCACGACGATGTCTTCATTGCGAGTGGCCGCGGCTACCCCTGCCCCCGCGGCGACGCCGGACACGGCGCCGATGATTGTCCCCTTCTTATTTCCACCGATGAGACGTCCTGCAATCCCGCCAAGCAGGCCGCCGGCGCCCACCTTCGCCGCATCACCGGCTGTATTGCCCCGCCGTTGTTTGCGCGTGGGCAGGCTGATGACCCGGGCCTGCATCGGGTAGGTGTTTCCTCCGAACGCCACGCTATAGAACGTCAGCACGATCCGGCCGTCGTCCTTCGATGCGATGTCCGAGATCACGCCCAGAACGATCGCATCGGCCGGAATGACCACCTCGCCGGCGGCGTCGACCACCGGGTGCGCAATCCTGGCGATGACATGTTCCCCGACCTGGTTGTGCCGCGACGTGAGGGTGTTTGTCAAGAAGGTGCTTATCACTGTACCTGCCGGCAAAATCGGGGCCGCAACTACGCGGCGGCTCACGTTTCTCTCCGGAGCCGAGGCTTCCGGACTTCGCTGTGCGAGAGAGTGGCTGACGGGTATCGCAGCCAACATTAGAAGAACCAATGGAG
>JAZGDL010000033.1:0-12233 GCA_036477795.1 Phycisphaerae bacterium
TTGCGGGTGAAGTAGATGGGCGCCAGCGCCCCCAACGCGGTCACGATCCCCAGCAACAGCACGCTGCCCGTGCGCTTGAGGCCGAAGCCGTCTTCGAGAAACGCGATGGCCGGTTGCAGCATGCTCACTGATGATGTCACCGCCGCCAGAAACAGCAGCCCGAACCACATGCCCCCGAAAAAGCTTCCACCGGGCATGAAGTGCATGATCGCCGGAATGGTCACAAAACCCAGGCCGAACGTGCTGCCACTGGCGTTCTCAGCGCCCAGAAACAGAAACGCCGTCGGCACCACTATCAGTCCCCCCAGCACCACCTCACAGAACTCGTTGGTGCTGGAAGCGCTGAGCGAGGTCAGCACCACGTCGTCGTCGGGCCGCAGATAGCTCGAATAGCACAGGATGAGGCCGAAACCGACGCTCAGGGTGAAGAAAATCTGCCCCGCCGCCGCCAGCCACACCTGCGGATCAGCCAGCTTCTCCCACTGCGGGTTCCACATGAAACCCAGACCGCTGGAGATGCCCGGCAAGGTCAGCACGCGAACCAGAATGATGCACGCGCATAAGACTAACAGCGGCATGGCCACTTTGCAGAACGTCTCAATGCCTCGGGTCACGCCGCGATAGATGATCACAAAATTGACCACAAAACAGACCAGCACATACCACAGCATGTTTCCCTGGAAAATGCCGCCGTTGTTCTTACTACTAACCGATTCGGCGAAGAATGAGCCGGCCGCGCTTACGATGGCATCGATCTCAGAGGTGTTGTCCCCGGTGTCGGTAATCGCACCGCTGAACAGCTCGCTGAATCCGCCGGAAAAGAATGCGACCGCATAGTGCAGGCACCACGCCTCAATGAAGACGTAGTACATGTAGACGACAACGGGTACGAAAAGGGTAAGGGCCCCGATGGCCTTGGCCGGCCCCCGACGCCAGAGGGCATAAATGATCCCGGGGCCGTTGTTCTGACCGTACCGGCCGCCCAGCCGCCCCATGGTCCACTCGCACCAGCAAATCGGAATCCCCAGGACCAGGAAACTGACCAGATAGGGGATCATGAAGGCCCCGCCGCCGTTGTTCACCGCCTGACCGGGGAAACGCAGGAAGTTTCCCAGCCCCACCGCGGAGCCGGCCACCGCCAGTATCACGCCCATCTTTGAGCCCCAGTGCTCGCGCTGGGGCAGGCCCTCCAAAGCCGGTGCTTCGCTCATGGGTCCTCCGTTCTCGATCCCTGAATTGCTCCGTGTCTTTCGAGCCGACGCATCTTTGGGACGAACCATACTCGACATCCGCGCGGATGATCAAGCTGCAAGCTATCTTCGAGCTACGCTCCCGCAATTGACCCCTGCATATTCACATGCAAAAGTGCTGGTGCAAAAGTGCTGGTGCAAAAGTGCTGGTGCGAGAATCCTTTCTCGCACCCCGCAACCGACACAAGCCCGCGGGTTGCAACCCGTGGGCTTTTCGCAAGCGTGTTGCACACCGACCGTCTTCAACTACAATTCGTCCGACCCTGAACTGGTGGGTCGATCCGCACTTGGAGGACACTATTGGTTCTAGCGAGCACCCTCAGCGATCTTGCTTCCGGATTTGTAAACCTGGTCTGGTCCACGCCGTTGTTCCTGCTACTGCTGGGATGCGGACTGACCTTCTCGGTGGCGACCAAGTTTTGTCAGTGGCGGGTGCTCACCCACGGCCTGGATTGCGTACGCGGCAAATACGACAATCCCGACGACCCCGGCGCCATATCGCACTTTCAGGCGCTGTGCGCGGCGCTCTCCGCCACTGTGGGGCTGGGTAACATCGCCGGCGTGGCTGTAGCTGTTTCGCTGGGCGGGCCCGGGGCGGTGTTCTGGATGTGGGTGGTGGGCCTGTTCGGAATGGCCCTCAAATTCGCCGAATGCTCTCTGGCGGTGATGTACCGGGACGTCCGCGACGTTCCTGACCCCAGTGCGCCAGCCCTGATGGAGGCCGACGCCGAGGCCCGCACGCTTGAATACAAAGGGGAACCCCCACCGGCCAGCGGTGCACAGGAACAGGCCCGGGGCGAAGTACGCGGCGGGCCCATGTGGTACATCCAAAAGGGGCTCGTCGACCCGCTGCTGCAAAAAGGGAATCCCGCTTGGGTGATCTTCAAAGTCCTGGCTGTGCTGTTCGCCATATCCGCGATGCTCAACAGCTTCGGCGGCGGCAACATGTTTCAGGGCTGGAACATCAGCAACGTCCTGCTACAGAACTTCGGGGTGCCCAAACTGCTGTCGGCCACGTTGGTGTCCATACTGGTAGCCATGGTGATCATCGGCGGCATCAAGCGGATCGGCCAGGTCGCCTCCAGGCTGGTGCCCTTCATGTGCGTGGTGTACGTTCTGGGTTCGTTGTGTATCATCTTCAGCCACGCTTCCGAGATCCCGCGCTATATTTCGCTCATCGTCACCTCCGCATTCACCAACACCGAAGGGGCCGGCACTTTCGTGGGCGTGTCCTGCTGGGTGGCCTTCACCTGGGGCCTGAAGCGGGCCTGCTTCAGCAACGAAGCGGGGGAAGGTTCAGCAGCGATGGCCCACGCCGCCGCCAAGACCAACGAGCCCATACGTGAAGGTGTCGTCGCCGGAATGGGGCCTTTCATTGACACACTCATAATATGCACCATGAGTGCCATGGTGCTGCTCATGACCGGCGCCTGGAGCCGGCCTGCGGTCGGTACGGTGCAATCCATTTCCGGCGACCGCGTGATCATCCGGCTCAACCACGACATGCCCGAGCGATTTCAGCGTGATTACCTTAGGGAGTTCAACGCCGAGCCCAACCTGGCTATCTACGTCGAGCACCTCCCCGGCGAAGAAGCCGAGCAGGTCCGGTTGCCTCTCCTCTCTGATCAAGACGGTGACACCGCATCATGGAGCGACATGACCACCTTGACGTTGGATCTTTCCAAGGTCGACCAGGACGAACGCGCCAACGTAGCCAGGATCGTACCGGGTTTGCCGGTGCACATCCCGCTGCACGGCGCCGAGATGATGCGTTTCGCATTCGACAGCGGCCTGTCCGGCTCGGGCAAGTGGATCATCACCCTGGGGGTCTGCCTGTTCGGGTTCAGCACCATGATCAGTTGGTCTTATTACGGCGAGAAGGGCGCGGAGTATCTGTTCGGACCGCAGGCCATACTCGCCTACAAATTCGTGTTTGTGACCTTCGTGTTCTTGGGAATGGTGCTCGAAAAATTCTCCACCGTATACGATTTTTCCGACGGCACCACGGGCCTGATGGTCCTGTGCAACCTGCCCGCGGTACTGATTCTCATGCCAAAGTTGCTGGGAGCCGCCCGGGACTATTTCCGGCGGCTTGATTCAGGTGAAATAAGACCATTGCGCTGAGACTGGCCAAAGCGCTAAGCCGGATTCTTCATACCGCAGAGATCGCAGAGCATTATATGGTAAGAAGTTACGGCCGAAGTCTCGCTTGTCTCATTCCGATCCCGGCGCGCCGGGATTTGTTTCGGCCTCGCCGGGATTCCGCGCTGACTTCCCGGACTTCCCATCTATTCCGTCTCTGCGGGCTCTGCGTGCTCCGCGGTGAATAATCCGCGCTAATCTTCACCGTGGTCGTTGGCGCCGGTCGGTACAGAGGCTAGCTTCATGGGCGTAAGGGGTGCACCTGAGAGATGCACGAAGCTGAGGGCGACCAAGGAGGGAGCCCGAAGAAGGCACGAAGTGAATCGTCAATCGTCAATCGTCAATCGTCAATCGTCGGATTCCCTGGCGTCTGTTCCGTTCACAACACGCCAGCATCTCGCTATCGGAATGTCATTGGTGTTGTCCTGCTGCGGATTTGCCTGTCGCGAGAACTCTGAACCTCCCGGCCGGCACAACGTCAACCTCGGCGGCGGCGCCCGGCTGCTCTTGCCGACCCCCTTGCGCCGACCCGACGAAGCCTCGTTCAGAGGGAAAGCAAGTGTCGTCCCTCTGGTTGACCTGGATGCCGGTTCGCAGGAAGCGCCCGGTTCGCAGGAAGCGGATCGCCGGGCCATCGTCCGTTTGTTCGCAGCCGTCCGCAGCGCGATCGCGGAGCAGGATCTCGAAGCGATGGTCGACCTGCTGGTCGAACGACAACGGGAAGTTGCCAGGGCGGCGATTCCCGCCACCAGGCAGACGCTGCAGGTCCTGGTGGAGCTGACCGCACTGCTCCAATCTGCCGCCGCTCCGGCGTTCGCCGATACACTTGTCGAGTTTCTCTCCGACCGGCTCAATCCCACGATGGAGATGGGTGAGTTGACGTTCGAATCTCCTGAAAAAGCTTCGGCGGTATTCGGAATGCACCGGCTTGAGTTTGAGAAGTCAGGAGGCCGCTGGTTCTTCGTATCGCCGGTTTTCAATTAACAAGCCCGCCAACTCCGGCGGCAACGACCAATATCGGCTGAGAAGTAACGGACGACCCGATCCGGCGCGGACCAACAACTCGAGAAACGGATGACAAGTCAACCGCTCCAAGCCCACAGCATCGCCGAAGCTCACTTCTATCTCATGGTGACGCCGTGTCCGCGGTGCGGTCGCGGTCCGCTCAAGAGCGAAGGACCGGACCGAGAGGAGCAGAGCCAACACGGGCTGGACCGAGAGGAGCTGGACCGAGAATCCTTTCTCGGTCCCGATGGAAGGTCAGCCCATGAAAGGTCAGCCGGTCCCGGTATCGAACCCGAGTCGCGCCATTCATGCCGCGCGCTGTGCCGATCCTGCGGTCATCAAGACACCTTCACCTTTACCCTGCCCCAAACCGCGCCGGACGACGATCCCAACAACCTCTACCCCATCGTCAATCCCAGCGACGAACCGTCGAAGATCCTCGACGTGGGCCAATGGATCACTCTGTTCCGGGTGATTCTTGAATCCGCCGGCAACCAGGCCGACAAGATCGAAGCCCGCCGCTTAGGCTACGAAGCCGCCCAGTGTCTGGAAGAGGCCATCAAGTTCTACGACGACGACGAGCTGCCGCCGGAAGAAGCCGTGTTCTGCGAAACGACCCGCGCCCATCTGCGCGACCATCCGCAGCAGTTCGCCAGACAACGATTGATTGAATTACGGGCCAAGCTGCCCCAGGCCATTGCCATGCAGCGCCGCATCACCCGCGACGCCCAAAAACGCCGCGACCGGCACCGGCCCTGGTGGAAATTCTGGGCCTGACCCGGACTGAGGCCCCCCCGCGTTGACGCGGTACAACCGGCGGCGGTACACTTATCCCGTTACTGGCGCGTGCCTGACGGCTGATGTATCAGCGTGATCCCCCATGAAACTGTCCGAACTTTGCGACTTTCTGGCCTCGCACGGCTTCGCAAACGAGATTGACGGAGCCGGCGACCTCTCCATCAACGCCGTCAACACCATTGAGGACGCCCGGCCGGGAGAAATCACCTTTCTCGCCAACCCCAAGTACAACGCTTCGGTGGCCGCCACCAAAGCGTCGGCCATCATCGTCAAGCCCGACGTCGAGGTCCCCGACGCGGTGGCGACGGTCCGCTGCGCCGACCCCTACGGCGCCGTCACCGCAGCCATCATCCGTCTCCACGGTTATCGCAAGCACCCGCAGTGGGGCATCCACGAACGGGCCACGGTCTCCACCAGTGCGCACCTGGGACAAAACGCGAACATCGGCCCCTACGTCACCATCGCCGACGGCGTCGTGATAGGCAAGAACGCCACCATCTACCCCGGATGCTACATAGCTGACGGCGCCACCATCGGCGACGATGTAACCCTGTTTCCCAACGTGGTGATCTACGACGGTGCCCGTATCGGAAATCGCGTCACCATTCACGCCGGAAGCGTCATCGGCGAGGACGGACTGGGCTACGCGCCGGTTGACGGGGCCTGGCTCAAGATCCCTCTGATCGGCTCCATCGTGATCGAAGACGACGTCGAGATCGGCGCCTGCTGCGCCATGGATCGGGCGACCATAGGCGAGACCCGCATCGGCCGCGGTTCTAAATTCAGCAATTCCGTCGTCATTGGGCATGGCACCAAGGTCGGTGAGCATTGCATGATCGTCGCCCAGGTGGGCGTGGCCGGTTCAACCCGGATCGGCAATCATGTTACTTTGGCCGGTCAGGTCGGGGTCAGCGGTCATCTGACCATCGGCGACGGCGCTCGCGTCGGCGCCAAGAGCGGCGTCCACTCCAATATCGAGGGCGGAGCCGACTATCTCGGCTTACCGGCGGTCGAATCCGCCGCCTTCCGCCGGCAGAGCTCGCTTATCAACAGGCTCCCGCAAATGAAGCAGCGTTTGCGCGATCTGGAAGCCGAGGTACGGCAACTACGCGAATCGTTGGAAGAGCATGCCAAGCACGAACAGTGACGTTGTTGGCCTGATCGCCGGGGCTGGACGGTTCCCCTTCATGGTAGCCGACGGTGCCAGACGCGCCGGATGCCGCGTGGTCATCGTCGCTCTACGCGGCTTAGCCGACCCCGAACTGGCCTCGCACGCCGACTCCTTTCACTGGGCCGGACTGGCCCGCATGGGGCGATGGATCCGCATTTTCTCCCGCGCCGGCGTCAAACGGGCGGTCATGGCCGGCTACGTCCACAAACAAGTAATGTACGGCCGATTCCGCCTGCTCAAGCTTCTGCCCGATTGGACCGGTTTCAAGCTCTGGTTCTTCCATTTGCGCGACAAACGCAACGACACCGTTCTCAGCGCCGTAGCCGACGTCTTGCAGTCGCGCGGTGTTACGCTGGAAAATGCTACCCGATACTGCCCCGAGTCACTGGCATCTCAGGGCCTGCTCAGCGGACCGCCGCTCACGCCGGATCAGCAAAAGGACGTCGATTTCGGCTGGTGCATGGCCAAGGAAATCGGCCGGCTGGACATCGGACAGGCCGTGGCCGTCAAGGAGACCGAGGTCATAGCCGTCGAAGCCATCGAGGGCACCGACCGCATGATCGAACGCGCCGGCAGCCTCTGCAAACACGGTGGCTGGTGCCTGGTAAAGGTGGCCAAGCCCGACCAGGACATGCGCTTCGACGTCCCCACCGTGGGCCCCGAAACAATGGACCGCCTCCACGGCCACGGCGCCAAGGTTCTGGTCATCGAAGCCGACAAGACCGTCATTGTCGAAAAGGAAAAAACGCTCGCCGCCGCCGCAAAGCACGGCATTACCATCATCGCCAGACTGTAGGGTCCGCCGTGCGGACCACTCTGAAAACGGCCCACTCTTGTGATCGGTGGTCCGCACTGCCGACCCTACGACTTGGTCCGCACGGCGGACCCTACACGCTGTTTTCCAGCGGGCTGCACGGCGCACCCGCAGCCAATAACGGAGTGAGGATTCAGGAGACGTAACCATGACACCGAAAGACGTTATCAAGAATACCATCGACATGTCCCACATGGTGCTGACCGCCTACCTTAGCGACCTGAGCGACGCGGACCTGATGGTTCGGCCGGTGCCCCAGGCCAAGCACATCGCCTGGCAGCTCAGCCACCTGATCGCTTCGGAGCATAAGATGCTGACCGATGCCGGATTGGCCATGCCCGACTTACCCGATGGACTGGCTGAGTCCTGCACCGAAGAGGCAGCGAAATCTGACGACGCCGGCAAGTTCAACAAAAAGGAGCAATACCTGGCGTGGCTGGAGCAGCAGCGCACCGCGACGCTAGCCGCCCTGGCCGCAAGCTCTGATACCGACCTGGACAAGCCCACCCCCGAGTCCATGCACGAGTACGCTCGGACCGTGGGCATCGCGTTCAACATGATCGGCATCCACGAGCTCATGCACGCCGCCCAGTTCGTCCCCATCCGCCGCAAGCTCGGCAAGCCGACGCTGATTTAGACTTGTAGGGTGCGTCCCGGACGCACCTTGTTGGTGTTGTTGGCGTACGTCACCGCCATACCTTCCTGGGCGGGTTGTCGCTGGTCGCGTGCCGGACGCCGTTGACGGCTGGCGTAGCCCAGGCACGACGTGGTTCACGCAGCGTCGGCGGGTCTATAACAGAGGGTGAGCGGAAACCTATGGAACTGACAGATGAGGCCCTGCGCATCCACCGCGCCGCGATTCTTATCGACGGCCACAACGATCTACCATGGAAGATCCGCGAGAAGGGGAAGTCTTCCTTCGACCTGCTGGACATCGCCCAACCGCAGCCTGATCTGCACACCGACATTCCACGTCTGCGCAAAGGCGGCGTCGGCGCACAATTCTGGGCCGCCTGGGTTTCCCCGGAAACCATGCGAGACGGCCGTGCTACACGAATCGCCCTGCAGCAAATCGACCTGATTCATCGGATGGTGCGGCGTTATCCCGACACATTCGAGCTGGCCCGTTCAGCCGACGACATTATACGCATCCATCGTAGTGGAAAGATCGCTTCGCTGATCGGCGTCGAAGGTGGCCATACCATTGAGAATTCCCTCGGCGTGTTGCGTATGTTCTACTATCTCGGCGTACGTTACTTGACGCTTACGCACAGTGATACCATTGACTGGGCCGACGCCGCCACCGACCAGGCCCGTCACGGCGGCCTCACCGATTTCGGCGAAGAGGTCGTGCGTGAGATGAACCGGCTGGGTATGCTGGTGGATATCTCCCACGTCTCGCCCGACACCATGGCCGACGTGCTTCGCGTCACTCGGGCTCCCATCATCGCCTCGCATTCAGCAGCGTACGCCGTTGCCGCCCATCCGCGAAACGTGCCCGACGACGTACTGCGGTCCATCGCCGACAACGGTGGGGTGGTCATGGTCAATTTCAGTTCAGGTTTCGCCCACCCGGAGGCAGCCCGCAAGATGGAGAACATCTTTGACATCATGCGCGAGCTTCGGAAAAAGTATCCGGGAGAGGAAGAATTCGAGAACGCAGAGAAGCAGTGGTTCCGGGAGAACCCCTTCCCTCGCGGGAACGTCGGCACCATCGTGGATCACATCGATCACATCGCGAACGTAGCCGGCATCGACCACGTGGGCCTGGGGTCCGACTACGACGGCGTCAGCGTGCTCCCCGAACAGCTCGACGACGTGTCTTGCTATCCCTACCTGACCCAAGAGATGCTCAACCGCGGCTATCGCAAGGCCGACATTCACAAAGTGTTGGGCGGCAACCTCCTCCGTGCGTTTCGCCAAGCCGAGGAGGTAGCTGGAAACGGGAACGAGTAGCCCGCAGCCCAGAATCGTAATCTGCACTTCGTTGTACCGGGGCGCCCCACCGCGCCCCGGAGTGACCATAATCGCGCTGTTACAAATGCTTTACAAACCTCTGGGCCGCCGGGGTGTACATATCTACGGCCCAACGGCCTGTTGACCAACGGATGGAACACCATCCGGATCAGGGCGTCAAAGAGGGTGCCGGCACGCATAGTCGAAAACGAAACGGTCGGCGGAGGAGTCGGCTGGCAAGACAGGACCTATATCTCAATTGGAACCACCGGAAAACAAGGAGAAGATCATGAGCCGTAACGTTACGCTTTCTGTCAGCACCATCACATTATTGGGAACCGTGGTAGTACTCAGCGCCCCATACCCCGCGGCCGGCCGCTCCGTTGTCGAAAGTGGGCCAACATGGGTGCCCGCGGTGGAACCCAAGCCGCTCAGCGACAACGTCAAACAAGGACTGGCCTGGCTGGTGGGCACGCAACTGCCAAGCGGCGGCTGGGGCCAGGGCGAAGAGTCATCAAACATGGGGACCGCCCGATCCAACCTGAAGGATATGCCCAACGTTGCAGACACCTGCACGGCCACGCTGGCACTCATACGAGCGGGAAGCACACCGGCCCAGGGCACGCACGCCGCCAACATTCGTAAAGGTGTTGATTTCGTCTGTGGTCAAATCGAGGAGTCCGACCCCGTCTCGCTCTACGTAACGCCCCTGCGCAACACGCGCCTACAAATGAAGCTGGGCACCTACATCGATACCTTCGTGGCGGCCATGCTGCTTTCGGAAGTGAAGGACCGGATGCCGGACGAGAATGGCAACCTTCGCGTCGAGGCTGCGCTGAATAAGGTAATGGAGAAGATTGAGAAGAACCAAAAGGACGACGGCTCCTGGGAGAACCGGGGCTGGGCGCCGGCGCTGGCCCAGGCGATGGCCAGCAAGGCGATCAATCGCGCAGCCCAGGCCGGAGCGCCTGTCGACGAGCAAGTCCGCGAAAAGGCTGAAATATTTGCACGACTAAAGTTCGACGGGAAGTCCCGCAGCTTTGGACTCAAAGGATCCGCCGGTGTCGAACTTTACGCATACGCCGCCAACCTCGGAGCCATGCAGGATTCTGACAACACCAACACCGCCATGTTACTGGACGTCCAGGCTCAGATTGCAGGGGCCAAGAGCGAGGAAGAACGCACACAGGCCGAACAAACACTGAAACGCTTCAGAGAGGCCAAGAGCGAGCTGAGCAACGCCCGGCAGGCGGTCATCAGAAAACTGGACAACCCGCAGTTTGTATCCGGCTTTGGCTCCAATGGCGGAGAGGAGTTCCTCAGTTACATGAACATCGGCGAAAGCCTGGTGGTAAAAGGCGGCCCGGAGTGGGAAAAGTGGGACAAGTCCATCACCCAAAACCTGAATCGAATCCAAAACCCCGGCGGCAGTTGGAGCGGACACCACTGCATCACCGGACGCTCGTTCTGCACCGCGACAGCACTCTTGGTTCTGACCGTGGACCGGGCCCCCGTACGGCTCGCCGCCAAAATCCGGCGCCAGTAACCAGCCCGGAGCTCGACACATGGGTCAATCACTGACGATCGCGCTCTTCACGCTGGCCACGACGGCGCCTACGCGGTCTCTGCCGTCAACGACGGATCTTGAAACGCGGATCGACGCGGCTCTGGCGGCGGCGGCCCGGTTCATGATCGACACACAGTCGCCCGACGGTGCCTGGCGATCGCAGACCTATGGTTGTTTCCGGCACGATCCGGCGCTGACGCCTCTGGTATTGAGCAGTCTCGGCCCGCTCGCGGCGGAGAACGATGAGATCCGCTCGGCCCTTGGCAAGGGCATATCGTACCTGATAGGCATGGTCGGCGAAGACGGCGCATTCAAGCCCACGGGCAGTAACCCGTGGGCTTTTCCCGTTTACACCGCAGCCATGGCGAGTTGGGTGGTCACCATGGATTCGCCGACGGAACAACACCTGCGGGCCCAGCGGGCCTGGCTTGACTACCTGCGGGCCCGCAGGCTCGGTAGTGGTTTGGGGTGGCGACTCTCAGATCCGCAGTTCGGCGGTTGGGGCTACGCCACTGCCATCCCGCGTAGGGTCGAGTCGGCGTCGGAAGCGGGCACACCGTTCGGATCCAATCTGTCAGCCACCCTGTTTGGTCTGGCGGCGCTCCGCTTCGGCCGTGTGCCTTCTGACGATCCCGTTTACGACGAGATTCTTATATTCGTCGAACGGTGTCAGAACTTCTCCCAAGATCCCCAGCGCAGCGACGCGGCCTTCGATGACGGCGGGTTCTTTTTCAGCACGACCGACGCCGCTTGCAACAAAGCCGGCATCGCCGGAACCGACCGCTTGGGAAGAACCCGATTCCGTTCTTACGGAAGCGCCACGGCGGACGGTCTGCGGGCGTTGCTGCTCTGCGGCCTGGACTACGATCACCCGCAGGTCATTACCGCCCGAAAGTGGCTGGAGAGGAACTTCGTCGCCGGCACGAATCCGGGCATCTTCGTCGGCGACCGCAAGGTGTTGCAGGACGCTACCTACTACTACTACTGCTGGTCCGTCGCTCACGCGCTGATGGCACTGAATATCGACGAGATCGAGACCGACACGGGCCCGGTCCAGTGGGCCCAAGCCCTGGCCACCGAATTGCTCGACCGTCAGCGGCCCGACGGTTCATGGGCCAACCGCTTCACCGACGCCAAAGAGGACGATCCCCTGGTGGCCTCTCCCTTCGCCGCCGCAGCCCTGGCCATCTGCCGCCGGATGCTTCCCGATGACGACTCTGGTCGTGCTTCGTCGCAAGGCATTCAGCCCTGTAAGGGCGACAGGGTCTCCCAAAGAAGCGTCTTGGCGTTGAAAAGTGCGTGCAACACGATAGGTCCCACCAACGACCCCGTACGAACGTACAGCACCCCCAGCAACACCCCCAACAAGGTCAGCGCAGGAACGACATGCGGCTGCGGAGTGTCCCCGGCACCCGCGTGCACGGCTCCGAAGATCGCCGCCGTAGACACAACACAGAGCCAGCGACTGCGGATAAGGTTCTCCAGACAGGTCTGCACCACGCCGCGGAAAAAGCACTCCTCCGCCACCGG
>JAZGDL010000330.1:0-4498 GCA_036477795.1 Phycisphaerae bacterium
GTACCCCTTGCCCATGCCACACCCGCGACGTCGCCGTCACCAGCGTAGGGTTCGGGGCCGAGCGGTTGGCTAGACCTTTCTCGTACGACTCTTTCATTGGCGACTCCAGACCGGTTTATCCCGGCGCTTTCCCTGACCCCCTTTCTCCTCTGACCCCCTTTCTCCTCGACGGATCTGTATGCGACGTCTCCGGCCGATTGACGAGGCGACGTTATCGGGCCGCTGTGCGCCACTTGAACACCGACGTGGCGAGAACATGCTGTATCGGACGCCAACGCACTCCTCAATGCAATAGTGCCTGCTTCATTCAGGCGCACCGGTACAAAGCCGATTAAGCTGCTGGAGCCGCGCATCGCCGTAGCGCGCCTGCGTAGAGGTGCTGTGGGAACAGGAGGTGTCGCCGTGTCCCGTGCGATGGCTCATATACATACACAATCCGTCAAGGCCTCTTTCAACGGGCGGCCAAGCAATGGGCCATTAGGCGGCGCTGGTCGGGCCGGTGCGCAGTTACGAATACGCTCCAGTCAGCACTTATCGTTACTGTGTATCTGAAAAGTAGAATCACAATGTTGTAGCTGTTTCGTAATCGGGGAATGGGAACGAAGATCGGGCTGGGATACGCCATGGTCACGCTGCTTCTTATCGGAACCGTGGCGACGACTATTTGACAGGTAGGGCGCACGGTCGCCGTCACGAACCGGATGGTCGACCTGCGCGCACCCACCGCTCAGGCTAGTTTTGGGATGCTCAACAGAATGAGCCATTCTCCGGTGGCGCTGCGCGGGTGGATGATCCTAGGCAAGGCTACGTTTCGGGACGAGCGGGCCACGGCGTGGTCGGCGGAGATCGAACCGTCGATGGCCAATGGAGTCGAAGTACGAGGGGCGCGGGGTCTCTGCCGTGGGGAGCATTAATATTGGATGTGGGCGGAAAAGCTCTGGCTGAACTGGATACTATTTGACCTGTTATAGAAGATGGGAGACAGAGTTATGGATTTGCGCAAGAAGATTGTTTTGATCGGTGTTATTCAGTTGGGCGTCGTTGCGGGCATCCTGTTGGGGCTGTACTACTTCGAAGCCAAAGACAAGGTTCAGCAGCAGTACGTGGAGAAGGCCCGCGCCATCATCCTGACGGTGGAGTCCACCCGCCAGGAGATGGGTAAGAAGTGGGAGGCCGGTATTTTTACGGCGGAACAGCTGGGGGAGTGGGCGAAACATGGAGAGGTTGACAAGATTTTGGCTGCCGTGCCGGTGGTGACGGCGTGGCGGGCGGCCATGGCCAAAGCCGATGAAGGGGGCTATGAGTTCCGGGTCCCCAAGTTTCATCCGCGGAACCCCAAGAATGAGCCGGACGAAGTCGAAGCTCGCGTTCTGCGCTTGTTTGAGGAAGAGGGAATCGAGGAACACTACGAGATCGACGAGTCGCTAAACGCGATTCGTTACTTCCGCCCGATCAAATTGACGACGGAATGCATGCTTTGTCACGGTGACCCGGCGCGATCAGCGGCACTGTGGGGCAACGACGAGGGTTTGGATCCGACCGGTGTCCGAATGGAGAATTGGAAGGTCGGAGAGGTCCACGGGGCCTTCGAGGTGGTGCAGTCGCTCGACGAGGCCGATGTTCAGATCGCCTCCTCATTCAAGAAAGGCGGCGCCGTGGTGGGAGTCCTGGTGTTGGTCAGCTCCGGCGTTTTCTTCTTTGTGTTGACTCGGAGCGTGGTCAGACCACTGAAGGGCATCATCACGGGACTGAACGAAGGCGCGGATCAGGTCGCCGATGCCGCCGGACAGGTATCCGGCGCCAGCCAGCAGTTCGCGGAAGGGGCGTCCGAACAGGCTTCGTCCCTGGAGGAGACCAGCAGCGCACTGGAGCAGATGTCCGCCATGACCCGGACCAACGCCGAAAACGCCAGGCAGGCCAATGAATTGAGCGAGCAAGCGAAAGCGGCCGCCCAAAGCGGCGACCACACCATGCAGCAACTCAACGGAGCTATGACCGCGATCAACGAATCCTCCGGGCAGATCAGCAAGATCATCAAAGTGATCGAGGAAATCGCCTTCCAGACGAATCTGTTGGCGCTCAACGCAGCGGTGGAAGCGGCCCGCGCGGGCGAGCACGGTAAGGGATTCGCGGTGGTGGCGGATGAGGTGCGTAATCTGGCGCAGCGGGCCGCCCAGGCCGCCCGTGAGACCACGGGGTTGATCGACGATTCGGTCAGCAAGGCCCGGGAGGGGACGGATGTGGCCCGCGAAGTGGGCAAGGCGCTCGGTGCAATTGTCAGCGACGTGACCAAAGTCACCGACCTGGTGAGTGGTATTACCAAAGCCAGTGAGGAGCAGGCCCAAGGCGTCGACCAGGTCAACACGGCCGTTTCCCAAATGGACAAAGTGACACAGCAGAACGCGGCCGGCGCCGAGGAATCGGCCTCCGCGTCGGAGGAACTTGCGGCCCAGGCTGCCAATGTGAAGGGCATGGTGGCCGACCTTGCTGCGATTGTTGGTGGCAGTCGCGGTAACGACACTACCGCCTCGGCGGGCCGTGAAGCGTTCACAGGAGCGAGCCGCGACCTTGCGAGCCGCGGTCTTCAGGCCGGCGCCGACATCCGCGCAGGGTAAAGCCTGCGGCTCGCCTGACAAGGACGGCAAGGGGCGGGACGGCGAAGGTGTTGCCGCTGCGACGCCCGCGGAGAGCGAGGGTGACTGTGCTAACGAGTTCATGTCGATATCGACAAGGTGCTGACCACGGACGAGCTGATCGACATCGCGTCTGCCGCGAAGGCTACTGAATCCTCGACGGAGCTGTGTGCGACGTCTTCGGTCGATTGACGAGGCGAGGTAATCGGGTCGCTGCGCGCTACTTGAACACCGACGTGGCGAGAACGAGTTGTATCGGACGCCAGCGCACTCCTCAATGCAATAGTGCCTGCTTCATTCAGGCGCACCGGCACAAAGCCGATTAAGCTACTGGAGCCGCGCATCGCCGTGGCGCGGCCTGCGGTAGAGGTAGCTGTGCGTACAGAAGGTGTCGCCGCGGCCCGTCCGACGGGTCGTGCATATACACAATCGGTCAAGGCCTTTTTCAACGGGCTGCTAAGCAAGGGGACCTCAGGTGGCGCTGACAGGCGGCGCTGATAGGTGGCGCTGACAGGCGGCGCTGATAGGCGGCGCTGATTGGGCCGGGGCGCAGTCACGAATGCGCTCCCGTCAGCAGTTATTGGTACTGTGTACCTTGACAGGGAGAATCATAATGTTCCGTAATCGAGGAGTGGGAGCGAAGATCGGGCTGGGGTACGCCATGGTCACTCTGATTCTTATCGGTGCCGTAGCGACGACGATCTGGCAGGTAGCGCGCACGGCCGCCGTCACGAACCGGATGGTCGACCTGCGCGCACCCACCGCTCAGGCCAGTTTGGGGATGCTCAACGGAATGAACCATTCTCTGGCGGCGCTGCGCGGGTGGATGGTCCTGGGCAAGGACAAGTTCAAGGACGAGCGGGCCATGGCGTGGTCGGAGGAGATCGAGTCGTCGATGACCATTATGAAGGGGTTTGCGGCCAATTGGACGGACCCCAAGAACATCGAACGCCTCGAGGCCATCGAGTTGAAGTTGGGCGACTTCAAGACTTTCCAGCGGGAGATAGAGGACATCGCCCGGACGGTCGAGAACACACCGGCCACGAAGATTCTGTTTGAGCAGGCCGCGCCGAAGGCGAAGATTCTGGCAAGGAACATCACCAAGATGATCGATCTGGAGGCGGAGTTGGAGGCCACGCCCGAGCGCAAGGCCCTCTTGGGGATGATGGCGGACGTTCGGGGGACACTCGGTTTGGGGCTGGGGGCCATTCGCGCCTACCTGCTCTCCGGTGACGAGAGTTTCAAACAGCAGTTCGAGAAGCTCTGGACCAAGAACACAAGGCGTTTCGGCGACTTGTCGAACAACGTTCATCTCCTGACACCTGAGCAGCGCGAGGCCTATGACATTTTCGCCAAGGCCCGCGAGCAGTTCGACCCGCTGTCGGACAGGATGTTCGAGATCCGCGGCGGCGACGAGTGGAATGTTGCCAACAGATGGCTTGGGACGAAAGCGGCGCCCACCGCGTTCACCATCACGGAGAACCTCGACGCTCTGATCGCCAGCCAGAAGCAGCTCATGGATACCGACATGGCCGAGGGCAAGAGGCTAACGGCCTATCTGATGACGGTAGAGTGGATACTGCTGGGGGCGGGCGTTTTTCTGTGCACCATTCTCGGGATAATCATTACGCGTTCGATCACCAAGCCGATCAACCGCATCATCGCCGGGTTGAATGAGGGTGCCGATCAGGTCAACGACGCAGCCGGGCAGGTATCCAGTGCGAGCCAGCAGTTGGCCGAGGGTGCCAGTGAACAGGCCTCATCGCTGGAAGAGACCAGCAGCGCCCTGGAGCAGATGGCGGCCATGACCCGCACCAACGCGGAGAACGCCAAGCAGGCCAACGAGTTGAGCTCACAGGCGAAAG
>JAZGDL010000331.1:0-4394 GCA_036477795.1 Phycisphaerae bacterium
GATACCGGAGCAGCTCGAGTTCCCGCGCGGTGAGTTTTGTGCCGCGCGTAGCCACTCCATCCCAGAGCGAGCGACGGATTCTAGGCCCGTCCGGGGTGTGGGTAATGCGGGCCTTGATGGCGGACGAGTAGTAGATCCATCCGCCATAGACTTCACGGATGGCGTCTCGTATGGTATTGAACGGTTCGCTCTTGTCGACAAATCCCCAGGCCTTGGCCTGCACCGCACGTTCAATATAGTTGTCATAGGTGAACGCGCTGAGGAAGATAATTCGCACCGGCGGTTGATGCTCGGCCAGACCGGCGGCGGCTGCGAAGGTATCCAGCCCGGGCATTTCGATGTCCATGAGCAAGATGTCCGGCTTGGTCGCTATGGCCTCGCGGACGGCTGCTTCAGCGTCTCCCACGACCGCAACGGCGGTCATATCCGGCTCGTTGTTGATCTGCGCGACCAGCCCCTCGCGAAAGACCTGGTGGTCGTCTGCCGCGACCAGCCTGATTGGTTGAGTCGGCGAAATCATCAAGTGGAACTCCTTTCCTTCAGAAGGCGGGTGACCGAGCGCGTCAGATCTCCCGTCAGGAACGGTTGACACAGAGTCTGGAACTGCGGGCGTTGGGAGTCGGTGGCGAGGCTGGCGTCTTGGTGAGTCGCGGTGATGAGGAGCCCGGCTACGTCGCGTGAGATGTCCTGGATCCTGGCCAGACATTCGGCACCGGTCATGTCCAGGAGCTCGGCGGCGGCGACAACCACGTGGATCGAAGCCGCTTTGTCGCGGATGACACTTAATGCCCCAGCCGCACTGCGGGCCTGTTGGACCTTGAACCCCACGTCGCGCAGCGCGGTGGCCACGACGGAGCGCTGCAGGTCGTTCTGGTCGACGACGAGAACGCCGGAACCCGGTGGTACGGAGGCCTGCTCCGCGTCGGTCTCCGATTCGATCCCATCGCCGGCATCCCGGCAAGGGAAAAAGACGGAGAATGTTGATCCGGTTTCCACCTCTGACGCGATCTCGATCCAGCCGTAGTGGTCCTCGACGATGCGCTGGACGATGGCCAGGCCGAGGCCGGCATGAGTAGGACCCTTACGTTCGGTGTGTCGTGTGGTGAACAGCGGTTCGAAGATCTGCTTCTTGATCTCTTCGGTCATGCCGGTGCCGCTGTCGGCGACGTCGAGTCGCGCGTACCAGCCGGCAGCGGCTCGGGGAGTGATGGTCGAAGGGTTCTTCTGGAGGTCCACAACGCTCAAACTGACGCGTACGGTGCCGCCCACCGGCATGGCGTCGCGTGCGTTGGCCAACAGGTTCATCAGCACCTGCAGGATCTGAGTGGGGTTGGCGAGGACATGCAGGGGTTCTTGGGTGATGTCCCAGACCTGGATGACGGCTTCACCAATGAGGTGCCTCAGCAGCTTCGCCGCGTTGCGACACACGTCGTTGAGCACGACGATGTGTTTCTCTGACGGCGTGCAACGGGCCACCGCCTGGAGGGCTTGGGTCATCCCGCTGGTCTGTTGCGCAGCTTGCCTGGCGGTATCCAGATGGCGGAGCGAGGCGGCGTCCTGAGGCAGCGCCGTGCGCGCCGATTCGAGCTGCCGAGTAATGATGGCGACCAGACCGCTGAGATCATGGGCGATTCCGGCGGCGAGGATGCCGAGAGTCTCCAGTTGGTCGGCGCGGCGCAGCGCTTCCTCCGCCCGCCTGCGCTCGGCCGATTCCGTCCGGAGCGCCTGGTTGGCCTTCGAGAGTTCCGCGCTGCGCTCCTGAACACGGGCCTGCGTCTGATCCAAGGTTTGGCGCAGCTCCTTGCTTCGTCTCTCATTGATCAAGGTCTGGGAGATGGCCGCCATGACCACGATGAGGCATGCTACCAGCAGGCGCATCCAGGTCTCATTCGGGTCTGGCGCGAGCAGGCGCTCCAAGAAGTCGCCTTTGCGGAATACGAATGCGTCCATCGCGGACTCGAGAATCCAGTAGAGCCCGCTGGCTGCGATGGCCAGTGGGATCAGGTGGTCCGCCATCCGTCGGTGGCTCGGCGTGCCCATCTTCACAATGCGCACATCCGTTCCGCTGGGCTCCGGGCTGTCGCGGGTGACAGATCGTTGTTGAGTGCCCAATACTGTGGTAGCCCCAATTCCTTGATTGCTGGTGTCCATATCTCTCCGCGCCACGTCTGACCCGGGGTTACTCATTCTCTTCCCATGCGACACGGTCCTGAAACTCACCGAGTGTGAACGACAATGGTAACCGGATCGTCCGCCATAGCGTCACCGTTTCGCACCACCCTCCTCATTCCGTCGAGGTTGGCCGCCAGCGCCCACCGCGCGGGCGTTAGCGTGTGCGCATCCCAATCGAAGCCACTAACAAGCGCTTATCATGCTTCTGCCGTAGTCGGCTGCTCGCATAATCCCGACCCTTCTACAAAGACTGTTCCCGACGATCTGTCCCGGCGCAATACGCGCCAATGTGCGGACTCAGGGGTGAATGTATCAGTCTTTCGCCCGGCTGACAACGGTATAATCCGGTTTTTCACCCAAATTGCAGGTCGCTCAGTGCAGGCGAGCCTGAATCCATTGCGGCAGATGGGCGCGAATGGCGCGCGGCATGCGTATGTCACTAGAATTGGAAAAACATCTCACACGAAGGAGCGCCTATGCTGCGACGCGATCGGGCAATGTCCAGGCGTGGGCCCCAGTTCGGACCGCATACGGTAAGGCACATCAGTATAACACCCGTCAAACCCCACGGAGCACGGGTAAAACTCCTAGTGACGCGAGAGTCACTCCCCGACAAATGTTGATTTTGGCGTAATAATCTGCTCTTGCGAGGGCGTTCTTGTGGAGTCGTTGTGCACGGCGGCGTGGGAGGAGCGGCGGCGGGTGACGCGGAGCACCTTGTAGTGTGGATTTACCCTCCCCCCAGACGCCGACATCGTTCACTGACGCAATGGGAAAGGCCTCGCAGTTCCCTCAGGCCGCCTAATGTTACAGAGTCCCTTGTGAATCGCGCGCCGTGCAGCTCTATGGCGGTAACCGGACACTGTGACCATGGCGCGGAAGCGGATCACCGCCTGCACATCGAGATTGCCAAGCGCGGCCACTTCCGCGGGAGTCGCCCACGTTCTGCTCAGGTTCGAGCAACACCGAGTCCGGTACGTGTTTAGCGTTGCGAGCCCGGGTGGCATGCCTAAGGGATTGTAAGCAAATAATATACATTATGTGCGCTAACGTCCGATATAAGGATTGTGATCGATGAAGCGGGCATTCGCGAGAGGTATCTGTTGCGGAAGGGAACGCTGGACGAGCGGGCGCGGCGGTTGTGGGCCGCAGCGGAGGTGAAGACTGCGGGGCGGGGGGGGTTCAATGCGCTGGTCCGGGCCACGGGCATCTCGTCCCGTACGTTGGCCAAGGGTTTGAGAGAGTTGGAATCGGGCGAGGCACCGCCGCCCGGACGGATTCGCCGTCCCGGCGGCGGCCGCAAGTCGGCTACGGTTCTCGATCGGGGTTTGGCCAAGGCGTTGGAAAAGTTGGTCGAGCCGGTGACCCGTGGAGATCCCGAGTCGCCGTTGCGCTGGACGAGCAAGAGTCTGCGGAGATTGAGTGCGGAACTGAGCCAACAAGGCTACCGGGCGAGTCACACGCTGGTCTCGCACTTGTTGCACGAGGCAGGGTACAGCCTGCAAGCCAATCGCAAGACGCGCGAAGGGACCAACCACCCGGATCGTGATGCCCAATTCGAGCACATCAACCATCGGGTGAGCGCGCAACTGAGGCGAGGTGAGCCGGCCATCTCGGTGGACACCAAGAAGAAGGAGTTGGTGGGCGATTTCAAGAACGGTGGGCGGACGTGGCGTCCCAAGGGCCAGCCCGAAGACGTTCGCGTTCACGACTTTCTGGACAAGACCTTGGGCAAGGCGATTCCCTACGGGGTCTACGACCTGGGGCGCAACACGGGGTGGGTCAGCGTGGGCATCAATCATGACACGGCCGCGTTTGCGGTGAACACGATTCGCCGGTGGTGGCGGCACATGGGTCGCAAGGCCTACGCCAAAGCCCGGTCGTTGCTGATTACGGCCGACCGCGGGGGTAGCAACGGTGCGCGAGTGCGTCTATGGAAGTGGGAGTTGCAGCGCTTCGCCGACGAAACCGGGTTGACCATCCACGTCCGTCATCTGCCGCCCGGGACCAGCAAGTGGAACAAGATTGAGCATCGGATGTTTTCCTTCATCAGCCAGAACTGGCGCGGTCGTCCGTTGCTGACCCACGCGACCATCGTGAAACTGATCAGTGCAACGCGAACACAAACGGGCCTCACCGTACGATGTATGCTCGACCGGCGGAAGTACCCGAAAAAGATCAAGATCAGCGACGAACAGATGCAAATGATTCATCTGAAGCCG
>JAZGDL010000332.1:0-62694 GCA_036477795.1 Phycisphaerae bacterium
TCCAAGATCACCCATCAGGAGGCCTTCGGGTTCCAGAGGCGTGACGAGGAAGTGTCCTATACCAAGATGAAGGACATGCTAAAGAAGGAGCTGGAAGACTACTTCCGCCCGGAGTTCATCAATCGCCTGGACGAGGTGATCGTGTTCAAGAAGCTGACCCACGATGACCTGACCAAGATCATCGATCTGGAGGTAGCCAAGCTGGCCGAGCGGCTGCGCAACAAGGGACTGGAGCTGGAGCTGACCCAGGCAGCCAAGGACTTCTTGATCGAACGCGGCACCGACGAGAAGTTCGGCGCTCGCCCCTTACGCCGGGCCATCGAGCAGTACATCGAGGACTCCCTCTCCGAGTCCATCCTGCGGAACGAGTATGAGGACTGCGACACGGTGGTGGTCGACGCCAAGAAGGGCGAGACCGAGGACGACCTGGCCATGCTGGTCATCAAGGGCGAGAAGCGTTCTCCCGACAAGCCCGAACCCGCCGTAGCCGGCACCGTCGGCGACGCGACGTAGTCCCGCGTCAGCGGGTTTCGCCCCATCTCCGAGCCGCGACCGTAAGGGAGCGGGGTTTTGCTCCGTTTCCGAGCCGCGATCGTAAGGGAGCGGGTCTTGCTCCGTTTTCGAGCCGCCGGGTGCCCCATGCCCTCTGGGCGTGGGGAACTGAATTCGATGATAGGATTGCCCTGGTTTGTGATGTCCGTCCCCCACCCTCAGAGAGGGCGGGGCACCCTGCCGATGATCGTGGGCGTGTTCCATCACCAGGGCGGTCTGAGCCTGTATCATCGTATCCCCCATGTCCCAAAGACATGGGCCACCCGTCTTTGTTTCGATTCGTCATTTCAGGTGCTTCGCCTCCCGGTGCATACTTAAGATTTCGGCGCAGAATCCCCACTCGCATGCGTATCGGTCCGCCAGGTCGTTCCTCTGATCCTTGTCTTGGGGGGTCGGTCTTACACGGCACACTGCATAGTCATACGCGTGTGCAAACTCGTGCGCAAGAATCCCACGCTGCCCTCTCTCGCTATATGCCCGTGTGTTACGTACGTTAACACCTATGTACTTCTCTTGCGCGCTGAAGTGGGCCGCCGTCCCCCGTTCTTCAAGCCCCATGAACTCGACACATTCGCAAACCGACTCGATCTGTCTCTGTGCAGGGGCGGGTATGGCTTCAAAAACATCTTGGGCGATCGCCTTGAGGATCGCCGTGAGATCTGGAGCAAAGTCGCACGAGTCTTTGTAGCGCACAGGTTTATTCTACAAGTCTGTGCCACCATAATCAACACGGGGGGAAGAAAAGGGGACATTCTGATTCTTCTTGCTGGAGGTCGGGATGTACGCTACGGTACTGGGATGCCCAGGACCGCGCGAGCGTCGGTCGGCAGCCAGAAAGTAGAAAATTCCCCCTTTTCTTTTCCGCACCAGAAACGGAGGCACACATGAATACCGATGACAGAATTGCACAACTGGAACGCGCTATCGCGAATAACGAAAAGAAGAACCGACACACACGAGTTGTGGCTATCCTGGCAATTCTCGCCGCCAGCATCGCGGGCATTCCGGCATATCTACTGTTGAAAGAACGAGTATCGATGGACCATTCGTCTCAGGTGGGGTTACAGAAGGTCGCGCAAGTCCAGGATTTGATTAGGGCAAGGCAGATTCAGATTGTGGACGAGGACGGTCGAGCGGTGATAACTCTCGCTGTGAATGAATCGGCAGGCGAGATCGTCACGTCGAATGCCAAAGGTAAGCCGCTAGTGACGATTACCGCGACCAAGGGTGGTGGCGGCAAAGTCATCACGGCGAACGCCGACGGTACGCCAAGGGTGGGCCTTTTCGCAACCGAGAACGGTGGCGCGGTCATCACGTCGAACGCTGATGGCAAGCCTATGGCGATACTCGGCGCATCCGATTACGGGGGCATCGTCGCCACGTCGAATGCAGAGGGCAACTACTTAGTGAAACTGACCGCAACCGAGAACGGTGGCGCGGTCATCGTGTCGAACGCTGATGGTAAGCCTATGGCGACACTCGGCGCATCCGAGTACGGCGGCATCGTCGCCACAATCAACGCTAAGGGCAAGGTATTGGTAAAACTTTTCGCAGTCGAGGACGAGGGCAGGGTCATCACGTCGAACGCTAAGGGCAAGGACTTGGTGAAACTCACCGCAACCGAGGATGGGGACGGCATGGTCATCACGTCGAATGCAGAGGGCAAGGACTTGGTGAAACTTCTCGCACTCAAGAACCACGGCGCGGTCTTCACGATGAACGCTGACGGTAACCCGATGGTGACACTCGGCGCAACCGAGGGCGGGGGCGCGGTCATCGCCTGGAACGCCGAGGGTACGCCGGTGGTGGTGCTCGACTCGGACGCGAAAGGAGCTGGGAGGTTCACCGCAAACAGTGCTAAGGGCAACCCATTGGTGAAACTTGATGCGTTCGAGGGCGGCGGCACGGTCGTCACGTCGAACGCCAACGGTGTGCCGATGGCGACACTTGGTGCATTCGAGGGCCACGGGGTGGTCGCGACGTGGAACGCCGAGGGTATACCGGTGGTAATCCTCGACTCGGACCCTGAAGGATCTGGCAAGGTCACCACAAGGAGTCCCCAGGGTAAGAACTTGGTGACCCTCACCACGACCGAGGATGGCGGGGGCAAAGTCGTCACAGCGAACACCGACGGTAAGCAAGGGGCGGTGCTCGGGGCAACCAGGGGCGGGGGCGTGGTCACGACCTTGAACGCCGAGGGTGGGACGGGGGTGATTCTCACCGGAGACGGCACGGTCTCCGTACGTAATGCCAAAGGTAAGACGCTAGTGATGATTAGCTCGGAGGAGTTTGGCGGCATGGTCATCACGTCGAACGCTGATGGTAACCCTATGACGGCACTCGGCGCATCCGAGTACGGCGGCATGCTCTCCACATCGAACGCTGACGGCAAGCCGATGGCGACGCTCGGCGCAACCGAGTTTGGCGGCATGGTCATCACGTTCGACCGTAATGGGAGGACTAGAACACTTGGACCGTAGCCAAAGGATGCGTGGCATGACTGATGGCCGAGCAAAATGAGCTGCGTCCCCGTTTCTTCCCGTCGCCTTTCTTCGCCCGTCCCCGTTTCTTCGTGCGGGGTTGTCGGGTCGCCAGGTGCGGACGGCCCTTGAACGCGCCGGCTTCGACAGCGACGTAATTGGGCGTTTATATCTGCCACGGGCGGTCGTATAATACGATGTGATGTGGAGAACTGCTGATGCGTCCCGAAGACATTCTTGAAATCCTCCGATCCAGCCCCTTTGAGCCGTTTCGGGTTTATCTGACGGATGGGGCGGTATACAAGATTCGGCATCCCGACATGGCCATCGTCCAGAGGTCAAAGGTGATGGTGGCGGTGCCGGGACCGGAGGGACCCGATGGGCCGGCCGAACGTACCGTAAACTGCGCGCTGACTCACATCACGCGCACCGAACTGCTGAATGGCGAGAGCGAGCCCGGCTAGGTCGACCGCGTGGCCCGGATCCTGTGCGAAACAATGAGCTGCGTGCGAAACAATGAGCTGCGTCCCCTTTTCTCCCTTGAGCTGCGTCCCCTTTTCTCCCTTTCTCCCCCCTTTTCTCCCCCCGAGATGGACCCGTCAAGAAATAGGTGACCGTCCCCAATTTTCACACATTTTCAGTTTTCCAAGAACGCGGTCGGGCCAGTGGTGGTGGGGGGTCCGCCGCTGATCGCCTCCGCATCTGCCAACTCGTCCTGCTCTTCAAGCACCAGCAACACGCCACAAGTACCTTCCAGTTACTTCCGAAGCTTTCGGAGTAGGCCGACAAGAATCGCCAAAGAGATTAGAGCAATCAAAACCATAACCGCGCAATAGCCCGCGAACAGGAGCGGGTCATCGTCCCATGTTTTAGGGGGTCTGGGGGTATACACGGCCGCCAGCAGCTTCCACACCATTTTTAATCTCCGTTCTATTAAATAGCGGGCAGTCATCTATTTGTGATTCTGCTTCGGGCCACTCTTGGCCTTTTTGAGTGCCGAGGTGGAAAAGGTGTCATGATGAATTTCTTGATATCATGAGCGGCCTTGGTAGGATTGATCAAAAATCATCCCGACACCTTTTACTTCTCCGAAACACCATCGGCTTCGTGTTTGGCGGTGCGTTCGTCGTACCAATGACACTTGGGGCAACGAAAGGCGATGGCGGTAGTAGGGCTGAGCCGATCATTCGGCCATCCCGCGCCCGGCCCCTCGCGGCTTAGGGGTGTATAGAGGCCTTGCGGAACGCAAGCCGGGCAGAATGGCTGCTTTTGATCTTCTGGGTTCAGCCGCCCCCAATAGATGCCATGAATGAGCTTTAGGTCCTGCGGTCTAGGCGGCTCAGTTTGCTTGAGCTCACCGACCTGGTTCTCAAGGTCCCTGAGGCGACGGACGAGTTGGAATACGCCGATCATCCAAGCGACGGTTCCTCGGCACATGTTCCAAAACTTGTCGATCACGCCATCATACTAGCGGAACGGAATGGATTTAGATAGCTGTAAGCGGATTCGCCAGCGGGAGGTGCGCTTCCTTGAGTCGACCGTTCCAGCGCAGTAGGATTTGTCGGTGAGAGGCGGGGACGCGACTTGTCGACAGCGTAGGTTTCGCGCGGAATCCTCGGCCGGGCGTGCAGGGAAAAGGACGATGGAAAGCAAAACGGTTGCAGATAAACAATCGCGTCGCAGAATGGGCCCTGTTTGGGCGGGCTTATTGATTGGAGTTGGGATTCTGCTTGCATTCGCGGCTTGCACGCACCGTAGAGGAGCGGCTCCCGTTCACTCGGGGCCACTCTTGGCCGATAGCGGCACGTCGAGGAGGGATTCCCCCGTGAAGGTCCAGCAAGCCCGATCGCGAGAACTCACTTCAAACGAGATTCAGCGTATACGGGAGATCATGGTCGCGGCCATGCAGGACCCCGAGGCGGATATTGAGTCACTGAGGACTGAGCTATGGGGCATGGTGCCAAACGAGGATTCCGAGGCATTCTCTCAGGCACGCGATGTCGTTGTTGGTGTTGGTGCAGTATCTCAGCAACTGTTTTGGCAAGACGCTAAATGGGCGTATACGCAAGGTCGACCGTTCAAATCAGGCAACCGCGAAAAGCTCGAGCAACGGCTTAACGGCGCTGGGCTAATGACCGAATTCCAAATCCGGCAGAACGAGGCGACCATTCGTAAGATTGCAGAGCGTGAGCCGATTCTCTTGCAAGGTGAATTAGTGGTCGTTGATGAGGAATTGATTGACGCGGTTCTCGCGAGCGTGGACGAGGTGATGAAAAGGTTCAATACACTCCTGACTCCGCCGAACGAGTGATTAACGAGCCAGAAAGGAAAAAGCGGGAAAGGAAAAGGAGGGAAAAACGGGGACGCAGCTCGTTTCCGCACGCGGCGCCGAGCAAAACGAGCTGCGTCCCCGTTTCTTCGCCCCCCGTTTCTTCGCGTTTCTTCGCTTAGGTGACTGTCCCCTATTGTCGTCCAAACGAGCCCCCCGCAGGGTTGACCCCTTTTTGGCCAGCCTGTGAACAACGGAACTAGCCGTAACTGATCGTTCCGTCACCGCCTTCGTTCAGGTTGAATGCTCGGAGGAGAACTTGCGTACGGATTGTTCGCACTGTTGGGGCTATACCGGCTCCCGTATTGTCCATAGGGATTGTTGACGCTGGTTGGTGAATACCTGCTGCCGTAGACACCGTAGGGGTTCGAGATCGAGTCTGGGTCGTAAGGATTCGCACTGAGTTTGCCGAGATACGTGCCGTCCGGTGCGTATATACGGGGTGTGTCGAATGCGTACGGATTGTTCGCACTGTTGGGGCTATACCGGCTCCCGTATTGTCCATAGGGATTGTTGACGCTGGTTGGTGAATACCTGCTGCCGTAGACACCGTAGGGGTTCGAGGTCGAGTCTGGGTCGTAAGGATTCGCACTGAGTTTCCCGAGATACGTGCCGTCCGGCGATGTCGCCCGGTTTGAAGAGAACGGGGTCATCAGTATTTGCGAAGATGGATATGGAGGGATTCTGTATTGACGTTGCTGGGAATGTTCCCAATAGCCACCTTGACGAAAACACCCTACCGAACAGGTGACGAGAAATGCTACGGTAAGAATGAGGGCTCGAACGTCGGACATGGCAGGCCTCCTCAGCGGTAACTCACCGCATCATTTCACCGGCCAGCAAGCCCAAACAGTTTATCCTTCCTCGTCGTGCACACAAGCGCTTAACCGGAAAAAAATTTGGGCAAATTTCCGAAACCCTAACCTCTTGCGGGAACGGCAGTTACGACAGAAAATCGATTTGAGTATTCGGGGGACACACACTTTATCTCCCGCCCGACCGACCGGCCCCGGGGAAGCCGTCCGGTCCTCGTGAAGGATCGGGAGTCGACGTCGACGGCAACAGCGGGACCAACTCGCGGTCCTGGCCTTGGGAATCTCTGTGACCTTCATCCCGTACTCTCGGGGGACCGCTTCGCTTACCTGCCGGGCCTGCTCGGCGAGCTTGCGGATGTCGTGCCCCGCTTCGGCGTCGATTGTCGCCCGGATGGCCCGCACTTCATCAACCACCGATTCGCCGGGACCGCCGTTTCAGTTGTCCAGCGCCCCCTGGTCGATCCAGTCGCGGATGGTGGCTATCCGTGCGTCGCTCAGGGGCACCAGTTGGAACGGCATGCGGCTGCCGACCGGCGGGCTGTCGGAACTGATCTTCAGGAACAGCAGACTCGACGCCGAATCGCCCGGCTGTACGAAAGACAGGCTCTGGTCCTGCACGCTGTTGTTATTGAGCAGCATGTCGAACGCCAGGTCCTCGACGAGTCGCAGCGCAATCCCCGCCTGGTCTGCGATGCCGCCGTCTCGGTGACAGGTGGCGCAGACCGATGTCAGGATCGGCAGAACGTCCGCGGAGAACGAGACCGCAGCGCCCTGGGGGCCATCCTCCGCGTCCGTGCCCTGATCCGGACTTGCCATGTCGAGGTTCCCTCGGCAGGCCGTGCCCAATACCATCATGACCGCGCCCAGCACCAGCGTGGCCGTGAATCCGATCCGGGTCGAGAGTGATGTCACTTGAGTCGCTCCTTATTCTATTCCAATCGTTCCTTCGCGGCGCCAGCGGCGTCCCCATTGCGGTGCGCCGATGGGACCGAATCCGCTTTGCGCTCGAGGTATTTCAAGGGAAAGTGTTCATGGAAGCCCCGCGTGTCCGACAGATCGACTTTGAACTCGTACACCTGGTGACTGTCGCCCTGGCCCTCTTGCGGAATCATGCAGATGGCGCGGCTATTGTGGCAGGAAAGGCAGACCTCACGAGTAACGATTCTGCGTCCCGCAGCGAGGACCTCCTCCCGTCGATATGCACGCTGCGTCAAGATGATTTCCTGCATCACCACAACAAAGCCGCTGCCGGGGCCATGGCACGACTCGCACCCGACGCCCTCGCGTACGGCCGCGCGCCGCAGGGCTCGACCGTCCGCGAGGTCGGGAACGGAGTAGCCGCCGGGCTTGCCGAACCCGACGGTGTGACACCTGAGGCATCGCGGGTCCGTGGTGTAGTCCACGCTGACGTCCAGTCCGGCCTTTCGTTTCACCATGACCCCCACACCTGGTTTCAGCGCCTCAAATGCTCGGGATTTGGAGGAGCGCAGCCACGATTTATACCACGCCGTGTGGCACATCCGACACCGCTTGGTACCGACGTACTCATACTCGGATCTCTGCTCGAACGCCGCCGCCGTGGAAGGGACCGAATCATTGGATGGCTCTTGAGCGAGACCCGCCGCGCAACCCAGCAGGACCGCCGG
Source organism: Phycisphaerae bacterium (assembly GCA_036477795.1). Taxonomy (GTDB): domain Bacteria; phylum Planctomycetota; class Phycisphaerae; order UBA1845; family UBA1845; genus JAZGDL01. The sequence continues at coordinate 7,823 of JAZGDL010000332.1, forward strand.
ACAGGCCACGCGAAGCCGGCTCACGACCATCTATGGCGCCCCACCGGGCGGGCGGCGGGTTCGCCCCCGTCTCCGGCGCATCGCACGAAATCCCGCGAGACCGCTGAAGATACACAGGAACGTGATCATCCCAAACAGCCCGCAGAAGAATTGCAGCAGGCTTGGCGTTGGAACGTCCAAGACGTCATCCTCGGGGAGTGGCGCCGGGGCGGTTTCGTCGATCATCTCCGCCTGGGCCTCGCTACAGCCATTGCCGTCAACCGGCTCCCCCAGCGGCGTATCCGAACACTGATCGAGATCGTCGGATACCCCGTCACCGTCCTCGTCGGACAATGACATCGAATTGTCATCCCCTCCGTTGACATTCGCCGGGCCGCTCTGGTCATCTCCGTTTTGCCCGTCCTCCTCGCCGGTATCCGGATCATTGCCGTTGTCATTGCCTTCGACGACCCCATCGGTCGGCGCGCAACCCTCGATGGGCGCAAAAACACAGACGCCGTTGCTGCACGCGTCGTCAGTGCACTCATCACCGTCATCACAGGCATTGGCCGTGGTGCAGTGCGTGCAGTCGGCAATGAGTACGTGCACGCACTTGTTCTCGACGCAACCGTCATCGGTGCACGCGTTGGCATCATCGCAGTCGTCCTCTTGAACGCAGCAATCGGAAATCGGCGCGTGGTTACATGTGCCGTTCACACAAGTGTCCGCGGTGCACGGGTCCCCGTCGCCACAGTCGATGGGGGCCCCGGCGCAGACACCGCCGGAGCACACGTCTCCGGTCGTACAGGTGTCGCCGTCGACGCACGACGCGGTGTTGTTTGTGTGTTCGCAGACGTTGACGTTGCACACGTCATCCGTACAGACGTTGCCATCCTGGCAGTCACCGTCTTGAACGCAGCAGTTGGGTATCGCCGCGTGGTCGCAGTTGCCGTTCGCACAAGTGTCTGCGGTGCACGTGTTCCCGTCGTCACAGTCGATGGGGGCTCCGGCGCAGACACCGCCGGAGCACACGTCCCCGGTCGTACAGGAGTTCCCGTCGTCGCACGACGCGGTGTTGTTGGTGTGTCCGCAGACGTTGCCGTTGCACACGTCATCCGTACAGACGTTGCCATCCTGGCAGTCGCCGTCTTGAACACAGCAGTCGGGTATCACCGTGTGGTCGCAGGCGTTGTTCACGCAAGCGTCCGTCGTACAGGGGTTTGTGTCGTCACACTCGCCGTCCGTCACGCAGCAACCCTCGATGGCGTTGTTCTGGCAATTGCCCGATACGCACACGTCCTGCGTGCACGCGTCGCCGTCGTCGCAGTCGCTGTGCGTGGTGCATCCGCCAGCCTGCACCGTGATCGAGCCGACCATGTTCACGCTGGCATGGACGATGCAGAAGTAGGGATACACGTTGCCGGGCATCGGTTTGGCAGCGAGAAACGCCGCATCAAACGTGAGCTCGAACGTGGTTCCGGGGGCGCTGGTCGGATCACCGGACCGGAAGTTGCCGTCGTGGGCCCCGACGCTCCCTTGGACGACGCCGCTTTCCACGTTGTGAAGGCCGCTTAGCCATTGCCAGTGAACCGTATCGCCCACGTTGATCGTCCGATCGGTCGGTGTGAAACTAATTCCGGCCAGATCGACGGTGTGCGTCGTTTGGGCCGGCGCCGGCCCGGCAATGGTCAAGAGGCTACCCGTCACAACCGCGATGCCGATGCCTGTGGAACGATTCATCCTGCGCTGTCCTTTCCGTGGAGCCGCGCCCTCGCGCCGGCTAGACTGCCATGGCGGTAATGACGGACGGCTGCCGGCGCCGCTTCTTTCGATGGCCCGCGGTGCCTCCCGTGCTTCGCTTTCGTGCGGATGCGGTATCGCCACTCCGGCTATACCTAATGCTAACTAACCAGCTAACCGTGCGGACGCGGTTTCTATTCCAAACAAATCAAAGTATTCGAAGTATTCGGGGGGCACACTCTCTATCTCCCTCCCGGCCCTGGTTAAGGATCGGGAGTCGACGTCGACGGCAACAGCGGGATCAACTCGCGATGCCGGCCTTGGGAATTTCTGTGACCTTCATCCCGGAGGAAGAAAAGGGGGGCCAGCTCTCTTGGGAGGGTCAAAGGACCGCATGGGGGGTCATGCTTACTTACCAATCGCCCCCAGGGCGCCCTGCCGTTGGGTCCATCGGGTGAAATCCGCATGGTTCACGTTTTCTTCTTGCGTCCGTTGCCGCGGCGGGAAGGGCTTCCGTTGCCGACCTCGATGGCGGCTACCAGCAGGAGATCGATGATGTGAAACGTGCCGTCCGTGAGCAGCAGCTTGTAGGGACAGAATGGCTCGGCACGGTGCACTCGGCGTAGTTGTTCGGCCGTCATGGCGTTCTCCTATTCATATTGCCGTTTAGGCTGATCCCCCGTTACTTCGCCGGCGCGACGGCCTGCGGGGCGGCGAAGGTCGCGTTGAAGACGCGAAGTGAATCGGGCTCCGTGTCAACGCGCCAGTTCGGTTCGCCTTCGCGGCGTTTGTCGAAGTTGAACCAGACGGCTGCTCTGACGTGCGGTCGGGCGAGGAGGTTGTTGTAGGCCTCGCGAATCCACATGGCTTGACGGCCCGGCTTACCGGGGGCGCAACCGAACTCGGTAATCATCACCGGTTTGTCGGCGTAGCGCTTTTCATAATCGGTGAGCACGGCGTCGAACACCTCGGCGAACGACTGCCATTTGTGCCACACATCGTGGTACTCGCCGAAGTTGTAGCCGTCCACGCCGATCCAATCCACGTAGGCGTCGCCGGGGTAGTAGCGATGCATGTCGTTCTCGGGCTTGTCGGGCACGCTCACCACGTTCGGCGCCCAGACCCACTCGACCTTGTCGGCGCCCTCGTCCTGAAAGATGCGATGGGCACGTCGCCATGCCCCAACGAGTTGCTGCGGGTTACCGCCCCAGGTGAACCAGTCGCCGTTGAACTCGAAACCGAAACGTAGGAGCACGCGTCGCCCATCCGACTTGGCATCACGGGCCCACTTGCGGAAGAAGTCGTCGAACTTACCGGCGTTGATGTCCGGAAGATACGAGCCGCCGTGGTTGTCGTGCCACTGCCAGAGCTCAAGCGAAACGATCGCCGTCGCACCCCGCGTGGCGATCGCGTCGATAACGGACTTCGGAAACGGACGGCCCAGGTCACGAAAGAACATGACGTAGTTCGGCCTCGAGGCGAAGCGGGCGATCTGGGCATCCAACTGATCTCCGAACCTGCGTGACCAGAGAATCTGGTAGAGGCCCCACTGAAGCGGGGCGCGGCGGAGGGCGGTCGTTTTTTCGTGCGAAGGGGCGGTCTGCGGCAGAACAAGAACCACTGCGACCGCGGCGGCGGCCAGGCATGCAGCGGTCACAGCTCGCAGTCGCATCGATAAATCTCCCGCATCCGCGGTTCAGCGGAGTATTCCGAGCCCGGCACATATTCTAGCTTGTGCCTCCACAAGACGGAACCGTCGTTTCGGATCAGGGTGGGCGCGGCCCATGCTGCAACGCGGGTGAGTGTCGCGATAGGGCAAAGAAACATGACAATCCCGGCCAGAGGATGGTTGGTGCTGCGCCGTGCGGCGGGCAACGCCCGCGGCAGCACTCTCACGAGGGGACATGGGCCGGATTGGGCGCTTAAACGCAGAGATTCTCGTGAGAATGTCCGCTCGGTCTGGAAATCGGGCAAAGATTCGGTGGAATTGCGGGTTGGGAGGGGCAAATGGGAAATACCGGGAGAAGCTACGTGATCCACGCTTGATCTGAGCAGCCCCTTCCGGTAGGTTGCTCGTAAAGGTCCGGTAAACGGGCAATACCGGTGTAGGTGACGGATACCCTTTTATTGGAAAGGTACGTAACGCATTAGGAGAGCATGTCATGACAGCAGTCCTGGGAGTACTGGACATTGGAATGAAAACCAAGTCGCGAGTCGGATTGGCCAGGAAGATCCCTCTTGGGCCTGCTGTTCTGGCAACCGGCCTGTGTTTCGCGCTGGTCAGCCCCCGCGTGGCTGACGCGGCCGTTACGATCGAGCGGGCAGAGGACACTGGTACCGGGGTAAAAGTGCAGGGGATAGGCGCACTGCCCAACACTGCAATGACGATTGATGGAGTGGCTGTGGGCAGCTCCGACGATGCCGGCGACTTTCGTTTTGAGCCGGATCCCTTTGATTCTCCCAGTTGTGTCATCACCGTCAGTGATGGCAATACGTCGGACCAAGCGACGCTCGATGGATGCACGCCTACGGGGTGCGTAACCAACGCCGACTGCGATGACGGGTTGTTCTGTAACGGTGCGGAGACGTGCGATGCGTTCAATGTGTGCCAGCCGGGAACGGATCCTTGTAATGACGGCGTAGCTTGCACGGACGACACGTGCGACGAGTTCTTCAATTCGTGCAGCAACATCGCCAACGACGCCAATTGCAACGACGGTCTGTTCTGCAACGGTGTCGAAACGTGCGACCCGGTCCTTGACTGTCAGGCGGGGACAGACCCCTGCGCCCCGCTAGCGTGCAACGAGGCGACCGACACCTGCGGCGGCGCCGGCTGCGGTGCGGCGGCGGGCTTCTACGCCGCGGTTGATGCTACCAACGCGACAACCCTGAGAGCGACCCTCCACCCCGTGATTGACGATCACTTGCGGTTCCCCTACACGGCGGCCGCCACCGATACGTGGGACATTCTGGAATTAGCGGACGAGGATCCGAACAACGCCGGCAATATCCTGGACGTCTACAAGAACAGTAGCTTCGCAAAAACCGGAGGAGGGGGAGTGGGCTACAACCGGGAGCACACCTGGCCCAAGTCCTACGGCTTCCCTATCGATAACGCCCAGAACATGCCGTTCACGGACTGCCACATGCTGTACCTCAGTGAGGTCGGCTACAACAGTTCGCGGAGCAATAAGCCCTACCGCATCTGCAACGCAGCCTGCCTCGAAAAGGAGACCGATGTCAACGACGGACGGGGTGGGGGCGTAGGGGTATACCCGGGAAACTCCAATTGGACCGAGGGCGCCTTCGCGGCCGGCACGTGGGAGACCTGGGTCGGGCGCCGCGGTGATGTCGCCCGGGCGCAGTTCTACATGGACATCCGCTACGAGGGTGGCGTTCACGGTGTTACGGGCGTGGCTGAGCCGGACCTGATCCTCACCGACGACCCGGCGCTGATCGTGTCGGATACGGGGAATAACCTGTCGGTAGCTCACATGGGCGAGCTTTCGGTATTGCTGCAGTGGCACGCCCAAGACCCGGTCGATGCGAACGAACAGTGCAGGAACGATACGGTTTTCAGTTTCCAGGGCAACCGAAACCCCTTCATCGATCACCCCGAGTGGGTGGAGTGCCTGTTCAACAACAACTGCGGCTGTAACGTCAATGCCGACTGCGATGACGGTTTGTTCTGTAACGGGACAGAGACGTGCGTCGCGGGTAGCTGTGTCGCCGGTGCCGATCCCTGTCCGGGACAGAATTGCGACGAGGCGACCGATACCTGCGCCGACTGCTTCAACGACGCCCAGTGTGACGACGGACTGTTTTGCAACGGGCCGGAGACCTGCGTGGCGAATCTGTGCCAGGCCGGCACGGACCCATGCGCCCCGCTGCCCTGCAACGAAGGGACCGACACGTGTGGTGGCGGAGGCGGAGGTCCGGCTGAGACCTTCATCAACGAGTTCCACTACGACAACAGCGGCGCCGATACCGGTGAATTCGTGGAGATCGCCGGACCCGCCGGCAACGACCTCGCCGGTTGGCAGGTGATAGGCTATAACGGCAATGGCGGTGTCACGTACCAGACGGTGAACCTGTCGGGTATCATTCCTGATCAAGGGGGCTGCATGGGAACGCTGGGCTTCGCCTTCTCAGCGATGCAGAACGGAGCACCGGATGGGCTGGCTCTTATAGATAACCTTGGTGCGGTTATTGAATTCATCAGCTACGAGGGCTCGTTCACCGCAACGGATGGCCCGGCGAGCGGAATGACCTCCGTCGATGTCGGTGTCTCCGAAACGGGAACCACACCCGTGGGGCAATCGCTTCAACTGTCGGGAAGCGGGTCTGCTTCCGCAGACTTCGTATGGCAAGCGCCGGCTGCGAACACGGAGGGATTGGCTAACACCGGTCAGACATTTACCGGTTGTGCCGCCGCCTGCACTATAGACCCCGACTGCGACGACGGCCTGTTCTGCAACGGGGCCGAAACGTGTGTCGCCAGCGCCTGTCAGGCGGGGACGAATCCTTGCGATGATGGGGTTGCATGTACGGATGACACCTGCGACGAAGTTTTCGACACCTGCACGAACACGCCGAACGACGCCAATTGCGATGACGGCCTGTTCTGCAACGGCGCGGAGACCTGCGATCCGGTGCTCGGTTGCCAGGCTGGCGCTAACCCCTGTCTGGTGGGCGACGTCTGTCTGGAAGCGACCGATACATGTTGCACCCCGGCCGCGGAGATCTGTAACGACGCTATCGACAACGACTGCGACGGCCTCACCGATTGCGACGATCCGGACTGCGCCGGTGATCCCGCATGCGCGTGCTTGCCGGACGGTGCTGCCTGTACATCCGATGCCCAGTGCTGTGGCGACCGGTGCAGGTTGAAGAATGGCGAATTGATCTGTGACTGATTCGCGCGTCGCCTGATCATGGAAAGTTCGGGCCTATAGCGGTGAGGTTATCGCCGTCATCAAGTGGCGGCGCTAGTGGTCGGGCCGACTGCGCAACATCTGCTGCACGAGGGGAAAGGGCGAACCTGCGGCTCGCAGGCGCTTTTAGCTGTTTTTTGGGGGAATCCGGGGCAGGTCAAGAGTGGTTTACCTGTTATAGCAAGGCAGTTTTGCCACTGTACGCTTGCCCTTCCCACCCGGGAGAACATCCAGGTGACCAGTCTGCGTTCGATGGCCTTGGTGTACACCAAGAACGCCTCTCGGAAGCGCGCAGGAATGGACCTGATTCGCTGGACCGAAATGGGACGCCAATTGGCTACGTCCGGTTGGGACGTTCACCTGGTCACGGACCAGCCTGCGGGAGTGCACGATCTACAAGGGTTGCCTGTCGTTGATGCCGCCGTAGCTTCATGGGAACAATACGACGCCGTTAAAGTGTGCTATCAGCACTCGATCGATCTTGTGCCACCCCATCCGTGCATCGTCGTGCGGATGTGCCGGGTGGCGGACGACGAGCGGCCGGCGCGCGATGGCATCCGCCGCGCTGAAATGCTTCGACAACAACAGCGAATCTCCGAAATCGCACATTACGTGGCCTTCAATGACCAGGAGAACGTTCGCCGTTGGCGTGCGGCTTACGGCGACAAACAACAGGCGCTCATCGTGCCGACGGGGTGTCCTGAATCCATCCCCGAAGTGGGCCACAATCCGTACAAGCCCGGCCGGAGCGTCGTCCTCTTTTGCGGTTCGCTCACCGCGCCGCGCTTTGTTTCGATCCTGAACTCTGTGTCCGAAGCGCTCCGATCGGTGGCACCGGACGTTGATGTGCATTTCTTGGGTCGCAATCGCCTGCACGTTTACGGGGCATCCGACCAAGTGCTGGATTCTGATTTGATCACAATCCATCCATCGGTCGACGTGGAGGAATCGTGGCAATATATGCTGCACGCCGATGTTGGCCTGGCGCTTGCCCCAAGTCCCGATGCCTTCGAGTGCGAGCTGGCCAAGATCTACTACTATCTGCGCGCAGGGCTCCCCGTCGTCACGGAATCAAATGTGCTCAACGGTTCGCTGATCGCCGAGACCGGCCATGGAGGCGTCGCGAGGTATGATGACGTTGGCGATTTGGCCGACAAGATCATCGCGGCGCTCAGGCTCGCGCCCCGATCGTCCCGGGTCATGCGCTACATGGCTGCCACACACACTTGGCGGCAAAGAGCGGATGTCTACGTGAACGCTTTGAACTCACGGGCTCAAACGGAACGAGACGGTGAGCCGTCATGAGCGGGGGAATCGATGGTTCTTGGTTGGTGGTGCGTTTCGACGATGTACTAGGACTCTGCCCGCGCCTATCCCAAGCCTGGGAGGCCATGGAAAAAAACGGCGTACCGTTGCACCTTGAGGTCGTTCCGGAGTGGCTCGACGGCACCGCCGCTTCTGCCCTCGCGGGACGCGCCCGGCGCTCCCGCGTTCCGATCGCCGTACATCAGCACGGGACCGCTCACGTCAATCATGGCACCCAGACCCGTCGTTTTGAGTTCGACGATTGCCGCGGCGTGGATGCACAACTCGCCGACATCCGACAGGGGCGCGCCGTGCTGGAAGCAAGTCTGTGTGATTGGTTTGAGCTTATGTTTTCGCCACCGTGGAATCGATACGGCGCGTCGACCCTTCAAGCTTTGGCACGGGCTGATTTTACCGCGTTTTCCTGCCTGGCGAAACCCGACGCGACCACGCATCCATCGATCGCGTTTGTCCCCATGACCCTGGACCCGGTTCGATGGCGGCCGCATCCAAGATACCTGCCTTGGAATCAGATTCAGTCCGAACTGATTGCCTCGCTCGAGCAGGATGGCTTTGCCGGGCTGGAGCTGCATCATGACGTCATGACACAAGAGGATGTGGACGGGCTGGATCGGCTCCTAGAAAAGCTGCGCGCACTGGGGGTCAGGTTTCCGACGATGCAAACCGTGGCCGAGGGAAAGGTGCCTCGATGAGCGAGACGCTCGGATTCGCACTTGTTGGGTGCGGCGACATTGGCTGGCGCAACGCGCAAAGCATCGCTCAAGCCGACGGCGCCAGTCTGGTCAGGCTTGTCGACATCGACGTGCAAGCGGCGGGTAAGCTTGCCGAACGATTCAGCGTGCCCGTATCACCGTCTTTCACCGAGGCATTGACCGATCGGCGCGTTGACGCCGTCTTTATTGCAACGCCCCACGACTTGCATGCGCCGATGGTGATTGAGGCGGCAAAGGCGGGAAAACACGTCATTGTCGAAAAACCAATGGCCACGACGGTCGCCGACGCCGAAGCAGCCATCGCAGCATGTGAGAACGCCGCCGTGAGTTTGAGTGTTTGCCATCCGCGGCGTTATGAAGAGAAGATCAAGCGTGCCCGCGAACTGGTTGAAGAGGGCAACATCGGCTCGCTCTTGCTGACGAATTCACGGTTTGTCAAGGAAAGGACACCGGACTATTGGTCAAGAGCACCCTGGCGGAGAAAAAGATCGCGGAGCGGGGGAGGGGTGTTGATCACGAATCTCATCCATCACATCGACGCTCTGCAAGTGATCACCGGCCATCGCATCATCACGGCTGTCGGACTAACGGCAACACAATCCGGCAACGCGGAGGTCGAGGATTCCGCGGCCGTCGCCGTACGCTACGATTCGGGTGCACTCGGTACGCTCGCAGCCTGTTCTTCGATTCCCGGCAAGAAAGCCTTCGAGGACCAGGTCTACGGGAAGAAGGGTCGCCTGATCGTAGAAAAGCGGACGGTGCGGCTGCAGATGCATGATTCCTATGTGTCCGGAGAGCCGGAATCGTGGACCGTTTTCGACTTCGAGGAAGATTCCGTATCCAAGACGAGATTCATCGAATCTTTTGCGGCGAGCGTCAAATCTTCGGAGCCGCCTCCCCTGCCGGGTAGCTACGGTTTGGAACTCTTGAGGATTGTCCTAAACGTATACCAAACGCCGCATGCCACGATGGTATCTTCGAACGAAGAGGTAATCTGACCTATGACAAGAGAGCAAACCGTAGCCGCACGTTTGGCGATCGAAGGTGGGAAGCCGGTGCGAGACGTACCGCTGCCGACAGCCTTGGGTGGAGCGATGATCGGCGAAGAAGAGAAGCGCGCCGTGCTTGAGGTTCTAGAGAGCCGTTCGCTGTTTCGATACTACGGCCCCCACCTGTTGCGCAAGGTTGAACGGTTGGAGGAGGAGTTCGCCCCGGTTGCGGGGTGCGCCCACGCCTTGGCTGTTTCGTCCGGTACGGCGGCACTGCGAACGGCGCTGATCGCGCTGGAGATCGGCCGCGGCGACGAAGTTCTGATGCCCGCCTATTCATTCCTCGCATGTCCGGCGGCCGTTATGACCTGCGGCGCGATCCCTGTCTTTGTAGAGTGCGATGAATCACTGCTGCTCGATTCAAGCGACTTGGAAGCAAGAATCACACCGCGAACCCGAGCGATACTTGTCGTGCACAACAACGGTGCCGCATCGGCAATGGAACCGATCCTGGACGTCGCCCGTCGGCATGACCTGCGGGTGATCGAAGACTGCGCCCAGGCCCTTGGAGCGACGTATCTGGGCAGGCCGGTCGGGAGCTTTGGCGATATCGCTACGTTCAGCTTGCAGTATCTCAAGCTCATCACTTCCGGTGAAGGTGGTGTGCTAACCACCAACGATGCGGCCGTCTACCAACGGGCGGTCTTCTATCACGATCTCGGGTTTCAACGTCCCGGGCGTGAGGGACATCCATTGGCCGGAGAAAACTACCGCATGAGCGAGCTGACAGGCGCCGTGGCGTTGGAGCAATTGCGCAAGTTGCCAATCTTCCTAGAGCGGATCCGAGAGTGCCGCCAGGTCGTCGTCGGAAGGATTGGCAGCCTCGACGGCGTCGGACTCCGCAACGTGCCGGATCCCGATGGTGACCAGGGAAGCTCCTTGGTCCTGCAATTCGAAAACGCGGAGAAAGCCCGCTTTTTTCGACGGGCCCTGCGCGTGGAAAACATCCCATGTGATGGCTGCTTCGCCAAGCTCAGTTACGGATATCACGCGATCCTCGGGGCACGCCTTACGGAGCGCGATGACCGCCAAGAGTTCAGCAAACACGCGGACGGCGTGTTGCCCTACCGCTTGGGACTGTGTCCACGAACGGAGGCCATCCTGAAGCGTTCCGTGGCCATCACCATCAGTCCTGCGTATTCCGACTCCGACGTTGATGATATCGCCCGCGCGATCGTGAAAGTCGCCGCCCACTTGCCATGCTGACGCAGTTCAACGCGGAATCCTCTGGTCAGCGCGGCTCGCTCAATCCTTCGAGTGTTCGCCGGCAGGCTCTGGTGAGCGAGCGATACCGTTCCGGCACGAGGACATAGAGGCAGCAGTTGCGAAGCAGGGAGACCGCATGCCCGAACGCCACCCGGCGATGGAAGGATGCGTCACCGACTTCGCCGTAGCCATCCAGGAACGCTGCGGCATACGGCTTCGGATCATCGTCCGCTTCCTCAAATGCGATACGAAAATCAATGTGCGCCAAGAGATTTCCGACGTCGATGGCCGGATCACCGCGCCCGCACTGGTCCAGATCAAGAAGAACCACCTTCGACTCGTCCAGGAGGATCTGGTTATCGTGAAAGTCGCCATGCAGGTTCTTGTCCTCGAACTTGTCGAACCCCAGGATGCAGTGCTCGAGTTTCGTAGAACATTCTGCCAGTTCGCCTGGTTGCGTTCCCATCAGAGTGCTGACACGGTCGACGTAGGCTCGCGCAACGCGCAGCTCATCGCCCAGTGTGCGATGGCCGGTGGCCTCGCCGTCCACGATGTTCGGTACGTCCGCATCGTGCACTTGTCGCAATGCCGCCGCCGCCAGCCGCAACCCGTCGCCATATGCCACGCCAGAAAACGCTCGGGCAAGCAACGATCCGCCGGCCCTTCGCCAGATGACCATTTCCAGCTCGGCAATGCGAGCGAGTGGTTCGACCAGGTACTCCTTCAACCCCGACTTGCGAAGATGGTTCGCGGTTTCGATAGCTTGCTCCGACCGACCAGGGCGATAGAGCTTCCCGAAGTAGTCGGTACCGTCGCGACAGCAATAGCGGATGATTGCGCGACGAAAAGGCGTGTAGGAAAACAGAGACGATTCCACAACTTCAGAGCCAAGCAGTCGCCCGAGCCGGCGATGCCAGGTTCGATCGAGGGACTCCGTGATATGAAGGTGCGAATCACGTAGGGGGTCGCAGTAGACGAGTTCCCACGATCCGAGAGAAAACGAAGCGTCGATGACCGCTGTTGCGGGCACGATCTGGAAAGCCATTGCACGCCATTGACCGCCCTCATTCAGACTCCTGATACGCAGGTCGAAAGCATTGTTTCTCGGTATGAGCCGATCGATCTGGTAGTCGCGCGCGTTCCCGGCTGGCGCGGTCGCGTTCAACCAATTCAAGAACCGGGGGCGATCAAGAAGCACGGCAATGGTAGAAGACAGATTCACGAATTCGAAGTGAATCGCGTCATGGGCATCCTGTCAAGCACCATGCTCAACTCGCTGCACAATAACGCGCAGCAATCCTTGGCCGACAGCATTCCGGGTGCGCGAACTGCCGAACGTCGTCACAGCACTTCTTCCCCACGTGATCAGGTGACGACCGCGTCTCCGGCAACACGGTTCTTTACAACCTCGACAACTACGACAGCGTCAGCGCTCGACTTAGGGGCTCTATCAAAACCTCATGAGAATGTGTCTGGCGCGCCGACGATGATGATGGACCATTGCCAAGGAGGGCATCATTATGGCCAAGCCATTGCTCACGGACGAATTATGGGAGCGGATCGAACCGCTACTGCCGCCGGAACCCCCCAAACCCCAAGGCGGTCGGCCACGCGTGCCGGACCGGGCCTGTCTAACCGGTATTTTGTTTGTGCTTCGCAGCGGCATCTCATGGGAGTATCTGCCCAAAGAGATGAACCGCGGCATTGGTTCGTTGATCGCAAAGCGTAACACCGAACACGGGAGTGGTTTGGGGCAACTCCGTTGGGTGGTGGAGGCCGCTTTCGCCTGGCTGTTTCAACAACGACGACTCCGCGTGCGATATGAAAAACGAGACGACATTCATCAGGCGTTCCTGATCATCGGATGTTTGCTCATATGTTGGAATCGCGTGAATGCGTTTTGTTAGAGTCCCTTAGGCCGTTGACGCGGTCGCCCTCGACGGTGCCAACCAGGAAGGCGTTTTCGACGTAACCCGAATCGTTTGCGTTGAACGTGCGATGGGTGACATCGAACACCGTTGCGAAAAACACAACCTGATCGTTAAATTCGTAAATTCGGGGGACATACACTTTAATTCAGAATTAAAGTGTATGTCCCCCGAACTCCCCGAACTCCCGCTCAACGTGTCTTTTTCGTCTGGAAGACCAACATATACGGAATGGCTGATCGCCCGTCGCGGTCCTTGAAGTTGCCGAACTTCTGGGAGTTGAGCCAGATGGCGTACGTGCGACCGGGTTCAAGCCTTACGGGTAAGACAGAGGTCCGACCGTCTTTGTCGTAGCGGATGTCGCCGTCGATTTCGGGAAACGCTGCGTCGGACGTTTGGCTCCAAGACCAACTCTTATCCATCATCGGCTTGGAGAAGGTTACGCGAATCTCTTTGGTGTTTGGGTCGACATTGGCGACTCCGGCGACCGGTGTAGTTGAGATGACGACCGGTGGAGCGGTGGCTACGGTCATCTTCTCCCGGGAATCCGCCCAAACGACGATGGCCGGGATGATGACGCCTAACGCGATGACGATGGTTTTTCTGGCGGGCTTCATGGGTGGTCTCCTTGTCGTGACACGAGAACATGACGGAATGGACGAGTTAGCGCACGGCGCATGCCCCCTCCATTACCACAAAGAGCGCCGCCCGTCAAGCTCCTCCCCAAGAGCTTTCCGCGGCACGGGCCAACCATCCTCCGCAGCACACGGGGTGCTACGGCCTCCGCCTCGTTTGCAGGATGCTCTCGACGTCGACCCTGGTGACCTCGCCGCCTTTGATCACCACCCCTATACGCGGCCGTGCTGCTCCGCCACCTTCCGGGACGACGAAGTATTTTCCGGCCGGAAGCTCTACGGTGGTCGGTTTCTCATCGTAGTTGCTGCGGTGGTTGGGAACATGTTGAACCAGGCCGCCCTTCTCGTCGTAGATTCTGTACGGTTGGTGCGGGTAGTACGAGACATCGCCATCCAGGAACGCACGCGTTTCCGTGTACACGATGAGATGGCCTGTCGGAGTGCGGAGCGGGCCGCTGGGCTCGACGGTGACTATGACCTCTCCAGGCGAGATTCGACCGTTCTGCGCGCAGGACACGGCCATCGCGCATATCGCAGCCAGAAGCAATGGTGTCGCACGCGACACCGCTAAGCTTGGTGGGGCTTCAGACATTGCTTGCTCCCAAAGGGTGCTCTTACCACCCTATCATCGTACGCCTACAAAACGTTTGGTCACGACCTTCTGGCCCTCCTTGCTCAGCGCCCAATCGATAAAACGCTTGGCTTCTCCCCGCGGGCGGCCCTTGGTGCACAGGTACAAGGGGCGTGTGATCGGGTAATTGGGGTTCCAGGCGGAGGGTTCCTGACCTTCGACCCAAAGGGGCTTCACTTCCGTGCAAGCGGGGAGGAAGGCGAAGCTGATATGGCCTATGGCGCCCCTCGTTTTTGCGACCACGTGGATCATCTCCGCGTCGGGTTCGACGACCACACAGGTCTGATAGCGCTGTTCCTTCAGAACGGCGGATCGGAAGATGTTATGTGTCGCTGACGCGCGAGATACGATATAGGGTTGGATCTGAAGATCCTCACCGCCAAGGTCTTTCCAGTTCTTGGTCTTGCCGGTGAAAATAGCCCTGAGCTGGTCGATGGAAACGCTCTTTACCGGATTCTCGCCGTGAACGATGACGGTGATGGCATCCTTGCCGATCATGGTGCCGACAACCCCTTGGGCCAAGACGGCCGGGTCTACGCCGCGCGCCACGCCGCCGATATCGGCGATCCCCTTGAGCGCCGCCTGCTCGCCCCCGAAGCTTTCCGGTTCGGTCCAGAGCGCGAACTGACACCTTCCGTATGGCCCTTCAGCATCGGCCATGAATCTCCCGATGGTCGAGGATCCCACATAGCGGAGGGTTCCGTTTTGAGGCATGCCGGCGCAGCCTGCCAATAGAGCAGACGCAAGCGCCACGGTCAGCCCCACAATACTCGTTCCCGGTTTCATAAGCCTAACGTTCCTTTCTTTGGACCTTCTCGGTGATTCTACTATTCTCAAGCGGGCGCGACTAGAACCTGATGTTGAAATCCAGTCGAAAGCGCCACTGATCGTCTCCGCTCTTGCCAAGAAGAAAGGCATCCGAGGACAGCCTTTCGGCGAGCAACGCCCACAGGTGAAGCACAACGGAATCACTGAGCTTGTACTGCGCCCCGAAAACGTGGCCGCGGAAGTTCGTGGCCAACGTAAAGTCGTCCTGGGACACCGCCGACAGGATAGCATCCCGTTCGATGTAGTGGAACTGATAGTAGACCCGCCAATCTCTTGTCTTCCTCGTTTCGCCGTAGGAAAGTCCCCCCGCCCAACCTTCTCCACGTCCGCGCACGGCGCGCGTATTGAACATGAATTCCCCGCTCAGCGTCAAGGGCTTGGGAAGACCTTTGTACGTAAGGGCGACGATGGGGTTGAGAATACTGAACCTTGACACGAATTCATCGCCTTCTATGGCGTTGCCCGCGTTCTTTAATCGAAACGCAAGGCCGCCGTCGGGCGTCAAATCCGAATAGTGGTACCAGCCCAGCGCGGCGAGCAAATCCAGGTTGGAGGTAAGGCCCTTCTCGCCGGAAACCTGGGCGACAAACAGACTCGCTTCATCCAGTTCGTTCTGCTGAAGCACGAGGTACTCACCGATCGCGAAGCCGAGGCGGTCGAACAGTTTGAGCTTCCCGTTGGCGAGCGTGTAGCTGACGCTGACGCCCTCGGGCTGTATGTCCGCATCCCATACAAGTTCGCCGTATACGGGATTCATGCGAAAAGGATGGCGGAACTTGCCACCCGTGATCGAGAGGCCCGGAACCTCCTGCGGCCTGTAGGTAGCGTAGGCCCGGTCGAGGGTGACCTCGAAGCTCTCGAATCCGCTGCCGAAGTTCTGGTGCGATGATTTTGGGTCGATCGCGTTGCCGGTCACGATTCGTGCCCCAATGTCCAGCTCGTCGGAGAGTTGGTATATCGCTCCCAGGCGAAAGCGCAGGCGCTCGCGATTCCGTGTCGGGCGACGGTCGACGTTGTTGTCCGTTTCATGGCGCAGACGCAGGTCGCCATAGAGGTTCAGCTTTTCGAAAACATCGCCCACGGCGTCCAGTACACGGTCCCTTTCGACATTCTGTGTGGCCAGGCTCGCCAGCACCTCGTTCTTGAGTTCCTCCCGCTGCACTTGGGGCGAGACCAGGGTTGTCTCCTCCCGAAGGGCCGAGAGCAATTCGCCAAAAGCCTCCTTGAACTCCGGTGAGAGGTTTGGCTCGTTCCGCAAGGCGGCGTTCAACTTCTCCAGCGCATTCAGTTTTGCCTGACGGACATCAGGGTCCTGTTCGCCTTGCGCCGCCGCTGCGGGGCGATCCGCTTGCTCAGTCTCCGGCGGCTCGGCGCGGCACGTGGCCGTTGGCGCTGGGGTCGCCAGCCAAACGGCCAATCCCAAGAAAGCGTGCCATCGCACAACATAGCGACGACCATTCGGGCCCGCTGTGTGTGTGGTCAGGAAGCCCGGCCGTCGGAACCGCGTGGCACCAAGGACGATCCGCTCAACGCGTATCATCGCCGCCTCTTTCTCTTGGCAATACTCTTTGACCACCTGATCGCCACATCTTCTACTGATGTGCCGTCAAGGAACTCGAAGTAGGCCTCCATGACCCTTACCCACCCGTCGTGACCCGGACAGGGATTACCGATTTCGCATTCCGCGGTCGCAAAAGGGCATCGAGGTGGATCCGCGGCAACCGGTTCGAAGGGGGCTACAACCTCGGCCAAGCAAACACCGCTCGCCGCGCGCGCCAAACGAAAGCCGCCGCCGGGACCGGGAGACGCGACCAATGTCTCCGACCTGGTGAGTTTACCTAGTATCTGCCCCAAGTACTTCACAGGAATTCCCAAGTCGTTGGCAATCTTTCTTCTCGGAACCGGATGGTCTTCAGCGTGCCGCGCGAGGTAGCACACCGCTTGTAACGCGTATTGACTCGTCAAGGTCAACACAAAGGATGTCCTCGGTGGCCTCGAACATCACTGCTTCAAGGCAAACTCAACCCGCGTCTCTTGTCCGGGTCTGACGGTCACTTCCTTCTCTTGCTTGCCGAGCTTCTCGTGCCAGATTTTCACCGTGTGCGTGCCGGCGGGGACGTTCTCAAGCCGGAAAGTCCCGTCCTCGCCGGTCACCGCATAGTACGGATGCTCCGCCACGACGATCCATGCTCCCATCCACTTGTGTACGTCACAGCTGACGCGAATCCGTTCTTCGCGATCGAACGACACGTCCATGCTGGTAACGCGCCCCGGCATTGCCCTATTGAAGGTATCGTTTTTCGTCGCCCAAATATGCACGTTGTGCAGGATGCCGTCTCTGTTGAGAATCTGAAGCGTGCGGTCTTCGGGAACAATCACCACGTGCGGACGAAACCGGCAGCCAATCTGATCCAACTGCACCGGGTTTTCGGGATCCTCCGCCGCGAAGGGTTTCCCGCTGCTGATCTTTTCGATCGAAGCCAAGACCCATCGCACCTTCAGGTCCTCCGATACCACAAGGTCGTCATTGAGGATGGGCTTCCTGCCGCAGGGCTCTATGTCAGTAGTCACTTGCAGCTTCCTGCGCTTCGGAGGTTCGCCCTCAAAGTTGACTACTCCGACGATCGTTCCACCCTCTTTGAGCTCCACTTCCTCGTACTTACCTGCGCGCGCTTGGCCTGCGGCGAGTCCTAACATAGCCGCAGCCACAAGCACGGTCGTCCATTCGTTCTTCTTGCTCACTGGATCGCTCCTTCCGAGCTTGCACAAACTGTCTCGCGCGGACGCGGAAACCCAACGCGCCACGAGGGCGTCAGAGCCTCCGAAAATAACGAATCGCCGACGCCATGTCTACGGCAAAGAAACGGCGGGCTGCCCAGCTAACTGTTTGTCGGCGGATCGCACGTCGCCCAAAACGCCGCGCGCTTGTGCGGAGTCTATCCCAGTCAAGAATCTAATCGGTCAACTGGTCAGTAACTGACCGCTTGCACGATACTGACCACATTCAGCAGCGCAAACGCTGAGATATGTTCTCTAACGTGTGAACGCGCACTCCATCTGATCGCCAACGTATTCAAACAGGTCCACAATATACGATCGCACAAAGCCCCTCGTAACTTTGCTTCAAGTTTAGTTACTGGAAGACTGGTCAATCATTTCGTCCTGGTCAAGTTCTGACCTGTTATGCATGGGGATTGACTCCCATGGGGCCATCGTGCTTTGCGACTGGATGTGTACAGTCGGTCTGTCTGCGTTTTGACCAGCGCACACTCGGACCGTTATGTTATTCTATCGGCATCTCAACCGGACTCGGCTGGTTTTGTGACATTGTTTTTTTTGAACGTGTTGCCTCTAATGTGTTGCGATAGTCGTGAGCGTTAACTACAGTGACAGTCTGTTGACGATCTCGCGAATGCGGACGTGTGTTCGCCGTCTTGAAGGAGGAGTAGCGATGAAAGCGTGCGGTGTGGTACTCGCCGGGATCCTGGCATGCGCCGCCTCGGAAGCGGGAGAGGTGGAGGAAACGCTGAAGCAGAAGGTTTCCTACACGGAAGTCGAAGCAATAGAGGGAGGAACGATCTCCGGAAAGGTTTTCTGGAGCGGCGATGTCCCCGAGGTCACTAAGTTCCCCATCAACAAGAACGTGGAGGTCTGCGCCAAGCACGCCAAGAAGGAAATGGCGGACTCGCCGCGGTTAATCATCGACAAGGAGTCCAAAGGTGTGGAAAACGCGGTGGTCTTCCTGGCGGACATCAGGGAAGGCAAGTCGCTCGAGACAATCGAGACGCCCGTGTTCGACCAGAAGAACTGCACGTACGACCCGCACATCCTCCTAATAAGGGCTGGGGCGCGATTGCAGATGAAATCGAGCGACGACATCTTGCACAACATCCACGCGGTGGGCCCCTCCAAGTTCAACAAGCCCTTTCCCCTGCGGAACACGATCATCAAACAGAAAATGCGCAAGCCGGGCGTCTCCGTGCTCAGTTGCGACGCCGGGCACTCCTGGATGAGCGCCTACATATTTGTCGTGCAACACCCGTACTTCGCCTTGACCGACGAGAAGGGCGACTTTGTCCTGAAGGACGTTCCCGCCGGCACCTACAAGCTGATGGTGTGGCACGAGGGATGGACGGTGGCCAAGACGGACTCCGATAGCGAGGGGAAGATTACGCGCTACACGTTCGACGCGCCGAAGGAGACCCAGAAGTCGGTCACCGTGTCGTCCGCAGGCGAAGTTGAGATGAGATTCGCGCTCTCGGCTGAGGGACTCGAAGAACAGGAATAGAGTGGGATGAATTCAGAATGTCGAACAGCGAATGGCGAAAGACGTCATGCGGAACGCCCCCGCGAGTCCCTGCGGAAGCGCTCCCCTGTCGGGTCGCGGTTAAACATTCGCTATTCGCTATTCGACATTCGCTATTGGCGGAGAAGAGGTGTCGCACGCGACACCGCTAAGCAATGCCATGACCGAAAACGCGAAACCTGCGGAAGCAACGGATTCGAATCACGCTCCCTTACGGTCGCGTCTCGGTGGTGCTCCCGTGGTGTGGTCCTTCGCGATCCTCTTCGCCTTCTGGATGTTCTTTCAGATCGGCGTTCCCTTCATCGCGAAATGGGTCACCGGGAAGGAGACCGCGAGCCTGACCGTCGACCTGGTCTTCACGCGGATGCAGTTCGAGGACGTCAAGGTGGGCGCGCCGCTTCCAGCCAGTCTGGTGAAGATGTACATGGGCATGACCACCGTGGCCATCCTTGTCTACATCAGCATCACGGACGTTGGGCTCCAACGGTTCGTCGCGCCCGTGCGGAATCTCTTGTTGGTGGAGAAGCCCAAGGGGCTCGTAGCGTTCAAGTACGCTTGCATGGCCGCCTTCGCGTTCCTGATCGCGTTCCTGGTCTACGATGCGAACCGGTTCCATTTGGAGCCGCCGACGGAATTGCGAACGATCCACCCCACGCTGCCGGGCAAGTACCTCGATATGAGCAATCCCTTCCCCTGGACGGAGGAGAACATCAAAGAGGGGCGCGAGCTCTATGTCGCCAACTGTTCCTGGTGCCACGGAGACCGGGCCGACGGGAACGGGCTGTTGGCCGGCGGGTTCAATCCGGCTCCGATCGATTTCTCCGCCGCCGGAACGATCGACATGCTGCCCGAGAACTACCTCTTTTGGAGGATCAAAGAGGGCGGCGCGGGGCTCCCCAACGAATCCTGGCCGTGGGCGTCCGCTATGCCGGCTTGGAACCCGTCGGGCAAGGGGACCGGAAAGGTGTCGCACGCGACACCGCTAAACTTGGATATCCCGGCAGAGCATCGCTTGAGCGACGAAGACATATGGCTGGTCATCATGGGAGCCTACGATGTCGCGGGGCGGAAACCCGCAAAGAGAGACTGAGATGAAAGGGCTGCACGCTCCCCTTCGGGTCGCCGCTAAACTCAGTGCTCTGGTGGTGATCGCCTGCGCCCCCCACCTGGGGCGAGCACAGGAGACACCTCCGCCTGAGAACGAGGAGACCGTCCAAGCGGGCAAGATCATCTATGAGATGCGCTGCGCAGCGTGTCACGGGCTGGAGGGGGACGGCCAAGGCCTGGCGGCGCCCCACATGCTCCCACAGCCTCGCGACTTCACGGACATCGTCTATAAGCTCCGCAGCACGGCCTCGGGGGAGCGGCCCCTTGAAATCGACCTGTTCCGGACGGTCAGCCAGGGGGTCCCCGGAACGCCCATGACCTCTTGGCAGGAGATTCTCTCGGAGCGGCAGCGCTGGCAGGTGGTGCACTACATCAAGACGTTCGCGGCGGAGGATTGGGCGGAGGAGCTGCCCGAGGACGTGGTCATTAAGCTTCCCGACTGGGAAGGGGTGGGGGGTGTCGCACGCGACACCGCAAAACGGGGAGATGATAGGACGCTGGCGCGCGGCAAGAAGCTGTATGAAGTTCTCAAGTGCGGGGAGTGCCACGGGGACGGAGGCAAAGGTAACGGACCCAGCGCCAAGACGGTGCAAGACGAGTTCGGCAACCCGATGTGGCCGGCCGACCTGACACGTCCCGACCTGTTCCGCGGTGGGAGCGGGATCCAGGACATCGCGCGGGCCTTTATCACGGGCCTGGGCACTACGCCCATGCCCTCCTATGACGACTATTTCACGCTGTTCAGCGAGAGCGAAGACCTGCCGGAAGACCAGGTAATCCTGCACGTTCCCCGCGATACCAACGCCCTGGCGCTGGCACACTATGTCCTGAGCCTGGGCGCGAATCAGAGCCCCAAGCGCCAGCGCCGGGAGGAACAGCAGATCCTGGCGAGCTACACCGACGGAGAGATTCCGGACGATCCGGATTCTCCAGAGTGGGACAAGACCCAGGGCGTGATCATGAAGCTGTCGGCCCAGTTGACTGTAGCACCGAGATGGCAGTTCGCCAACGTCGATCGCCTCCTGGTGGATGCTCTGTACAACGACGAGGAGCTCGGCATCCTCATCCAGTGGGACGACCGCACCGAAGACCGCGAGCACGAGGAGGACGACTACAAATTCGAGGCCCGCTCCAAGTCGGTCGCCCTCCCGACGCGGAACGACCTCGCAGAGCTGAGGCAGAAGGCGTTCGCTGACGCGCTATCGATCCAGTTTCCCACCGGGACTGGAGAGGGGGCGAAGCGGCCCTTCTTCGCGCTGGGCGAGCCCGAGGCGCCGGTGGAGAGTTGGCGCTGGCAAGCCAGCCCGCTGGTCCGGGCGCTGGCAAACCAGCCTGCTGGTCGGGATGGCGAGAGATTTACGGCGAAGGGCTTTCATCTTCCGCCGGAGAACGTGGAGGAACTCTTCACGAACGCGAAATACGACGACGGCCGCTGGAAGGTCGTGTTCAAGGTCGCGATCGCGGAGGATAAGAGGTTTACGCCGGGGCAATACCTGCCGATCGCGTTCGCGGCGTGGGACGGCTCGAATGGCGAGAGTGGCACGCGGTGCTCGATCTCCTCGTGGTATTGGTTCCTCTTGAAACCCCGGGGAAGTGCTGCGCCCTACGCCTACGCCCTGTTGGCCTTCGTGATGATTGGTCTCGGCGAGTTCTTACTGATCAAGAGATTGAGAGAGAACCAACAAGATCCGGCCATGCAGATTATCTAGCTCGAGATAGAAGTGAGGACAATCGTATGAAGCTAAGAACATTTTTTGCCGTCCCAGTCCCGATGTACATCGGGATGATCGCGGTCCTGGGAGGATGCGTTGCAGTATCCGGCGCGCCCGGCGAACAGAAAGGTGTCGCACGCGACACCGCTAAGCGAAGAGATGTCGCACGCGACACCTTGGAACATTCCGGCGCGCAATCCGCAATCCGCAATCCGCAATCCTCAATCCCCAATCCCCAATCCCCAATCCGCAATAGGATTGAGAGGTTGCACTGGGAAGATGCGATCGCCATTAAGACCCCTGTTTCCTATGATCTGGTGGAGCTCGGTCGCAGGACGTACAACACGCGTTGTCTTATCTGCCACGGACGGGAAGGGCACGGGGACGGGTCGGCAGCGAACTACCTCGACACCAAACCGAGGGATTTCACCAAGGCCATCTTCAAGTATCGCACTACGCCCCAGGGATCTTTCCCGCGCGACGAGGACCTCTTCCGATCCATCAGCGTCGGCTTCCCCATCTACGGCATGCCCTCCTTCCACTATCTCTCCGCCCGCCAGCGGTGGGGCCTGGTCTACTACGTGGAGAAGCTCTGTGAGGCAGGTTTCCGAAAGAGCCTGGAAGACGACGGGGACTCCGACCCTGACGAGATCAAGGAGATCCTCGACGAGAGGCTCACGCCGGAAAAGCCCCTCGACGTGGGCAACGCGCCGGAATGGAACGACGACGCCATCGCGCGAGGCAAGACGGTCTACCAGGAGCTCCAGTGCGCCACCTGTCACGGTGACAGGGGCATGGGCGACGGGCCTTCCGCCAATGATCAGACGGACGTATGGGGCAACGAGCTCACACCCGTGCCCTTCGCGCTGAACCCGTACTTCATGAAGGCTGGTGGTCGGCCGCGGGACATCGTTCGGGTGCTCATGACCGGCGTGGGCGGAACGGGCATGCCCCGGTTCGAAACGCAGAATCAGGACGATTACTGGAAACTCGCTTACTACGTCCTGCAACTCGCCGACGAGCGCTCCGAAGAGAACCAGTAAATGTTCTGGAGAATAATAAGGATGAAAAGCATGAAGAGCCATGCCGTAATCGGAGTCGTGGCCTTGTTCGCCGGGGCGCTGAGCGTCTCGTACGGCCAGCAGAACACGGAACCGGATAAGGATTTCGCCACCATCACAGGCAAGATCAGGGTCACAGGAGACGAGGTCCCCGGGCCCGAGAAGAAGCCCATCAACAAGGATCCGGAGGTCTGCGGCAAGGGACAAAGGGATATCCACTGGTACAAGGTGGTCGACGGTCGCATCGACGAAGCCATCGTGTTCCTGAATGGAGACTTTGACGGGGCGAGCTGGACCGGCGCCGAAGCCTCTGCCAAGCTCGTCCAAGAGGGTTGCTTCTTTAAGCCCTACGTCGATATTTGGAAGAGGGGCGCGGAGGTCACCATCATCTCCAAGGACGCCGCCGCCCACAACATCCACACGTATGAGCGGATCGGTGAAGCCCGTCGCGAGCTCTTTAACTTCAACCAGCCCAATAAGGACGTGAGGAAGGTGGTGATCAAACCGCGGCGGAGCCAGTTCATCGAACTGACCTGCGACAACCACGACTTCATGGCCGGCTGGCGGTTTGTGGCCAAGAACCCCTACTGCACGGTGGCGCGCGGCGGCACGTTCACACTCAAGGTTCCCCCGGGGAGCCATACCCTGAAGGTATGGCATCCCATGATGGGCGTTCTGGAGGAGGAGATCGAGGTCAAGGCGGGGCAGAAGATGACCGTGGATTTCGAGTTCGAGTACGAAGAATAGGATGATGAAGAAAGGCACGTAGGCACGAAGGCACGAAGTAGGATCATGAAGAAACGTACGAAAAGTAGGCGCATGAAGGAACTCCTGTCCCCGCGCTGGCGCTTGGGGCTCGGAATTCTGCTACAGGTTGTTCTGGCCGGTGGTGTCGCTCCCCAGGCGCGGGGCGACGATGCGAAAATGGTGGAACTGGGGAGGATGCTCTTCTTCGAGAACCGCCTCTCGGGCGACGACGGATTCTCCTGCGCTAAGTGCCACGATCCCGAGAAGGCCTTCACCGACGGGCTGGCCCTTTCGAAAGGCTATCCGGGAACCATGTATTTCCGGAACACCAAGACCGTGATGAACGTCGGCGAGATGGAGTCCCTGTACTGGGACGGGAGACTCTCCGGCAAGGACCTCCCCACACTCGTGCGCGACCACATCGCGGAATCGCACTTCATGAACACCGACGGCCGGCTCCTCAGCGAGCGGCTCCGGCAGGTTCCCTATTACGAGAGGACGTTCCGAGAGGTGTTCCAGACGGAGCCGCGCTACGGCGGTATCCTCAAGGCGGTGGCAGCGTTCCTGCGCACGCTCAACTCCGAGAACGTGCCCTTTGATCGGTTCCTTGACGGGGACCGGAGCGCCATCTCCGAAACCGCGAAGAAGGGCTACGAGCTTTTTACCGGCAAGGCCGGCTGCGCAAACTGTCACAAAAGCCCACGGGTTGCAACCCGTGGGCGTTCGGAGTTGCTGACCGACGGCAAGTTCCACAACACCGGCGTCCCGATGAACGATGAAATCTTCGCAGAGCCGATGCGACACATCGTCTTCAGGAGGTTTTTCAAGACCTTCGGTGTGGCGGGCTACGGCGATCTTGATGAGGACGTGGGACGGTACGCCGTGACCAAGAACGCCGCGGACCGTGGCGCTTTTCTCACCCCGAGTCTGAGAGAGGTAAGCCGGACGGCGCCCTACATGCACAACGGGATGCTCAAGACCCTCACCGACGTCGTGGACTTCTACAACCGCGGCGGCGGGAAAGCCCACGGATTGGAATCCGTGGGCTTGAAGGCGCTGGGACTCACGAAGCAGGAGAAGGAGGCCCTGGTCGAGTTCCTCAAGACGCTGAGCGGGGACAAACTGGTGGTGGAGGTTCCCAAGCGGCTCGAATACGAACTGCGCCCGCTTCCTACGTTCCATGCTCCGCCCATCGAAGACGAGGGCGGCGACATCGGGACGATCGTCGACTTCCGGTCGGTTCCTCCGATCGGGGCGCTGCCCGAGCCGCCCATCCCGCCGGACAATCCTGTAACCGAGGAGAAGGTCGAACTGGGAAAGTTACTCTTTTTCGACTCGCGTTTAGCTGGCGACGCATCCAACTCCTGCGCCTCCTGCCACGATCCGAAACTGGGCTGGGGCGATGGGATCGACCTGTCGCGCGGCTATCCGGGGACCAAGCACTGGCGAAACGGGAACACGGTGATCAACTCCGCCTACTTCAAGAAGCTCTTCTGGGCCGGCTCGGTGACCAGCTTGGAGAAGCAGGCCAACAGCGCCATCACCGGCAACGTGGCCGGCAACGGCGATCCCATGATGATCGAGGAGCGCTTAGCGCAGATTCCGGAGTACGTGGAACGGTTCAAGAAGGTCTTCGGCACGGAGCGGCCGCTCTACGGGGACGTCCTGAAGGCCATCTCCACGTTCGAGCGGAAGATGGTCATCTCCCGCAACACGCGTTTCGACCGCTACGCGCGGGGCGAGAGGACAGCCCTGAGCGCGTCGGCCAAGCGGGGTCTGGACCTCTTCCAGGGCAAGGCGCGGTGCATCCTGTGCCACAACGGTCCGAACTTCACCGACGAGGACTACCACAACCTTGGCGTTGGGGAGAACGAGGCCTTTGCCCAAGACGTTCAGAGGCAGATCACCCTCCGCTTCGAGTATTTCGCGAAGGGCGTACCGGAGCGTTACTACCACGAGGCCCGATGGGACCTGGGCCTGTTCTACCGGACAAAGCATCCTCGCGACATGTGCAAGTTCCGCACGCCTCACCTGCGCGAGCTGAAGTGGACGGTCCCGTTCATGCACAACGGGGTGTTCTACACGCTGGAGGAGGTGGTGGACTTCTACGACCGGGGAGGCGACGAGTCACCCGGCAAGAAGGACCCGCTGATAAAGCCTCTGAACCTGACCAAGAAGGAAAAGAAGGATCTCATCAAGTTCCTGGAAAGCCTCTCCAGCAAGAAGAAGCCGCTCCAAATCAGACCACCCGTTCTTCCGGAGTACGCGGTGATGATACCGAAAGGGCTAGACAAATGAGCAAGACAAACGAATCCGAGCCCCAAGCGCCAGCGCGGGGAATGGAAACCCCGACCTGCACCTCTCGGCGTACCTTCCTGCTGGCCGGCGGGACGGTGGTGGCCGGGACGGCCCTGGCGACCGTGTTCCCGGGCATCACCTTTGCCGACGACCGGGACACGGTGTTCAAGGCGGCAAAGTACCCGAGGAAATGGGTGGCAGACGCGAACAAGCTCGTCGAGGGCAAGCCCGTGCGGTTCTTCTATCCCTACGAGGAGCCGCACTGTTCGAGCTCTATCGTGAAACTGGGAACGAAGGCGGGCGGCGGCGTTGGGGCTGGAAAGGACATTGTCGCGTTCAACACGATGTGCCCCCACATGGGCGGCACGCTCGATGGGCAATACTGTCACCAGGTGAAGGTTCAGGGCCCCTGTCCCATCCATCTTTCGACGTACGACCTGACGCGGCACGGAATGACCA
Organism: Phycisphaerae bacterium; assembly: GCA_036477795.1. GTDB lineage: Bacteria > Planctomycetota > Phycisphaerae > UBA1845 > UBA1845 > JAZGDL01. Next base: position 34,482 of record JAZGDL010000332.1, read on the forward strand.
TCGCCGGTCACGCCACCGAACCTCTTCCGCAGGTCGTCCTGGAGGAGAAAGGCGGACAGATCTACGCGGTCGGCATGCTTGGACTTATCTACGGCTACGCGAGTCACCTCGCGCGCTAATAACAGCAAGGAGTTGGCAATGTCCCAGGACTATAGGATAGATAGGGTTCCCATCCCACCCAAAGATGCAAAGGTGTTCCCGACCTGCTGCGACTACTGCATCGTCGCCTGCGGGTACAACGCCTACGTGTGGCCGGTGGGCCGGGAAGGCGGAGAGAAGGCGTCCGAGAACGCCTTCAACGTGGACTATCCCTCACCCGCGCTGAGCGGCCGCTGGGCCAGCCCCAACCAGCACAACATCGTGATGCGCGAGGGCAAGAAGCACCACGTACTGGTCGTTCCCGACGGCGACGCAGTGGCGGTCAACCGCGGCGGAAACCACAGCATCCGCGGCGGCTGCATCGCCAGAAAGTGCTACACGCCCGACGGCCCCACGAAGGTCCGTCTTCACTATCCGATGATGCGAATCAACGGAAAGCTCGAGCGGGTCTCGTGGGACACTGCCCTTTCCGTCATGGCGGGAATCTCCAAGCACGTGGTTGCCAAGTACGGCGAGATCGCCTGGGGGATGAAGACGTTCTCCTATCAGTTCTTTGAGAACACCTACGCGATCTCCAAGATCGCCTTCCTCTCGATGAACACGCCGGCGTATGCGCCCCACGACAAGCCGGGGCCCGGCAACGACACCGCGGGCATCGACGACGCGGGGATCAAGACCTTCAGCGCCTCCTACGAGGACTGGTCGTTGGCCGACGTGATCTACTGCTCCGGAACCGACCCCTACGAGACCAAGACGGTCCTGTTCACCGAATGGTGGATGAAGGGCTCCCCCAACAAGCTCATCTTTGCTCTCCCGCGGAGGACGACCGGCGTCGCATTCGCGGAGAAAAACGGCGGGCTGTGGCTCGACGTCATTCCCGGGAGCGACACCATCCTGCATCTGGCGATTGCCCGAATCATCCTTGAGAACGGCTGGGAGGACAAGGAGTTCATCGAGAAGCACATCGCGTCGAAGTGGGACATCTACTCCGGCTTCGGGCGCGGCACCCGTAACACGCCCTGGCAGTGGAGAACAACCTGGGGCAAGCTTGGTACCGACTTTGCCGGGTACAAGAAGTGGCTGCTGAGCTACAAGCCCGCGGAGTTGGACGAGGCGGTCAAAGTCACCGGCGTATCCGCTGAGAAGATCAAGAAGACGGCCGAGTTGCTGGCGAAGCCGATCGACGGGAAACGTCCGAAGGCATCGTTCGCCTTCGAAAAGGGCTGCTACTGGAGCAACAACTACCTGAACACGGCTTCACTCGCTTCCCTCGCGTTGATTTGCGGAGCGGGGAATCGGCCGGGGCAGGTAGTGTCGCGGCTGGGCGGCCACCAGAGAGGCTGGGCATCCAAGGCCGCCGGCTATCCGCGCATCAAGAGCCCCGAGAAGTTTCCGGGGCGGCGTAAGAAGGAGATCGATCTGGACCGTTGGGTTGAATCGGGCAACCTCCGATTCGCCTGGGTCATCGGGACGACCTGGGTGCAGGCGATGGCCGCCTCCCAGGAACTCGCCAAGGCCTTCATGCGCATGACGCGGGAGAACCCGCACCAGATCACCAGCGAGAACCCCGCGCTGGCGCTTGGGGCTCTGAAGAAGCGCGTCGACAGCGGCGGCATGGTCGTCGTCGACCAGGACATCTACCTGCGCGACCCGATCGGGAAGGAAATCGCGGATATTGTCTTTCCCGCCGCCACCTGGGGAGAAGAGGACTTCACCCGGGCGAACGGGGAGCGGCGACTGCGCATGTACTCCAAGTTCTACGATCCGCCCGGCGAGGCCAAGCCCGACTGGTGGATCATCGCGCAGTTCGCCAAGAAGATGGGGTTCGAGGGCTACGACTGGAAGACGTCCAACGACGTCTTTGAGGAAGGCGCCCGATTCTCACGGGGTGGTCTGTTGGACTATTTTCCTCTGGTGTGGAAAGCGTGGAAAGACAAGGTTCCCGCCCACGAGGTGCTCCGGAAGATGGGGTCCACGGGCCTCCAGTGCCCCATCCGGTACGTTAAGGGGAAGCTGGTGGGGACCAAGCGACTGCATGACTCTACGGCCGACTTCGGAACGCCCGAAGGACCCACTGTCCACAAGAAATGGCTCTACAACTTCAATACCCAGTCGGGCAACGCGATCCTACACAAGAGCCCCTGGGAGTTTTTCAGCGACTACTACGAGAGAATCACCCCGACGGGCGACGAACTGTGGGTTACCAACGGCCGGATCAACGAGATCTGGCAGAGCGTCTTCGACGACGTTCACAAGGCGTACATCATGGATCGGTGGCCGTCCAACTGGGTGGAAATCCACCCGGACGACGCTCAGAAGCGCGGCATTGAAAGCGGGGACGAGGTGGTCGTCGAGAACGACGACGTCCTGGTGCAGACCGGCGGCTTCGTCGGGGTCGAAATGGACGACCTCTCCTACACGGCTCTGGAAAAGGCCGGTCACATCCGGATCGGGAAAGGCGCGTTCCGGGGAATCGCCATGGTCAGTCCGGACGTCAAGAAGGGGGTCTTGTTCACCTACTTCATGTGGCCGTCGGAGCCGGTCAACTCCGTCGTCCATCGCGTGGCCGATCCGATGACAAACCGGTACCGCTTCAAGCTCGGCAAGGGAAGAATCAGAAAGACCGGTGAGTCTCCCTACAAGAAGGACTTCAGCAAACTCACCTTTGCGCCCAGGACCGTTCTCTAGCGAATGGCGTCGCGATGTACATCGGGGCTGCGCGCCATGATCAGGCGCGACCTTCCGCTTGCGGGCTCTGTGCGGCTCCACCGTCCCGGAAAAGGCACTTGAGGAGACCACGCACGCGCCATGCTTGACACGGCACTGTCTTCCGTCCCGACGTACATTGGGATCGCCCAAGCGGGCGTACCGTACAGGACCTTCTTCGGTCTGGATCCCCGTCTCACCGTCTGGATCATCGCCCAGCTTCACCTCATGTTCGCGGCATTCGTGCTCGCCGTTCCGATCTTCGCGTCCATCGTCGAGGTCGTCGGGGTGCGGGCCAAGGAGCCCGAGACGCGAGAGCGGTACGACAAGCTAGCCTACGAGTTCGTCAAGCTGCTTTCCGCGGCCTTCGCGACCACCGCCGCGCTCGGCGGGTTCCTGGCGTTCGTGCTCTTCTCGACCTACCCGAAATTCATGGCCCACCTGACCGACACCTTTCACCCGACGTTCTACATTTACGGCATGCTGTTCTTCGCGGAAAGCTTCACGCTCTACTCTTACTACTATTCATGGAACCGCCTCCAGGGCATCTCCAAGAACATCATCCTACGCCGCGCCGGGGGTGCGATCTTCTTGATCACCCTGGCGTATCTGCTGGGGGCGTGGATGGGGATCTTCCCCGTGATCCGGTTTAGCGGCGACCCGAAGGGGAGCGCGGGGTTCCTCCACTGGACGATCTTTGCGATCCTCGGTCTCTGCATCGTGGGCCTCGGGGTATTGTGCATCGGGTACGGACGGAAGGGATTCCACATCTACCTGGGGATCCTGCTCAACATCTTCGGCACGGTGATCATGTTGATCGCCAATTCCTGGGCGACTTACATGATGAGCCCGCCGGGCCTCGCGGAAGGCGCCGCAGGACCGCTTGAATCGCACTGGGACAAGACGGACTACATCGGCCCGCTCTCGGACGCTTTCTTCAACCACCTGTGGATGCCCCTCAACGTCCACCGCTTCCTCGCCAACATCGCGTTCGGCGGCGCCATCTGCGGCGCCTATGCAGCCGTCAAGTTCCTCGGGGCCCGCTCGAAGGAAGATAGGGCCCACTACGACTGGATGGGATACGTCGGGAACTTCATCGCCATCATGTCGCTCATCCCCCTCCCCTTCGCGGGCTACTACCTTGGCCGCGAGATCTACTCCTTTAACCCGACAATGGGACAGGACATGATGGGCGGGACGTTCTCCTGGACGTTCATCCTTCAGGCGGTCTTCGTGGGCACGCTCTTCATCGGAGGCAACTACTACATCTGGTCGGGAATGAGAAGGATCCCCGGCGGCGAACGTTATGAGAAGTTCGTACCGTGGATGTTGGGCGTCCTTTTCATCTGCTTCGGAGTCTGGCTCACACCGCACAACCTGCCGCTGGGAGGTCTGGAGAAAAAGTTCGGCCTCATGCCGGCCAAGAACGCCGTGATCCAGTTGATGATCATCACGACGTTCCTGGGCTTCCTTCTCTACCGCAGGGCGAACAAGAAAAAGGAAACGGACTGGAAGGAGAACGGCATTACGGCCTACCTCGCCACCGGGATCTCGGTCGCGGTGGCCGTGCTCATCGTCCTCATGTACGCGTCCTCTGGCGACCTCTCCGCCGCGCACCCCGAGTACGGGAAGTTCGTCGTGAAAGAGATGCTCGTGGGGCCGGTAGAGATCAATCTGGATGGGAAGGTGACCTACGGTGCCACGCTGAGAGCGACGCTCTACTTCGCCGCGTTCTTGTACGTCTTCGCGGCGGTCCTGGCATTCGTCAACCGCGGAAAGCTCGGGCAGGTCATTCTGCTGGGTGGGATCGGGTTCACGACAAGCCTCTGGCTCTTCCAGCACGGCTTCACCATCATGGAGAAGGCCAATCCGCTGGTCCGGCACGTCGCCGTCTGCCAAGTGCTGATGATCTTGGGGGCGTTTATCGTCTGCATGACTATCGATATCTTCTTGTTCAGAAAATCCGAGTCCCTGGGGAAGATCCAGTGGGGCAAGATGCACGGCCGGAGCCAGTTCGCGCTCATTCTTCTCTGCACCTTTTTTGTGATGAACATGGGACTGATGGGATTCATCCGCTCGGGTCTTAGGAAGGAGTGGCATGTCGTCTCGGTGCTGAAGGACACTTCCGAGTCCGCATCCACCCCGAGCAACCTGACGATGGCCGTCATGGTCACGGCCATCACGATCACGTTCCTGTCCACGGTTTCCTTCGTCTTCTGGATCGCTTCGCTGGCCGCGCCGAAGAAGGAGGCGGTGCTGTGATTGCAGATTGCGGATGGCGGAATATCACTGGACCGAGAATCGCCGGGACCGCTGGACCGAGAATCCCTTCTCGGTCCGATGGCTTTCGTGACGAGAAGGGATTCTCGTCAGAGCCGCTCCTTCAAGAGGTGCCGAGAAGGGATTCTCGGCACAGCCTATGATTGCCCAATAGTGATGCAACAGGGATCGATCTCAACTTCGCCAATCCGCAATCCGCAATCCGCAATCCGCAATTCGGCGGGGCGGGGCTTCCTCCAGGCCTACGCCTTCGTGCTCTTCCTCGGCGCGGTATTCATCTACCTCAGCTACGAGGTGACGGAGATTCAGGGGAAGGGGATGAAATCCGCTCCTGCGGGAGTGAACGCCGAGCGGGGGGAGATCATCTTCTGGGATCAGGTCAAAGGCGTCTGCCACCGATGCCACATGATCGGCGGCAGGGGCACCATGACGCGGTGCCCAAACCTCGGAGAGTCCGAGCTGGGGCCCCCCATCCTGGAGCGGGCCGCGCTCCGGGCGGCGGAAAGAACCAAGCAGACCGGGACAACCTACACGGCGGTGGACTACATCGTGGAGTCTCTGGCCACTCCGAGCGCCTACGTCGTCGAGAAGTTCCCGGACAAGCTGATGCCAGTAGTCTACACCGGGCAAACGGATCTCTCGGCGGAGGAGGTGATGTCGGTGATTGCCTACCTGCAGAGCCTCACCGACGAGGTGGACATCGAGGAGATCACCAAGTCGATGAGCAGGTTCGGCCAGGCGATTTTCGACAAGGACAGACTGGGGCTGGAGGAGCCCGTCCGTGTGGTGAACTTCCCCAGCCCCGAGTGGGTCGTGCTTCCTGTGGACAAGCTGGAGAAATACCGGGAGCTAAGCCCCGCGGAGAGGGAGAAGTTCATCGACCAGGAGCTGACGGAGGAGGAGACGGAGGAACTCCAGGACGAGATCAGCGACTGGATCGAGGACGGTAGGGAAGCATTCGAGGTCATGAAGTGCTGGCAGTGCCACATGATCGCGGGAGAGGATTTCGGACCGCTGGAACAGGGCAAGATTGGTCCTGAGCTTACCGGGATGGGGGACATCCAGACGTACGAGTACATCCGGGAATCGATCCTCAACCCCAACGCGGTCATCGTGCCGCCCCTGGAGGATCATACTGACGAGGAGGGGAGGTCCAAGATGCCGGTCTACGAGGACTCCATGAAACTGAGGGAGCTCGACCGAATGATCTACTACCTTGCAAGCCTGCACACCAGTGTGTCTGTTAAGGCGGGTGCGGGCGCGACGGAGGAACCAACCGAGTAACCGTAGGGTCCGCCGTGCGGACCAGTTCGTCCGGAGTTAAACAGTGAACAAACCCAAAGGGACATTCCTAAAGGCCGTCATCTTCCTGGTCTGCTTCTACCTGGGTTTGAAGATCATCCTTCCGTATGTCGCCGCGTGGTTGGCCGCCAAGGGATGGTTCGAGCTTCGCGAAGGGCTCCCCACCTCCGGCAAGGAGGTCACGATTTACTTCACGCTGGCGTGTCTGGCGATCTTCGCCTACGTCAGCTACAGCGAGGAGCGCTGGCGGGAGTTCAAGAGGCCCATCATCGGGCTTCTGGAAAGGAAGACTCTCCGGCGCACGGCCGCACTGATCCTGTTCCCGCTGGTTTGCGGCGGGCTCGTGTTCTGGGACATGACCGCCGAGGCTGGCGCGAGCGCTTTCGTGGCGATCAAGCACCCTACTCCGCCGGACCGGTTCTCGAAAATGAAGAATCCCTTCCGGAACCCCACGCCCGAGTTGCTCGATGCCTTCGAAACGGAGGTACGGAAAGGAAAGAACAAGAAAAAGGACACCACCGAAGAAGTCCTGATCGAGTACATCGAGGCGTTTAGCGGCGACCCGAAGGGAAGCGCGTTCACCGGCCCCCTGCGCGCCAAGGCGTTCGAGCGCAAGGTGATCGAGGAAGGACGGATCCTCTTCGTAAAGAACTGCCGCCCATGCCACGGTACCAAGGCGATGGGTGACGGCCCCATGGCACGGGGCCTGCTCCGCGAGCCGGCCGACTTCACCGGCGTCGAGACGATTGCGACGCTGGTGGAGGGCGCCGTGTTCTGGCGGGTCAAGATGGGAGGGATCGGACTGCCCCACGAGGGAGGACCGTGGGAGTCCGCCATGCCGCCGTGGGGAGAGGAAGACCTCACCGACGATGAGATTTGGAAGATCATCATGGCCGAATACGACATCGCGGGGAACAGGCCAAGGGAACCGGAGTAGATTGAGTAGGGCAATGATGACACCCACCTTAGCGACAATCCTCTTCCCCCTTCGTGCCTTCCGCTACGAAGACGCGCTCCCCTTCGGGTCGCCGCTAAACTCACCCCTCTCTTCCCTTCGTCCCTTCGTCCCTTCGTCCCTTCGTCCCTTCCTTCTTCTGTTCGTGCTCTTGACTATCAGGATCCCATGCGTGGGCGCCGCGGAACTGCATGCTCCGGGCTGGATGGAAATCCCGGTCCCCGAGCGCCGTCCGGAACCGACGGAAGAGAACCTCCTTGAGGGGAAACGGATCTACAACTTCCGCTGCAGTCCTTGCCACGGCGTGAAAGGGGACGGGAATGGACCAGTGGCCAAGACCCTTGAACCCCGCCCCCGCGACTTCACGAACGGGAACTTCCGATTCCGCACCACCAAAACCGGCGAGGTGCCCAAGGATGAGGACATGTTCCGGACCATCACCCGCGGAATCCCCGGAACGGCCATGCCGTCGTGGGCGCCCCTGTCGGCGGATGATCGGTGGAAAGTGATTTACTATGTGAAGAAGATCAGCGGATGGTTCGACGACGAGGAATTCAGCCCCTACCGGGAGGAGGCAGCCCTTAAGCTGGGGAATCCGCCGCCGCGCACGGAGGAAATAGTCGCCGAAGGGGAGAAGCTCTTCAAGGAAGAGGGCGCCAACTGTATCGTGTGCCACGGGATCAACGGGCGGGGGAATGGTACCGGTCCCGATGCCCAGAAGAAGAACGCCAAACGGGAGCGGCTCTGGCCGAGAGATCTGACCAAGTCCTGGCGTTACAAGAACGGTTCCCGCGTCGAGGACATCTTCCGAACGCTGACCGGAGGACTAACCGGGACCCCCATGCCCTCAAGTCTCGAGTCCCTCCACAAGACCGACCCAGCCCAAGACGAGCACGCCCGGTGGGCCATCGCCTATTTCGTCGAGAGTATCTTCGAGTTTAGCGGCGACCCGAAGAGGAGCGCGTTCCCTCCGCAGAAACGCATTCTCGAAGTGGTCAAGATCGACGGCGAGCTGCCGACCGACCCCAAGGATCCCGCCTGGGAGCAATCGGACGAGATCGCCATCGTTCTGACGGGGCAAGTGACCTTCCGGCCGCGGTGGCAGACGCCGGCCATCGACTTCATACGGGTGCGGGCGATGTATAACAACGAGAACATTGCGTTCCGGCTGGTCTACAACGACCGCACCCATAGTACGGTCCATGAGAGCCCGGAGGTCTGGACGACCGAGGACACCTATCCGGAACTGGACGTGATGAAGTTCCCCTTCGAGCAGTCCACCTATCGCGATGCAGTGGCCATCCAGTTCCCGGTCAAGGACTCCGAGGGCGCCCAGAGGCCTTACTTCATCTACGGAAGCCAGGCAAGCCCCGTGCACCTTCTCAGATACGAGGCCGACAAAGGTGTGGGACCCAAAGGTGTGGGACCCAAAGGTGTGGGACCGACTTTCCAGTCGGTCAGCGACAGGCTGGAAAGCCTGTCCCATAACGGGGTCGTTGAATACAACGCCAGGGGGCGGAAGAAGCTCAAGGCTCAGCCCGACGAGGAGCAGCAGGCCCGGGGAACGGGCGTTTTCGATGACGGTCAGTGGCAGGTTGTGTTTCAGCGTCCCCTCGTGGGAGGCAAGGGCGACGCGAAGATGGCTCCGGGCGCCTACATCCCATTCACCCTGATGGCGTGGGATGGCGGAAACGGCGAGAGCGGCCTGCAGCAATCCGTCTCGTCCTGGTACAGCCTGAAGCTGGTGACGCCGATTTCGGCGCGGGTTTACATCGGCGTGCTGATCGGGATCCTTCTTGCCACCCTCACCGAGCTTTACGCCCTGTTCCGGGTGAAGAGAGCGGGCCGATTGGCAATACCAGCCGGAGAGACCCTATGAGGGCCGGCGGAGCGCTCCGACACCACCTCGTCACCTCCCTGGCCAAGGTGTCCGCGCTGCTCGGCACCGCTGCCGTCCTCCTGCTGGTGGTCCTGCCCCGCCTGCGCGGCGACTACGGTTCCTCCCCCGTGCTCGACTCCCGCACTGTCGTCTGGGTGGTCATGCAACTGCACCTGATGTTCGCAGCCTTCGTGTTGGGCGTACCTATCTTCGCCATGATCGTGGAGATCGTCGGCGTCGCGACCAAGGATGAAAGATATGACCGGCTGGCCCGGGAGTTCACACGACTCTTGGCGCTGGCCTTTACCGCAACGGCCGTCCTGGGTGTCCTCGGCTTGGCAGCGCTAGTGGTTCTGTACCCGAAGTTCATGGCGTACTTCGGGAGAATATTCTCGCCCACGTTCCTGCCGTACGCCGCCGCAATCGTTGTCGACGCGATACTCCTGGTGGTCTACTACTATGCTTGGGACGCCATGGCAGGCCGCCTCAAGTGGCTGCACATCGGTGTAGGTGCAGCCCTGAACATCGTGGGCACGGTACTGATGTGCATTGCCAACGCCTGGACGACATTCATGATGAGCCCGGCGGGCGTCGCGGAGGACGGCCAGCTTCTCTCGCTGGCGGAGGCCATCCAGAATCCGCTCTGGTGGCCGATCAACATCCATCGCTTTATCGCCAACATTGCTTTTGGAGGCTCGATTGCCGCAGCCTACGCCGCGATCCGATTCCTATCGAGTACCTCCAAGGAACAACGCGCCCACTACGACTGGATGGGATATGTGGGCAACTTCATCGCTCTTTGGGCGCTGATCCCACTTCCCTTCGCGGGCTACTGGTTGGGAAAAGAAATCTACGCCTACAGTGCCCAGATGGGAACCGCCCTGATGGGCGGAGCCTTCTCATGGCTTTTCATCATTCAAGCCGTGCTCATCGCAGCGCTTTTCATCAGCGCCAACTATTACATGTGGATGGGGTTGGGACGGATCCCCGGGGGGAATCGCTACTACAAATACATCCTGTGGATGGAGGCTCTTCTGTTCTTGTCGATGGCCATCTGGATGACACCGCACACGCTGGTGGCTTCGCTGGCAGAGGCCCGCCGCATGGGTGGCGCCCACCATCCGCTGTTGGGTGTCTTCGGGGTGATGAGCGCCAAGAACACCGTGGTGAACATAGTGATCTTGACTACCTTCTTGTCCTTTGTGCTCTATCGTCGAGCGAACAAGGAACGTTCCGGACTGCGCCCGGCAGGCGGCATGGGAGCCCCGGTGTTTGTGGCCGGCCTCTCGATGTTTCCAATCATCTTCTGCGGCGTGAATGGTTTTGTGGGACAGGCCGCGCGGGCGGAAGCGAGAATACCGTCCCTCGAACAGCAAGTGCAGACCATGCAGGTCTCGATCTTGGGAACCGAGGCGCCCATCGGCACGGTCTTGGATGAGCTCAAAGAACTCGGACGGCTGGAGGCGGAACTCGCGACTCTGAGCCAAGTGCCCGGCATCCACCACGCAGCCGGTTTTCGGGTCATCGCCATCATCTTCGCGTCGTTTCTGGGCCTGGCCTTGGTGGACATGTTCGCTCTTCGCGGGCGTATCGGCGGGCTCCTGCAGTTTGCCATCATGGCCATGGCGGCGAGCGTTGTTATTTACTACGGTGTCAAAGGGTACTTCGTTGAAGCCGAGGTGCGGATCGGTTACTCGGTCTACCAGGTGGCCGCTGTTCTGTTCGCCATGCTGGCGGTGACCGCCCTGGACCTGTATCTCTTCTTCGGCGCCAAGTCGCTGGGCGAGATCAAGTGGGGCCACATGTCCAATCGATCACAGTACGTTCTGGTTGGTCTGGCCGTCGTCTTCACTTTCACCATCGGGCTGATGGGTTTCGTGCGGTCCGGCATCCGGGATACGTGGCATGTCTACGGCGTCATCCGCGACACCTCGCCCGAAGCTTACACGCCGACGATGGGCTCAGCCGCGACGGTCATCACGGCTGCGACGCTCATCTTTTTCGCACTGCTGTTTGCCATCTTCCGTTTCGGGATGCGCAAGGAGGACGCATCGTGAAGAGCGGTGGCAACGTGGTGGTGTTCATCCTGGCGATCGCCGCGGGATTCGTCTACATCTGTCGCGCTATTCCTCAGATGAAGAGCGGGCCGGTGGAAGTTGTGACCGATATCGGTGAGACTCCGGAGGAGCTGATCGCGGCCGGCAAGCGCGTCTTCAACAGCGATCGCGCTCAATGCCTGACCTGCCACACTATCGGCGAGGATCCCAAGGCGCGATGTCCCAACCAGGAGGATGTAGGCGAACGGGCCGGCGGGCGCCAGCCGGGTGTCAGCGCGGCCCAGTACCTGATTGAATCCGTCTACGACCCCAATGCGTACATCGTGTCCGGCTACCCGAGCAAACAGATGACGCCCGTTAACAAACCGCCGATCGCACTTTCCCATGACGAGATCCTGGCGGTTGTGGCGTTTCTCAACACGCTGGGAGGTACAACCGACGCGCAGTTCATCGATGCGCTCAAGGAGGCCCAGAGCCCCTGGCGCAAGGGTCTCCTCAAACCGGGCGAGGGACAGGAAAAGGAACAACTGCCCATCCTGGCCGGCGATTCGCGACGAGGACGAGAGCTGTTTGAGGAGCAGCCCTGCGCCCAATGCCACCGCGTTAAGGATTTGGGTCGCGAGGTAGGCCCGGAGCTGACAGCGATCGGCGCCTCTCAAACCCCGCATTACATCCTGGAGTCGATCCTCGACGCCAGCGCCGTGATTGTGAAAGGCTACAGACAGACGATCGTGTTCTGGAAGGACGAGAACCGTCTACCGCTGCGCGGTACAGCGCTGGCATGGATTCCGGACAAGGAACGCCCGACCACGCTGCGCCTTGCCATCCTGGAGGGCACGGCAGGCGACGACGAGGAAGAAGAGGAGGAGGAAGAGGGCGAGGATGAGGCGGGCGAGGACGCAGGCGCGGCGCCGGCGGCTGGCCAAACGGTGGAGAAGGAAGTCGATCTGAGCGAGGTTGCCCACGTTGGCGATACCATCGTCGGGGTAACTGCCGACGGCGAGTTCAGTTCTCTTTGCGGCCAATACGTTGACGGGGACAAGGAAACGGGACTGACGTTGGCGTTTCTGGAGGGGGGCCAGTGGGTGGAGAAGCGCATCCCACCGGAACAGATCGATTTCATCAATCTTCCCATGTCGCCCATGCCCGCCAACTTCGCGGATTTGCTCACACCGCGTGACGCTTACGATCTGGTCGCGTACCTCCTTGCCCAGAAGGGAGACAAGTAATGAAACGCAAGGGACGAAGGGACGAAGGGACGAAGGGACGAAGAGACGAGACCAACGAGTTTAGCGGCGACCCGAAGGGGAGCGCGTACCCTCGCGCCGGCGATACCATCCTCGCCGTAGACCCCCTAACCCCCGACCAGTCGGACCGGACAAGTCCGACTGGTCGGTCCGCGATCTATCGGTCCATCTTGTTGGCGGTCGACTCCTCCGACCACTCCGACCGCGCTACCGAGGAGGCGGCGGCGCTGGCCGCCCTGTACGGCGCACAGGTCACCGGCGTGCACGTCTACGCTGCCAAGCTGCACGACCTGCGATTCCGCCAGATGGAGGGCGGCCTACCGGAGCAGTATCGCCAAGAGCAGGAGTTGGAGCGACAGCGCGACATACACGATGACCTGATCACCCGCGGCCTGTCCGTCATCACCGACTCCTACCTGGACCAGGCCGAAAAGGTCTGCCAACGCCAAGCGGTGCGCTTCGCCCGGCGGAGCCTGGAAGGCAAGAACTACCGCGAGCTGGTCACCGAGGCCAACCGACCAGTCGGACTTGTCCGCGGCGGCTACGACCTGTTGGTCTTAGGCTCGCGCGGCCTGGGGGCGATCGAAGGCGGGAATCTAGGAACTGTCTGCCAGCGCGTGGCCCGCCGCAGCGCGATCGACACTCTGATCATCAAGGAGCCCAAGCGGCGGCTGTCGGAGGGCCCTATCGTTGTGGCGGTCGACGGTTCGGATCGGGCCTACGGCGGCCTGTTGACCGGCTTGAACCTGGCGCGGCACTGGGAGGTGCCCGTCGAGGTGGTGGCTGCCTACGACCCGCACTACCACTACGTGGCCTTCAACCGCATCGCCGGCGTGCTCTCGGAGGAGGCTCACAAGGTGTTCCGCTTCAAGGAACAGGAGAAGCTGCACGAGGAGATCATCGACTCGGGTATCGCCCGCATCTACGAGTCACACCTAAAGATGTCCGAAATGATCGCCGGAGATCTCGGCGCCGAGGTGACGACGGTGTTGCTGGAGGGCAAGCCCAATCACGTCATCGAGGAACACGTCAGACGAGTGAAGGCATCGCTACTGGTAGTCGGTAAGTTGGGCATCCACGCGGACGATGGTCTTGACATTGGAGGCAACGCCGAATCGCTACTCCACGGCGCCCCTTGCGCGGTGCTGCTAAGCGAGCGGACCTACCGTCCCCCGTTGGATGAGGTGGCGGAGCTGACCATGTCCTGGACCAAGGAAGCCGAGGGTATGATGGAGGCGGTGCCGCAAATGGTTCGCAAAATGGCGCGCATGGGCATTCTGCGCTACGCCCAAGAGCGGGGGCACACCGTGATCACCGGCAAGATTGTCGAGGAGGTGACCAAGCTCATGTGTCCGGTTCGACCCGATGGGAGAGCGTCCGAAACCACCCGCTTAGCGGTGTCGCGCGCGACACCCCATTGGTCGGTGGAGGCCCTGGCTCGTTTGGCGCGCGTGCCGGCGGGTTTCATGCGCGACGCCACACGCCAGCGTATCGAAGACTACGCCCTTAAGGTCGGCGCCGGCGAAGTCACCCTGGAGGTGGCGGAACAGGGAATCGCCCAAGCGAAGCAGGCCATGCACGAGGCCGCACGCGACGGAACCGATCCGAGCCCCAAGCGCCAGCGCGGGGAACGCGAAGAGCCCGCGCTCACCTGGACCGCAGAGGCTGAGCAAGCCCTGCTCAGGGTGCCGGAAGGATTTATGCGGGACTTAACGCGACAGCGGGTGGAGGCCTTTGCCAGCCGCCACGGCAAGAACGAGGTGACCAAGGATGTCATGGACGCAAAGTACGCCGAGTGGGGAGAGGGCTCTGCCAGCCAACGGTCCGAACTCCCCTGGGACGACGACACACTGGAACACGTCGGCCGGATTCCCGAGTTCGTCCGCGGAATGGTCATCAAGGAGGTGGAAGGGTGTGCTCGCCGAATGGGCGTTGAGGCCGTCTCCATGAAGGTGCTGGAGCACGCCCGTCGCACCTGGCAGGAGCACGGCGTTTTTCACTCGGAGGACAACCTACAGTAGTGCAGCGGTTGTTAAGCTGTCGCAATCGGATATGATGGCGCGATCATCGGGTCAGCCGAATGCTGTGCGCCGAAGATCCGGCGATGAAACGCGGAGTCGAGGCGGATGATTCAAATCGACTTGGTCGAGATCTACTCCCCGTTGGAGGTCGTGGAACCATGAAGGCTAAGACCTTTGATTGCGTGGAGATGAAACACGAGATCCAGCGCCGTCTGCGCAAGGAGCGAGGTGGACGATCCTGGGCCGAGCGAAACCGGATGATTCGTCAGGCGCTTCGCGACGATCCGCATTTGGCTCGCTTGTTGGACACGGAGTGGCCGCCCGCAACGACGAACCGCGCGGAGCCATGACTTGCACGATGGCGGCCGTACGCATGCACGGGAGCTGGACGCGGGTGCGATCACCCCCGTCCGCGACTACAGGATCAGGGTCTCAATGGGAAAACACAACATATGAGACCGCCAAGAATACAAGAAATAGGGGACTGTCCCGAGTTACCCAGTTATCTTCAGTTACCTTTGAGAACGAAAGAGAGCCATGCGGTGGTTGACGTTGCTAAAACTTAGATCTAGGAAGCCAGGAAGACGACGGCGAGTCGTCGAACAACTAGGGAACTCAAGGGATGAGGGAGCCTTCGAACTACTGATCGAAGCACTCACGGACAAAGAAGTGTCCGTAAGGGTCGCAGCGAGTGTAGCGCTAAGGAAGTTCGATTCAAAGGGGGCGAAGTCTGGAGCAGCTAGGGCGGCCTTCGCGAGAGTTGTCGGGGCGCTGAAGGACGAGGACGCCGATGCGCGCGAGGCGGCAGCTGAGGTTCTCGGTCTAATCGGTGATCGGCGAGCTGTCGAGCCGCTCACGGTAGCGCTCCACGACGAGGCATGGCATGTGAGAAGGGCAGCAGCTAAAGCGCTTGGCGCGATCGCTGATGAGAGAGCTTTTGAACCACTGGTTATCGCGCTCGATGATGAAGAACCGCATGTGAGGCCAGCGGCAGCTGAAGCGCTCGGGATGATCGGCGACAAGAGAGCGCTCGAACCATTGATCGTAGCACTCGAGCGGGACGATTGGGAGGCGTCCGCCGCAGCGGCGCAGGCACTGGGGAAGATCGGAGATGTGCGGTCTGTCGAGCCTCTAATCGCTGCGGTCAAGAGAGGCCACTGCGCAGTACAAGCTCTTGCAGCGGTAGCTCTTGGGGCGCTCGGAGACCCCCGCGCAATCGAACCCCTGTTTGCGTTATTAACTGAAAGGGTCGGAAGCCTGGCCTATTGTGCAAAGGAGGCGCTCGCTCGCCTCGGGGTCCAGGAGGCCGATTTCCCGCCTGCGTTCGAACTGTATAGTATTCGCCTGAAGCACGAAGACTTCAGCGCTCGCGAAGACGCAGTAGAGAGCCTCAGACGGCTCGAGGATCCCAGGGCCGTTGAACCCATAATCGCCGCCCTCAAGGATGAGAATTACAGCGTGCGCGAAAAAGCAGCAAAAGCGCTTGCGCATTTGGCCGATTCTCGGGCGATTGACTCGCTAACGGTCGCCCTCGGTGATGAGAAAGAAGAATACGTGCGACGTTCGATCAGAGGTGCCCTGGATCGCATCCAGAGTCGTGAGAAGCCAATTTCCCATTCTTGGGTTCTAGCGGATGAAGACATCATACGAGATGCTCGGGATTTCGTGAGTGCATTTGAGGGAATTCGAGCCACAGAGCAAATCACGAGTACGGAGAAACCGTGGCAAATGGCCGCAGCAGGTCGGTTTGCCTACTCTAATGGTAAGGCAACCGATGCATTGATCGAGGCGATAAAGGATTGGGCACCCCACCTAACGGATGCGCAGATCAGCGACGGACTACGAGCGCTTTGGGACTATGACCGAGAGTTGAGCTCTGTACACGAAAAGGACGGTGTTCTATGCCCGGAAAAGAGAGACTGGGGCGAGTATCTAGACCCGAAGCGTCGGGATCCCAGCTACATGTTCTCGTGCGTACTATGCCTCCTGTACCTCACCGAGAAAGGCGTAACCATTGATGAACCGCATCCGGGATCCCTAAAGATATCCGTTTGAACCCGAAGAAGCAACGAGGCGGGTGGCCCACCTCCTCTGGAGGTGGGGGACTCGATTTGAGCCCAAATTGGACGGCAAGTTAGCCAAGACGCGGACGAAGATGAGTCATGACGTTCAGGTTGACACGCCATGCTGAGGAGGAGCTGAAGAGGCGGATGATCCCGCGTGAGTTGTTGGATTCGGTGCTGGAGAATCCCCAGCAGGTTGTGCCCGAGTATGGCGGGAAGAAGGCCTACCAGTCGAAACTCGACTTCGGAGGTGGTAAAACCTACTTGCTCAGAGCAATCGTCAACGACTTGGTTGACCCGGCAACGGTGGTAACCGTCTATCGAACGACTAAACTGGAGAAATACTGGAGGAATCTATGAGGGTAACTTACGATCCTGAGACCGACATCGTGCGCGTCCTGTTCGGCAACGCGTCCATCGAGGAGAGCGACGAGGACAAGCCTGGCGTGATTCTGGACTATGACAAGGACGGCAACATCGTCGGGCTGGAAATCCTTGACGCCTCCAAGCGCATGGATAATCCGCGTTCGCTGGAATACGCCGTAGAGGACGCTCCATCCTCTCTGAGGGTGGGGGACTGATTTGAAAATCAAGGTGTCCCAGCGTACGGCTCCGTCCTCTGCCCAGAAAGGCACGGAGGACCGCGCGACCGGGCGCCGCTGAGCCTGGTCGTCGATAGGTGATGGATGCAGCGATGGAATTCGTGCCGTATGTCATCTCCTGGAACCTCACCGCCAGGTGCAACCTGCGCTGTAAGCATTGCTACATCGACGCCTCCAAACCGATGCCCGGCGAACTTTCGACGGCGGAAGCGCTACGCGTTCTCCATGAGATTGCGGAGGTGAACTCCGAGACTCTCTTGATTCTGACCGGCGGCGAACCGCTGATGAGGCCTGACCTGGAAGAGCTGGTCGCGCGAGCCTCCGGGTTGGGCATGACGGTGGTCCTCGGGACGAACGCCACGCACCTCACGGAGGATCGCGCACGCGCCCTGGCGGAGCAAGGCCTGGCGGGAGTGGGGGTCAGCCTTGATTCACTCCTTGCTTGGCGCCACGACGACTTCCGCGGCGTCAGAGGTGCGTGGGAAGCGACCTTGCGGGGGATCGACGCCGCCCGCCGCGCCGGGATCGATGTGCAGATACAGATGACGCTGACCCGTGAAAATGTCCGCGAGCTACCGGCGGTCGTACGCTTTTCGCAGGAGACCGGGGCCCGCGTGGTAACCGTGTTCTTTCTGGTCTGCACGGGCCGCGGGCAAGATGTAGTGGACCTGACACCGGAGGAATATGAGCACACCTTGCAGTGGCTCGTCGGTGTAAAACACGACGGAATCATGATCCGTCCCCGCTGTGCCCCGACGTTCCGCCGCGTGCTGGCCCAAAAGGATCCCGACTCGATCCTGCTGAAATCCGACGCCGGTCGCTGTATGGCGGCGAAGAACTACTGCAGGATCACTCCTGACGGCAAGGTCACGCCATGCCCCTACATGCCCTTGGTCGCGGGGGATATGCGGAAGGATTCCTTCGGGATGATCTGGGAAAAGGCTCCGCTGTTTGAGTCGTTGCGGAACCCGTCGCTGCAAGGCCGCTGCGGGGATTGCGAGTATCAGGAGCTTTGCGGGGGGTGCCGCGCCCGGGCCTACGCGGCCACCGGAGATCCACTTGCCGAAGATCCCTGGTGCACATACGTTCCCGGGACCGATCCGAGCCCCAAGCGCCAGCGCGGAGAGCGCGAAGAGACCACCATCACCTGGACGGCACAAGCCGAGGCTCGCATCGAAAAGGTTCCGTTCTTCGTGCGGAGGATGGTTCGCTCCGTCGTTGAGGCGGCTGCTAGACGAGAGGGGCTCGCAAAGGTTACAGTTGAGGTGTTGGATAAAGCACGACGGAGGGTGAGGTCGCGATGACACGGAAGGTTGAATCGAAGACCGTCAAGATGCCGGCGGTGTTTCTGGAGTGGCAATGCCAGGAACGCCAAACCATGTTTGCTGCTTTGCGGCGCGGTGAGCACCCGCGATTCCTGGCTAGCCACCTGCCGGTGCTAAGCACGCTCAACAGCGAACCGACCGCGTTTCCTATTCATGCATCAACGAAAGGCGTAGGACTTTTTCCCAAGGAGGAGCACCTGGCCGAGCATGTCGACGAAATCAGCGACTGTCTGGCACGATCAGAGCATAAGCATGCGCCGGACTCCCTCGACGAGCGCATCGAGACCACCCTGTCCCTGTACAATCGACCGGAGCGCATCGATCAGGGGGTTTTCGGAGGCATTGAGATCTTTCGCGGGCAGACCTATCGCAATCTGCTGATCGACGCCCGCGCTTCGTTGCTCTTCACGGGCTTTGGCCCTCAGTACTTGAGCTACCAGTTCAACTGCGACGTGGAACTCGTCGAGCCGCAAGATGCTCGTTTCGAGTTTCTGCGGGGCATGCGCTTGCTCTTTGAGCAAGAACGATTCCACATCCAACAGCCGGAACACACGCTGGGCTATGTCTTCCACATCCGGGAAGTCTTCGACAAGACACCACGAGCGTTGGTCGGAGGAAAGCAGAGGGCATGCCCGCTCCGCGCCGGGCCCGGCCCACACCGAAGCCCCCCCCAACCCTTCGCTTAGCGGTGTCGCGTGCGACACCCTGCCGTCTATCGGTCCATCTCCAATCAACCGCGTTGCGGTAGGTTCTCCGGCGACCGCAACCGCGCTTTGAGTGTGTTCCTGGCTACACCGAGAACTCGGCAGGCTTCGGACAGATTCCCGTTGACCTGATCCACGATGTACTCCATGTACCGCCGTTCCATTTCAACAAGCGAAGGCATGGCACCCGAGCCTTTCGCCGCATGGCGACGCACAAATGCGGACATCTGGAAGTCTCCCGGCAGTTGCTCGGGAGAGACGGCTTCCGCCTTGCTAAGGATCGCGGCACGCTCCATTACGTTCCGGAGCTCGCGGACGTTGCCCGGCCAATCGTAGGCGAGGAGGGCTTCCTCGGCCTGCGGAGTTAGAGTCAGAGGTTGCTTGCGCAACGCCGCCGCGGATCGCTGAAGGAAGAACCGCCCCAGCAATACCACGTCGGGCCCGCGCGCCCGTAGCGGAGGTACCGTAATCTGAAAGGCGTTGAGTCTGTAGTACAGATCCTGCCGAAAACTACCGGATCGGATGCATGCCCGCAGGTCACGGTTCGTGGTCGCAATCACGCGCACATTCGTCTGGATCTCACGACGGCCGCCGACCCGCCGAAACGGTTGCCCCTCCACAACACGCAGCAGCTCCGACTGCAGACCGGGCTTCATCTCCGACACCTCGTCGAGTAGGAGGCTGCCGCCGTCGGCCATCTCAAAGAGTCCAGCGCGAGCCTGTTCGGCATCCGTGAACACGCCCTTCTCGTGGCCGAACAGCTCGCTTTCCAGGATCTGTTCGGAAAACGCGCTGCAGTTGAGTTTAATGAGCGGCCCCGCGGAACGCGAAGAAAGACGGTGGATCGAATCCGCAACCAGTTCCTTACCAGTTCCAGTCTCTCCGACAACGAGCACCGGCGTGTCGGCCTCGGCCACCAGGCGTGCCTCTTCCCGGACCCGCTCAATCGCGGGGCTCTCTCCGAGAATCTCCGTGATTCTGTCACGGGTACGGTGTTCACGCTCGAGGCGGCGAACGTCGTGCCGCAGCTTCCGGGCTTCGAGGGCGCGCTCCACGGACAAGTGGAGCTCTTCGAGCTCAAAAGGCTTGACGATGAAATCGCGCGCTCCTTCCTTCATCGCCCGCACCGCAGTCTTTACTTCCGGGAAGGCCGTTATCACAATCACGAGGATTTCTTCATCAAGGTCGCGCACCTTGACCAGGAAGTCCAGGCCCGAACCGTCGGGCAGGCGGATATCCAGCAGCACCAGGTCAATCTTGCGCCCGTGGATCAGCCGATCGGCCTCCGATAGCGTGGACACGCCGATGATCTGGTGTCCTCGCCGCCGGAGCGACTTCTCCATGGAGGATCGAAGCCCCTCGTCGTCTTCCACGATGAGCGTAGTGGTTCTCATGACCGATCTACCACAGACCTGTCCAACCTGGTCTGCTTCGACGGGTCAGTCTCGCCTGCGCCTTCGACCTGCCACGCAGGAAACGTCAGCGTGAAGACCGTCCCGTCACCCGCGTCGCTGCGCACTTGGATCGTCCCTCGGTGGTCCTCAACAATCTTCTGGCAGATCGAAAGACCGAGCCCGGTCCCTTCCGATCTTGTGGTGAAGAACGGGTCCCAGATTCTGTCGACGATCTCCGGAGGAATGCCCGACCCCCGGTCGATCACCTCGATTCTGACCCCACCGGCCGCAGCCCGCTCTTCGACACCGGCTGCTGGACCGAGAATCCCTTCTCGGTCCCCGCTAAGCGCACGGGTGCGAGAAAGGGTTCTCGCACCAGCACACACCTTCACCAGGACCTCATCGCCGTGGGATGAGGCCTCCATCGCGTTCAGGATCAGATTCATCAGGAGATGTCGCAGTTGGTCAGCATCGCCGCGAATTGTGGGAGTCTCCCCGCTTGACGCTACACGCAACGATATCCCCCTTCTTCGT
This sequence comes from Phycisphaerae bacterium, assembly GCA_036477795.1. Classification (GTDB taxonomy): domain Bacteria; phylum Planctomycetota; class Phycisphaerae; order UBA1845; family UBA1845; genus JAZGDL01. The sequence continues at coordinate 55,650 of JAZGDL010000332.1, forward strand.
AGCTCCGGCGTCACAAGAGTCGTCACGCCCTGGACAACCTCCGCCAGGGAAACCACCTCCATGCAGGGCTCACGTCCCTTGCCAAGGCGCGAAAACGAGCGGAGGAACATCGTGAGTCGGTCCACCTCCAGGAGAATCTCGCAACAAAGAGATTGGCAGTTGCTACACAGGGTGCTGTCCTCCTCGGCAACCTGAATCTTGGTCTTAATGGCAGCAAGCGGGTTACCAACTTCGTGCATTACCCCGGCGGTCATCTGTCCGATCGACGCCATCTTGTCGGCGCGGGCCAGTGCGGTCTGTAGTTGGTGAAGATCATCCGTCTGTCGCGCTACCTCCCGCTCGAGCTTCTCGTTCCAGGCCGACACGCGCGCACGGGCTTCGAGCAGCCGCTTTGTCATTGTGTTGAAGTCGCTGGCCAACCCTTCGAGCTCATCGCCCGTGGTGACATCTACGTGTCTTGACAAGTCGCCCGCGGCGATCTCGCGCGTGGCACGACGCAGCCTCATAATGGGACGAGCCAGGTAACTACCCGTCAGTACTCCCAGCACGCCCGCCGCTAAGACGGCAACCACCAACACGATCGACAGAAACGCCGTCAAGTGGCGAATCGGGGTGTCAATCGGTGCGCGAGGGTAGGCAACCAATAGAGTCCATCGCCCCTCCGCGCCGCCGCCGGGTTCGATTGGTGTGGAGGATACAAAGGCGCCGGACGTCTCAAGGATTGAGTGGGCTGGCCGGTGCTCCAGAATCGCGGAGGCCTCCTCGGGGCTGAAGTCCTGCGAAAGCCGACGCCCCTGCCCGAGTCTGAACAGCTTCCGACGTGCCTCCGATTCGCCGGCGTAGCCCAGGTATGTCCCGTCATTGTCGACCAACCAAGCCTCCGTAGCGAGGGGAAGAGGCGCCAGCAGCGATAGCACGTAGTCCGCGTACAGGTTAATCACCACCAGGCCGCATCCCCGGCCGTCCGACCCGCGTACGCGAACTGCGTAACGCACAACACCGCGGTGAGGGAGTTCTACTTGACCATGCTCGACATTCAGGTCCATGAGCGACACGTAGATTTGCCGCGGTTCCAGAGTCACCGCTTCGGTCACGTAATAGCGGTCGCTCTTGTCCTGAAGCCGCTCGGGCGGTACGATCTCAACTTGACCCTTATCGATATTGAGCCGGATGACCTCGCGCCCGGTGTCGTCAAGGTAGCGAACCTGGTAGTAAGCGCGCTTGCCTTGAGCGAATATGGCAAGTTCCCGCTCCGCCACGCGGCGCAAGTCGTTCAGTTGCTCTGCTCGGCAGGCGCCTCGCACTCCCGTAGTCAAGGAGGCCCCGGGTGTCGCGCGCGACACCGTTAAGCGAAGACAAGCTGCGAGATCCCGGACCGGGGCCAGTTCGCTCACGAAACGCAGGTCCCCTCGTACGCCTTCCAGGAATTCGCTGATGGCGCGCACCCTGGATGCGGCATCAAACTCCAGGCGCTGAAGCGCAGTTGTTCTAAGGGCCGTGCGCACCGATGAGATCGTAAAGAGCCCCACGAAGATCGTTGGAACAACGGCGAGGATCACCATGGGAACGACAATCTTGGTGCGCACGCGAACGTGCTGGAGGCGTCTCCGCCAACCCTTTGTCGAAACGGGAAGCGCGGGCTCGTCCAGCGAGGAGTCGTGCAACCAGCGAAGCAAGAGCACAGTCGCGAGCGCGGCGGAGATCACCGCCGCGCACAGCCATCGCATGATACGGAGCAGATGCAGAAGTTCCGGGTCGACGCTCCTCAGCCACGCTCGCTCGACGATCTCGTAGCCCAGGAACAGAACGGTGATCGGCAGGAGACATACGCCAAGGGAGCGTAGCCAGGGCAGTCCCGCGAAACCTGTCGACCGGCGCAGCTCAGGCACTCGGGTTACCCCGCTTTCTTGATCTTGCAGCAACCAGGTGCGCCTTTCACCAGCCCGCACTTAGCGCAGGTTGCCTGCCCGGGCCGGCAGCACTTCGCGCTGCCTTTAATGTGGCCGCAATGCGCGCACAGGTAAGCCGGCTTGCTCGATCCTTTCGTGATTTTGCAGCAACCCGGCGAGCCTTTCGCCAGCCCGCACTTCGAACAAACTGCTTGCCCGGGTTTGCAGCACGAGGCGGTTCCCTTGATCTGACCGCACCCCGTACAAAGTGCCACTTTGCCAGGCGCCGAAGGCACCTTCTGCGTGGTCTTACATCCCGCCAGCGTCCCCACGGCGACAAACCCGACCGCCAAAGCCAGTCTTGCAAATGCTCTCATGGAATGCACTCCTCTCTCGTTTGGATTCGCGTCGGCGCGCGAATTCCATCCAGCCTCGATTCCGCCGCCCACAGCCAACGTGCCGCAACGGACACCACCGCCGGAATCACCTATTCACTCTCCGACGGCCCTGCAGGTTCCGGGATTGTACCGTCCAAACATCCGAGGGTCACGCCCGGTTGAATTCCCGGACTCGAAATCGAGGGGGCGAACCGGAATCGCCGGACGTAAGCGACCCGGTGATTGACGCGTTGTTTGACGGCAGAGGACGATGGATCAAGAAACCCGGGCACGTTGAGATCGACCCTGCGGCGTTGCAGGAGCGTGCCGACTTCCCGGTGGTTTTCGAGGACTGCCTCGGCATGTTACCGGAGCTTGAGGCGGACGCATTCTCGTTGCGGGTCATGGACGACGTGAAATCCCAGGAGACCTGTAAGGTCTTGTCGGTTTTCTCGACTAACCTATGGGCGATGCTGCACCGCGCACGGGCACGGCTGCGGGCGTGCCTTGAAACCAAGTGGTTCGATTTGAACTCTGGAGAGAAGCTTCTGATGCTGCTTTGCAAAGAGGTCACCAAGCTGGTCTCTCAGAGCCTGGATCGCGACCTGCCGCTTTGGAGACGGTTGGGTTCGCGGCTGCACGTAGCGATGTGCAAGGTCTGCTTAGCGTACAGGCGTCAAATCGAGTCCCTGAACGAGCTTGTTTCCGACCATTATCGGAATGACCAGGCCGTGAAAGATTGCAACGGTTTTCCTGACGATGCCCTTGAGAGAATCAAGGGTCAATCCCCAATCCGCGATCCCCCTGTCCCTTCGCCCGTTCCCCGTATACCATTTCACGTCCAGTGGACCACTTCATTTACAAAGACAATGAACTCTACTGTGAGAGCGTCCGCGTCGCCGACGTCGCCGACGCCTACGGCACTCCCGCCTACATCTACTCACGCCAGACCTTCATCGACCATTTCGACCGCATCCGTGCCGCCTTCGACCGGCTCAAGACCGCCATCTGTTACTCGATCAAGAGCTGCCACAACCTCACCATCCTGGGCCTGCTCAAAGAGCGCGGGGCCGGCTTCGACGTGGTCAGCCTGGGCGAGCTGCGCCGCGCTCTGGAGATCGGTGCCCACCCGTCCGGTATCGTCTTCGCCGGTGTGGGCAAGACTGATAGTGAGATCAAGAGCGCCCTCGACGCTCGAATCGGCCGGTTCAATGTGGAGAGTGAGCAGGAGTTGGAACAGATCGACCGCATCGCCGGCGAACTGGGCCGCACCGCGGTGTGCGCCTTGCGTGTCAACCCCGACGTCGACCCCAAGACGCACCGCTACACCACTACCGGCAAGCGCGAGACCAAATTCGGCGTCGACCTGGAACGCGCTCGCCGCGTATTCAAAGACTTCGGCCGCCGCAAGAACATCCGCCTCACCGGCATCCACGTCCACCTCGGCTCCCCGGTCAACACCATCGGGCCGTACGTCCGCTCGGTAACCAAAGCCGTCAGGCTCATCAGCTCGTTGCGCGCCGACGGATTCACCATCGACACCATCAACATCGGAGGCGGCTTCGGTGCCCACTACCAGGGCGCCGAAGCCCCGTCCGCCAAAGATTACGCCGACGCGGTGATACCGATATTGAGTGACATGGGTCTGTCACTAATCCTCGAACCCGGCCGCTCCATCGCCGCCAACGCCGGCATTCTCGTCGGCCGCACCATCTACACCAAAGCCAGCGGCGACAGACAGTTTCTCATCATCGACGCAGCTATGACCGAGCTGATTCGCCCCGCACTCTACCAAGCCTACCACTTTGCCTGGCCGGTGCAGCCGCCGCCCGGATTCGTGGCCGCCAGCCGCAGCCCGGACCTCAAACCCCAGGGCAGCGTACTCATGGACGTCGTCGGCCCGGTCTGCGAAACCGGCGACTTCCTGGCAAAGGACCGCTGGCTGCCGCCCATGAAACGAGGCGACCTTATCGCCATATTCAGCGCCGGGGCCTATGGCAGCGTGATGGCCAGCCGTTATAACTCCAGGCCTCAGGCGCCGGAAGTCCTCGTCGAGGGCGACTCCTTCCGCCTGATTCGCCGCCGCGAAACCTATGACGACCTCGTTAGCCACGAACGATGACGAGCTGGTACGAGAATCCCTTCGCGAGCTGGTGCGAGAATCCCTTCTCGCACCTCGTGAAGGAGGGACCGAGAAGGGATTCTAATAAGGGTCCAGCAGCCGACGGTTTGGAAAACAGGGCCGGTTCGACTAAACTACTATGTGTGGCCAGGTGGCTGAGGGTGCCACGAGCTGGTGCGAGAATCCATTCGCGAGCTGGTGCGAGAATCCATTCGCGAGCTGGTGCGAGAATCCCTTCTCGCACCTCGTGAAGGAGAGACCGAGAAGGGATTTTAATAAGGGTCCAGCGGCAAGCCAGGCGGGTAAAGGGATAAACAGACTTATGCTCTCGCTTTCAAGAATGGGACTATCGTTGTGTGTTGTGGGCACCATGGTCGTATTGGCGGTGGACGCGACGAATGCGGGCGCCGGGCAGACCGGAGCCTCTCAAGTCGTGCTCGCGGATCCGGCGTTGGTCGAACGCGTCAATGCCGAGTTCAATCTTGCCGACAGCGTGGTGGCTACGCTGGACTATGACACCACTCCGGGCGTGAGCCAGCGGCTCATGGTTCCAGCCGACCAGGCGGTGTTCACGTTGGACATCGCCCCTTACTCCGTGCGTTCCTCCGAACATTACCAGGTCAAGTACCAGCGGCCGGACGGCTCGTTTGAGATTGTCCAACCGGGTCCGTTGCGCACGGTGCGCGGCAGCGTTCCGGGGATTGCCGACTCCATCGTGGCGGGGTCGGTGGGCGAAGACGGCCTGCACCTGATGATCGTCCTGCCGGACGCCGATCGTTGGTGGGTTGAGCCCATCGCGGGCCGGGTGGGCGGCGCGGGGCCGCACGACCATGTCATCTATCGCGACCGGGACGTGTTGGGCGGCGGGGGCACCTGCGCGACGGAGGTCCTCCAAAGCCGAGATGCAGCCGGCGGCCAACCGGTCTCCTTGGGCGGCCCATGCAACAGCGACGTTTGCGTTACCGAATTGGCGTGCGATTCGGACGTCGAGTATTTCCAGCGCTGGCGCAGTGGGGTCGAGCAACGGATCAATTTCATCACCAACACCATGAACGTTCAGTACGAAAGCGAAATCGGCGTAACACACGTGATTACCACCATCATTGTGCGCCCGAGGGAGCCGGACCCCTACACCTCGTTTGAAAACCATCCCTTGCTCCTGGAGTTTCAAAGCCACTGGGTCACCCAGCAGGGCGACGTGGTCCGTGACGTGGCTGAGTTGTTCACCGGCCGGTCGATCATCGGCTCGGTCATCGGCGAGGCGTTGACCCTGGGCGCAATCTGTAGCGGGACGCTGGGCTACTGTTTTGTGCAATCGGATTACAATAATTCGAATCAATGCGCGACCGATCTGTCGGCGCACGAACTGGGCCATCTGTGGGACGCGGACCACTGCGATTGTCCCGGTAACACGATGAATCCCAGCATCACCTGCAGCAACACGTTTCACGCGGCGGAAACCCGTCCGGAGATCCGGGTTCACCGGGATTCGCGCCTATGTCTCAGCGACCAGGCACCAGTTACCGTGTTCCCTTTTGAGGATTCGTTTACCGGGGTTTCCCTTGATCCGGCCAAGTGGATCGCGGGCGGCGCGACGATCTCCAGTCTGGCTCGTGACCCGCCCAGCCCACCGCTTTCGCTGCGAATCAACGAGAACGACCGGGCGGTGACCGGTTTCATCAACACCTCCAACGTCAATCGTGTCGGCGTGGAGTACTGGTGGCAGCGCACCGGCAGCGCCGGGTCGCCGGAGCCGGGCGAAGACCTGGTCTTGGACTATCACGGTGCAGGCGGGAACTGGACCAGGGTCGACCGCCAGTTGGGCGATCCGGGCGGCGGGGGCGATGACGAGCCTTTTGCCCGGAGTTGTCTGATCCTTCCTGCGGACGCATCTCACCACGGACTGCAGCTTCGCTTCTCGATTAACGGCAGCGACGTCTCCAGTTCGGACAACTTCTTTGTTGACGACTTCCGGGTGGTCGATGCCAGCGAGTTCTTGAACATCACCAGGCAACCGGAAACGACCTGTGCCTGCCAGGGCGGGACCGTCGAGCTAAGCGTTGAGGTGGACGGAGAACCGCCGTTTGACTATCGATGGAAGCACGACGGTCAGTTCATGTTCGGCCAGACCGAACCCACCCTGGTGTTCGCCCCGGTGGAGGGCGGCGACTTCGGCAGTTATTCGGTCGAGGTGCTCAACGGGTGCGGTACCATCGAAAGCGAAAAGGTGGAACTCCGGCAGAGCAACACGCCTTTCATTATCGTTCCGCCGCAGGGCACGACGGTGGACGTCGGCGGCTCGTTGTTCCTCAACTACTTCGCGGTGGGCGGCGGGTGCAATAGATCGCAATGGCTGTTCAACGGCGCACCGCTCGCCGGCGAGACCGACCAGTCCTTGATCATTTCGGACGTCCAGTGCAGCCATCAAGGTTGCTACAGCGTGGAGGTCTTCAACGACTGTGGTTCGGTGACTTCGGCTATTGCAGAAATCATCGTCAACGGTGACTGCGGGCCTTTCAGTTGTGTCGATGCGGAGGCCCCGGTGATCCTGCACGGTGAGGGGCTGGCGGGTCAGACCAGGCCCTTCAGCGGGTACATCGACCCGCGGCGGGAAAGCGATAACGGCGTTGATCTCAATCAGGGCATCACCGAGGTGA
>JAZGDL010000333.1:0-12094 GCA_036477795.1 Phycisphaerae bacterium
GGGGCCAGGACCTCGATGGCGGCGGTCCGCAGGCTCTCATCGGCTGAATCTAAAAGGACGGCAATCAGAGCAACCTCCGCGTCGCGGACGTTGAAAACGGTGCGGCCGTCGACAACGATGCGTCGCATGGCGTGCAGAGACTCCGCCGCCAGCTCCGTTGCCCGTTCCGGGGTGACAGGCGCCTGGCCGACGCGCTCGGCGACGATAGCCAGCCGATCCTTGAGTGCGTCGCCGCCGGCAGTAGCGTCCACGGATTCCACGGCTGGATCGGCTTGCAGAATCTGATCGACGACCGCCGCCTGCTGCGGTCGGACCAGGAGCACGATGGGGGTGGCTGCGATTTCGTAGCGCTGCCGGATATCAGCTATGGCGTCGAAGGGCTGCGGCAGGACCACGGCGGTGGAGATGAAAATGCCGCTAAGCCATTCAAACTCCTTTCGGGCCCGCTCGATGCCGGCCAGGACGTTGGATTCGCCGATGACCTCGGTCTCGGCGCCGCGCAATGCACTCATGATGCGATTGCGGTTATCCGTGTCCGGCTCGACCACCAGAATGTTGCGGCCACCGGTTTGAGCCAGGGCGTTGGCAAGCACCTCGACGACCAGTTCCGACCCGCGGAACTGTGAGCGCGGCAGGGCGTTACCCAACGTCAGGGCGGCGCGGATGCGAACGACCAGATCCGGAAAGCGGAGGGCCTGGACCAATGGCTGCTTGTGGTCTTCGGGGCCGATCAGCGACGAAGCCCCCGACACCAGGCGCAGTCCAGCGATGGCCCCCAACGCCACCGGCCCGTCGCGGTCATCCACCGCCCGCTGCAACGCCAGATGAGCGAATCGCGGCCCGGCGGAACTGGTGAAATAGAGCGCCCGGGGGAAGTCCGCCGCACGTGTTGGATCACCGCTGCTTCGCGCGTCGGCATCGCCGCTCTCAACATCCATGCCCAGGCGGGCTTCGCGGCGGATGTTGGCGGCCAGCCAGACGGCGATGGCATCCGAGTTATTCGGGTCTATCAACAAGGCCCGCTCACAGCAGCGCATGGCCATCGCCGCGCCGTAGATCTCCCGAGGCACGGGAATCGCCTTGAGGAAGGAGTTGGTCTCGTCCCAGTACCAGACGTTGGCCTTGGGCAAACGCGGATCGGCGCCCACCGAGCCGTGCTCGTCGTAGAACTGCTCGGCCAGGCGAACGAATCCGTCGGCGGAACCGATCGAAACCGAGCCGCGACCGTGAGGGAGCGGGCGGCCGGTCTGCAATCCGATTCGAGCGATAGCAGTCATCGCGGCGTTCTTGCTTTCCGGTGAAACGTCGGGGTCGCCGGTCAACGCCTGCAAATAAGGGGCCGCACGGGTGTAGGCCAACTCGCCCAGCGTATAAATGAGCGTCTGGCGTATGGTTTCGTCGTTGATGGCCAACGCCTCAACCAGGGGGCCGACCGCCGATTTGCCGATCTTGGGCAGCGCCCGAATGACGCGAGGCCTGAGATGTTTCCTAGCGGGGACGCGGAGCGTTTGAATCATCCACGGGACGGCGTACTCGCCGGAGTCCGTCAACCGCTGGGTCGCGTTGTACTCGGTCTGTGGAGGGCCGGCTAACTTGTCGATGTTGGCCCGGATACGGTCATCGTCCTGGCGCTGGATGTGTTCGCCTTCTTGAATGCGCTCCATGACCCGCGAGGCGCTTTCGGAGATGGAAGAGTTCTTGATGAGGATCAAGAGGGTGTCCATGCTCCGCTCGTGCTTCTCGGAGAGCTTGAGCAGTTCGACGGGATCGAGGTCGGGGTGGTCCAGTAACTGTAGCGCGTAGGTATCAGCCAACTGAAAGCGGCCGAGGAGGCTGTAATGCAGGAAGTCAGCGAAGAGTGACTCAACGGTCGGTTGCTGGTTTACCGATCGGGCACTTGTCGTCGAAACCGGTGCCTGGGCCCGAGCTCTTACGCCAATTGGCAGGGCCACCACCGGGGCAGCGAGAAGGATGATGAACATGCCCCGACGAGCTATTCCTGGTCGTGCTGCGCGCTGTGTGGTGTGGGGCGGCATGTTCATGTCAATCCTCAAGTCGCGCTGCGAAAAACTGGCCTCTGTGGTCCACACAGGGGCATTGGGCCCCCCTTTGCGGTTCAGTGCAATGGCGGACGGACCTGGCTGGCAGTGCCGGCCGACCGGCCTAGATGTTGTCAATAATCGCCAGCGAGCCGGCGGCGGTGATGGCCAGGAAAACCGTCTGTGCGATGTCGAACAGGTCGGCTATGGGCACGCACCCGCCGATCTGCAACATCAGTCCACCGGAGAAAAACATCTTGGCTGAACGCAATACTCGGGTTAGCTTCATCAGTCACTCCCACTTTGTTCCAGGGTTCAAATTATCGCAGCAGTCTACGCGGATGCCGTCATTCGTCAATTCACTGCGCCGGCCTGATTTGGAGTTGGCACCCTCGCAGGGCCTGTCGATTCAGTCGCCCGTGGGCCTCCCCAATGTAGCGCCACCCCTGGTGGGTGGCGCAGGACGAGGGTGCGCCACCCACCAGGGGTGGCGCTACATCACAAATCGACAGCCCCTGCAGGAGTCGTACATGGGATTGGACGCAGTGTCGAAGCCGCATGACCTGGACAGTCCTTGACAGGACTGTGAATAGGTAATACCCACTCGAGCGGGGTGACCTGTGCGGCTGTGGCGCGGCGCATTCTCGAAGTCGTTCAATCGACCGCGCAGCAATTGCCGATAACGGAGCTAGGTCCTACGGCGGGCGCAGGCCACTTTGTGACCGAATCAACGTGTCCAGCGTAATTTATTGTCAGTCATAATGTTACGATCAATGCCATCCGGGAGATGCTGTGCAGCCGCCTGGGTGATCGGTCTGGCTACACAGTGCGGCTGTAACTCAATGCTCAACGGGTGGCTGACACCGACCGAGCTGGGGGCGTTTCATCGTGAGAGCACGTTGGAGATTAGGGGCTCACTCGGTATCCAAGACACCCCCCGCGGCGTGCGGGGGGCGACCGAGCCGACACCGGCGGACCTGGTGTCCACGGTCGAGGAATACCGTCTGGTACCGGGGGATGTGGTAAATATCTTCATATTCGGCCTGCGACAGCGTGGGGTGGATTCGGCGGCGCAGGCGGTGCTGGACAACCGCGGGTTGATCAACGTCCCCGTGCTGGGTTGGATTTCGGCGGTGGGGATGACCGCTCGGGACTTGGAGCAGGAACTGCAGAGAATCCTGGCCCGGCGCGACATTATTTATGATGCCCAAGTGCTGGTGCAGTTCGCGGCGCGGCGCGGTCTGACGTATACGATTTTCGGCAATGAGTCCTTGGCGGTGCGATTGAACCGCGGTCCGGGCGTGTTTCCCATCCCCCGGCCGGACTTTCGTCTCCTTGATGCCTTGTCGGTAAGCGGCGGCCTCTCCGAGCTGGTGACCGAGATTTACGTGTTTCGCAAGACGGAGCGCGACCGCGCCCAGGCGGAGGCGCTAGAGTCGATGCAGTCCGGCGGAATGCCCGACGTCGACGCCGGTCGGCCCACGATCGAGGAGGAGCCCGAGGAAGAGCTGGAGCCTCCACCCCTGCCGTCGGTTTCGTTGTCCGGTGGAGTGAATGCCGGAACGTTCCTGCTCGCCGGATTGGGGATTTCTCCGGGAAGCGAGCAGCGGGAGCGTTCCCCGGAAGCCGCGCCGCCGGAGTCGCCGCCGGAGCCGGAGAAACCGGCTGAAAAGAAGCAAGCCCACGATCAATTCGAGACCCCTCCGGATGTGCAGGAGATCATCGACCTGATGCTCTCCGGTTCCGATGAAACAGAACCGCCGCCGCCCGAGAAGGAGGAACCGAAGGGTGAAGCGCCGCCACAGGCGCTCCCAGCGGATGACGCCGAAGGGCTGTTGGATCAAGAGGACACCGGCAGGACCACAAAATGGATCTTTTTGAACGGCGAGTGGGTCGAGGTGGCTCCGGAGACGCCCCGGCCTGCGGCGCCGGTCCTGCCCGAGCGGGAAGCGCCAATTGAGCCGGCCATCGACTGGGACTCAATCGCCGAATCGCAGCAGGAGGTGCGCATCGTCCGGATTGCCGCGGATGCTCTGCGGCAGGGAGATTCGCGGTATAATATTGTGGTGCGGGCGGGTGATGTGATCCGGCTGTTTAGCGGCGACATCGGCTTTTACTACGTGACCGGCCATGTTCGCCGGCCGGGTGTTTACACGTTCCGCAGCGGGGCAACGATCACCCTCAAGAATGCCGTGGCGGCGGCGGCGGGCCTGGACGCACTGGGTTGGCCTGACCGCGTGACCGTGTATCGCCGCATCGGAGAACGCGAGCAGATGATCCAGGTCAACCTGGATCGAATTTATGCGGGGCTGGAACCGGATTTCTACCTCAAGAAGGATGACATCGTGAACGTCGGCACGCATCCGTTTGCCCCGTTCCTGTTCCAGATACGGAATCTGACGCTTCCGCAGATGGGCGGCTCGATCACCTACTTCTATCGTTACGTCAATCAGAAGACCAAGTTCGACAACGAAGTCGTGAACACGAACAACGCCACGCTACCGGGGTTGTTCCCGTAACACCAGCCCGGGTGATTCAGTGCGGAGCACGCAGGAATCGCAGAGAGCGGAATAGATGGGAAGTCAGCGAAGTCAGCGTCGAACGAATGATATACACTCTGTCAAGAAGGGACTTGAGCTAATTGCGGCATATCTTGTTTCTAAACAACACTCTGCGCTCTCAGCGATCTCTGCGGTGAGTAATTGGGGCTAGTGTCATGAGCATGTCATCATCAGCAGCGCCGAATCAGTCAGCAGCGCCGCCCGCTTACCATGATGACCTGGCTCCGTCCTTGGTCAAAGCGATCGGCACCCGTGGTTTGATCCAGGCGGGCATCCTGGGCGCATTGCTCTTGGCTGTGTTCTGGGTGCCGTTGCGCATGACGGTGCTCTACCGGTGGCAGCATGACGCGGACTGGTCGCACGGTTGGCTGGTTCCGCTGTTCAGTCTTTATTTTCTGAACAGCCAACGCGAGAAGCTGGCTGCGGCACAGCGGCGGCCTAGCTACGTGGGGCTGCTGGTCATCATTTTTTCGCTGGCCGTTTATTTCTGGACGATTTGGGTCCGGCCGGTGACCTACGCCCGGCCGCTATGTCTGATCAGCACCATGGGCGGGCTGACGCTGTTTCTGGGCGGATGGAAGGTGCTGCGGATCGCCTGGTTTCCGATCGCGTTTCTGATCCTGGCGGTACCGCTGCCGGGATCGGTGTATGTGGGCATAACCATGCCGCTACAAAAAACGGCGTCGGTGGTGGTGGGGACTTTGCTGAGCACCATTCCCGATCTCCAGACGGCGGTGTCGGGAGTGGTAATCGACTACAACTATCGCGGCCAGGCGGGTTCGCTGAACGTGGAGCAGGCCTGCAGCGGGATGCGCCTGACGATGGCGTTCGTGACGCTGGGGGTGGCCATGGCCTATCTGGGTGAACGGCCCGTCTGGCATCGGATGGTGATGGTGGTTTCTTGCCTTCCGATCGCGGTGGCCTGCAACATCATCCGGGTTAGCATCACGGGCTTGTTGTTCGTGTTCAAGGACCAACCGATCGGTCAGGCGTGGCATTTCAAGAGCCTGGGCAGTGGGACGCCGCATGCTCTGCTGGGTATCGCCCTGCTTCCGCTGGCCCTGGGACTATTCGCTCTGGTGGGTTGGGTCCTGAGCAGTTTTCTAATCGAGGACCAAACGGAGGAGGAAGGCACGGAGGCACGAAGGCACGAAGGCACGAAGGAAATCGTCAATCCGCAATCCGCAATCCGCAATCCGCAATCGTCGGACGGGGGTGTTGAAACGCCATGACCACATTGCCTGCCACGGTAACGGAACGAATCGGCCTACCCGCGCCGCCGTCGGCGGGGGCGGCGGGAGGCGGAGACGCGGGCGTCAGCCTCCAGGACATACTGGCTATCCTGAAGGGGCGGATGCTGCTTGTGGTTTTTCTGTTTATCTTATTCAGCGGCCTGACCGTGGGGGCGTGGGTTGCAGCCCATTACTACTCCCCGCGCTATAGGGCGGAGGCGTACGTCGAGTGCATCTCGGACAAGCCCAAACCGATGGCCATCGTCGACGACACCACGCCGGGAGTAAAAGAGTTTGATCGCTTCGTTCTGACCCAGGGCCACTTCGTTACCAGCCCGGAAATCTTGATGGACACGCTCAGGACCGCGGAGGTGCGGGGCACCGAATGGTACAAGGACGTACCGGACGACGATCGTCTGATTGAGCTCATGGACCTGGTCAAGGCGGGCCCCATGCGCGGGACGAATCTGTTGAAGGTGTCCATCGAGACGCGCAGTCAGGGCGACCCGCACGTGATCGTAAACCAGGTCGTGCGCCTGTATCTCAATCGGGTGAAGGAATACAACACCGGTGAATTCCGGCGCGAACGGGAGGTGTACCAGGAGGAGCTGGACCAGGTCGAATCGCAGATCGTGGACAAGGATCGGCAGCTCGGGGCGGTGCAGAAGCAGTTGCCTCCGGGATTCTCCAGCACCGGCTCGAATCCGGTGGCCATCGACTATCAGATGGCCAGTGAGACGGTGAAAGAGTACCGCCTGATGTACGAGGAGCTGCGCGGGCTGCACGAGATTTACAGTCGCCCCGGGGGGGCAGGGCTGTCGCCTGAAGATACCCAACTGGTGGAGATGGACCCCAAGGTGGCCACGTTGAGCAACCAGCGGTTCTCGCTGATGCAGCAGTTGGAGGTGGCCCGGAAAGACCTGGGATCCAACCATCAGGAGATTTCCGAGCTGCAGAAGTACCTGGAAGTGGTGGAGACCCAGTTGACCGACGAGCGCCAGAATCGGCTTATCGAGATCCTCGCTTTCAAAAAGGAGCAGGTGCACACGGCGATGCTCAACTCGCAGTACGCGCTGCTCAAAGCCAGTGAGGAGCTGGCCGACACCAAAGCCTACCTGGCGGATATGGATGAGATGGTGACGCAGTATTTGGGGCTTGAAGAAGAACTCGAACTGCTCAAAGAGACGCGCGAGCTGTACAGGACGCACGTTCGGGACCTGGATCGTATCGTTCGTGAACGGGGGGCCATCCGCGTGGAGCTGCGGGAAAGCGCCCTGCCTCCCATTCAGCGCAGCTTTCCGCAGAAGTTTCTGATTCCGGTGGGAATCGTGCTGTCTCTGGTGTTTGCCGTCGGCATCGCCATCATGCTGGAATTTGTCGACACCTCGCTGCGCACGCCGCAGGACGTGGTGCGCCATCTGCGGATTCCTCTGCTGGGCGTGGTTCCGGACGTGGACGACGAGGAAGTGGAAATCGAGCAGATCGAAACGGCGGTACGGGACGCCCCGCAATCGATGTACGCCGAAGTGTTCCGGACCATACGGGCCAATCTGCAATTCACCACCACCGCGGAACAACAGCGCAGCATCGTCATCACCAGTCCGAGCCCCGAAGACGGCAAGACGGCCATCGCCTGTAATCTTGCGTCGATGATCGCACAGAGCGGGCGGCGGGTTCTGCTGGTCGACGCAAACTTCCGCAAGCCGGCCATTCACCGCTTCTACCCACCCAAGTCCGGCGGTGGGTTGAGCAATCTTCTGGTCGGCGACGGGAAGCTGGACGATTTCGTCACGTCACCGGATCAGGCCAACCTGTTCGTGCTGTGCTCGGGGCCTTTGCCGCCCAACCCCGCGGAGCTGATGGGCAGCCAGCAGATGGCGGACCTGTTGACTGAGGCTGCGGGAAGATACGATCAGGTGATTCTCGATACGGCCCCGGTCCTTCTGGCCAGCGACGCGTCGGTGCTGGCCACCCGGACCGACGGTGCCATCATGGTCTTTCGCGCCAAGCACAACTCGCGAGGCATCGCCGGCCGGGCCTGCGGTCTTCTGTCACGCGTCAACGCTCACATTTTCGGCGGCATCCTGAACGCCGCCCAGGTGCGTCGGGGCGGCTACTTCCGCGAGCAGCTTCGCACCTTCTACGACTACCGGCCTGACGAAGACGACGGTGGCGTGACCCCGGCGCGCGCCTTGCCGAAGGACCGCGGTGACAACTCCGATAAACCCAAGTAGCGCCCGGCATTGGTGCAAACAGGGCGCCCGTGACCACCTGGCAGTGCATGCCATCGACTTCTGAGCGGTATACATAGACTCACAATGCAGAGAGTCCTGCACAACGCCCTGCCTGGAGCCCTTAAGTATATTCTGATTCTTGTCGCGACCATCTATGTCCTTACATACCTGGTGCTGGCGTACACCCGCATTCCATATCCGTTTGAGCTGGAGTGGATGGAAGGGGGGGTGCTGGATCACGTTAACAGGATCTTGGCCGGGCGAAAACTCTACGTCGCCCCATCGCTTGAGTTTGTTCCTTTCATCTATACTCCGCTCTATTTCTATGTTTCAGCGATTGTGTCATCTGTCTGTGGCCCGGGGTTACCACCTTTGCGGATGGTGTCGCTCATGGCATCTCTGGGTTGTTTTTTGATCATTTATCTCTTCGTGAGGCGAGAAACGAACAGTGCCTTCGCCGGGGGGCTGAGTTGCAGCCTGTTTGTAGCGACGTTCCGGGAGTGCGGGGCATGGTTTGATCTGGCCAGGAATGATTCGTTGTTCTTGCTCTTCTCACTGAGCGCTTTATACGTTCTGCGTTTCGGCACACACTTGCGATCTTTTGTAATTTCGGGAATCCTCTTCTTCATTGCATTTCTGACAAAGCAGACCGCGCTAATCATTGTACTGCCGCTTATACTGTATTGCGCGCTGACCAGGCTTCGGTATGCCATGGCCCTGCTGTGTACCGTGGGGGGGCTGGTCGTTGCCAGCACGCTCGTTCTTGACTGGGTACACGACGGCTGGTACAGCTTCTATGTGTTCGATCTACCGCAACAGCATCCTATCGTGGGCGACATGATCATCAAGTTCTGGACCCAAGACCTGCTAGGACCGCTGGCCATCTCTTGTGCAATGTCCGGATTCTACCTGTGGTTGCAGGCTTCCAGAAGGGCGACAAATAATCTCTTATTCTACTCTCTTGCCGCAGTCGGGATGGTGGGCGGGGCGTGGATGTCTCGTCTTCACCAGGGCGGGCATCTCAACAACTTGTTTCCTGCCTATGCCATGATCTGTATTCTCTTCGGTCTTGCCATTCATGAGCTTCTTGGCCTTGTCAAATCGAGGCGTTCCGCCTCTCAGAGCCTGGGCCCAGGCCATGTCTTTGCGATATGCATCATGCAATACGCATGCCTGCTATATAATCCCTTCTCCCTGTGCCCCAGCGTGGACGATCTCGAAGCTGGGCGGCGCTTGGTCGCTCGCATAAAGGGCATTGACGGAGATGTCTTTATTCCATGCCATCCATATTTGGCATCTGCTGTTAACAAGGGGACTTTCGCACATCAGATGGCCATACTGGACATATTCAAGAGTGGTAAGAGCGACATGAAGGAGGCCCTGCGGGATGAACTGCTGTTGGCAGTGGGGAACAGGCGCTTCGGGGCTGTTCTAGTTGACGTGGACTGGTTTCCGGTTGAACTGGAGCCCTTTTACATAAGGCAAGGCGATGTCTTTGGCCAGGATGAGGTGTTTTGGCCGGTCTCGGGTTGGCGCATCAGGCCGGAGGCGATATTCGTTCCGACTGAAGAGGACGGATGGGAGCGATGAACCCGGACGAGGTAAGGTCCCATGCCCGTAAGGGTGCGGCCTGGACGCTGATCATCTCCGCGATAGCGTTCCCGCTTTCGTACGCGCGATACATCCTGCTGGGTCGCGTGGGCCACACCACTGAGGTGCTGGGCACCTTTGCACTGCTGTTGCTGTTTCTCAACGCGATTTACACCTTCTTTTTTCCGGGCGGCCGCAACGTCTTTCCCACCTACTTTCCGAAGCTGTCGAGTGAAGAGGGCCGGTCGGGCCTGGTGAGCGGTTTCCTGTACCTTGTGGCGGCGGCGGCGGCGGCCGGGTTGATCCTGGCCCTGCTGCGGCCGGAGCTGTTTGACGTGCTGCTGCAGCAGCGCGTCGACGCCCGAACGCGAACCGTATTGCTCTTCTTGATCCCCTTCGCGCTGTTCTCGGCGCTGGCCAACTCGATCGTGACCGGCAACCTGTCGTTTGTGTGGGCGTCGCTTCTGCTGCGGATACAACTTGTGCTGGTCACGCTGGTGGCAGTTGTGATGTACGTAACCGCATCGGCTTCTATGATCGCCGACGCGGTTCTCTGGCTGGGCGGTGCGATGGTCGTTGGAGCCGTGGTGAACCTTTGCGTATCGTCTTGGCTCTTGCGGCGTTGGGTGCGCGTGCGATGGCGCCCCAGGTTCCCTTCGGGGTGCCTCAAGTTCACCATGTTCACCTATTTTGACACGATAATGGTGTGGATCAACAACGCCATTGACCGTTTCTTCGTGGCGGTCTACTTCAGCGTGGCCCAGTTGGGCATTTACTTCGCGCTGTTCGAGGTGGCACGCATTGTCCCGCTGGCCGTGCAGCAGGTCGAGCATCTGTTGTTGGCGACTTTTTCGAAGCTTCTCGGCGGTGATGCCGAGGACTCGGTGGTGTCCGGTTATCGGCGCGTCAGCCGAATCACCGTTGGGATTTACGCGTTGGTGTCGGTGACCGTCATTTTCCTTTCACGACCGTTGGCGTCGATCTTCGGCGCCACCTATGTCGAGCATCATCACTACCTCATTTGCCTGGCGGTAGTGGTCAACATTGATTCGCTGCGCACCATCAACGGCATAACGCTGATGGCGTACGAGCGTATGCCCTCCGTGTTTGTCAGCAATGTGCTGCAGAACATCATCCAATTCGGCGTGACGTTGGCCCTGATCGAACCGATGGGGGTATACGGTGTGATCGTCGGCAAGGGCGCCGGCCACGTGGCCTGCGCGATTGCCTTGTTTGTCGCTACTGCGCGCGTCGGCAAGACGAGAAAACTGCTTCCCCCGTTGGTGTACGTGTTGAGTCAGGTGGTGGTGTTTGCCGCAGCTTGGGTGGCGTACCGCTATGAGGACCGCGGTATCGGCGTGTCGGCCCTGCTGGTTATGGTAGGCTGGGCGGTGATCTGGTTAGGAGGCGGGTTCAGCATTGACGATATACGGGCATTGATTCCTTGGCGCCGGCGTTCGGCGGGAACGGGCCCGTGAGCCTGGTCATGCATTGCATTCACCCGCCGCATGTGGGACAGGCTTTCTAACCTGTCATCTGACCGGCCATGTGTGGGACAGGCTTTCCAGCCTGTCATCTGACCGGCTGGAAAGCCGGTCCCACAGCGCACGGCCGAAGACGGGATTAGACAACGCTGACGCGGGCCCTGCCCCGACGCCGTTTGGCGCTGATAATCCTACGTCCCCCGGGCGTACGCATTCGCGCACGAAACCCCTGCTTCCGGGCCCGCTTGATCTTACTGTTACGACGGGGATAGTGCATAAGGCCCCTACAATCGAAATAAACTACCGAAGTTACCTAGTGGAGAGCCAGCCGCCACCACAGGCGTCCCTCCCCAAAACATTCAAAGGCTATTATAGCGGCCTGCCGAGCCGGCTGCAAATCCACGCCGAGCCCGCCGCAGTCCCCTCAAGCCGAATAGCCATATTCGGGCTCCAACCGCGTCCCCGGTGGATTTAGCGTACCATTTTCCCGATGAATTGCTAGTGCACCATCACGCTCGAGTTTGCGAGTTGGCACGGACAAACTCGTTTGTCCGCGATTGTTTGCTCATCCACCGACGAGCAAGTTTGTCGGCGCCACCCAACCCGTTGATTGAAGTGTGACGAAACACTAGAATGAACAAACGAACAACCGGTTGCAAAGTTGCTGGTGCGAGAATCCTTGCAAAGTGCTGGTGCGAGAATCCTTTCTCGCACCCATAGGTGGGACAGGCTTTCCAGCCTGTCATTTTACCGGCTGGAAAGCCGGTCCCACAGGGAAAGCCGGTCCCACAACGCCAGGAGGGGGGGCCGAGAAGGGATTCTGATAAGGGTCCACCGCGGCCCTGCGCTGTAGGGTTTGTCGATTTAGTCTGTAGCGCCACCCCTTGTGGGTGGCGCACCCGCGTTGGGCGCCACCCACAAGGGGTGGCGCTACATCATGGATCGCTCCAAACG